>NZ_JBKFAQ010000010.1:0-12297 GCF_053345735.1 Bacillus sp. D48C
ACACTATGAGCTTGTGATGCCGCAATATCATAAAATGTGAGTCTTTTTTCTTTTCCCATATGAACGCCTCCTATTTTTGATAAAGAAGGGAGAAAAGCGCTTCTCCCTTGTCTAGTTTTCTAGCCATCTAGATAGGATGAAATAGTGAACGAGTGCTTTAGATCATGCTAGGATTGTTGTGTTATACGAGGTTATGATGCGTTGTGCTGCCTCTTTTCCGTATATGTGCTGTAATGCGGATTGAGATTCAACTACGATTGAATGCTGAATGTGGTATGTTGCGCTTTCTTTCAAAAACTGCTCCATATGAGGGATCGGGTACAAATCATATTGATGAAATACCAGGTGAATCGGTCTTATATTCTTGCATTCTGTTAGATACTGAAGAAAATTAGATAATGCTTCTCCTCTCTCTTGATACGTACTTGTTTCCGTTTCTACACTGATGTACACAACGGATTTTTGTTTTAGATCCATTTGTAGTGTTTCATAACCAGTTAATAAATCATGTTTGATGATGTGATACCCTTGTTTTTGTTTTTCGTGATGGGTATCTTCATAAAAGATACCTTTTGGATCAAAAATGAAAATATAATCGTTGGAGTTTTCTTTCACACCTTCTATGACCATTTTATAAGCCCCAAAACGAGCTTTTATCACCCCTGCAACCTTTTCCTCTTCATTCAACTCTTTCAACGCCTTAATCACCTTTGTATACTTCTTAGCTACACCTAACATGCGTTGCACTCCTTCCTATTTCATTATCCACTTATGACTAGTATTGAAATCAAAAATAATCTCTCTGTTTTTCTAAATTCTCATGTTGCTCTTGCTGCTCATCTAAAATTCGTAAAAGTGTATTAATTGTGCATTGCCTTGTTTCTTTTACTGATAAGGCTAATACGCTAAATATTTGATAGGCTGGATGATCTTTCTTTAATAGCTCACTTAACTCCAAAAGATAGTTATCATTTTCTTTTGCTTGTTGTACAAATTCCCTAACCTTTTCTAAATCTAGATAGTATAAATCCCCGTGTCGTTGATTTAAATACAAGATACTTCCGGCTAATAAATTTGTAGCGGATTCTATCCAGAAATCATACCGTTCTTTTGGCTTGATTACAGTTTGAGCAATAGAAATAGCTTGCATGAGTTCTTTAGAAAGCCAATCACCTATACGATGTTTCGTACCTTTTCCAGGTTGCCCTAAAAACAATAGATTGTTTTCCTTTTCCGTTGGATATAAATTCTTTATATCCAACGGGTTAATATAACTTTGTTTAACATTACCAATGTAGATTCCTGACATTTCATTTCATCTCCCTCTCGGCTCCTTATATCTTGCTCCCTGTCCAAAAAATAATTGTCCAAATAGGAATAACGAATATACATGCATTTCGAAATCCAATAGCAAAGCCTAATGGATTTTCATCTACTTCACTAAAATGAGCTTCATATTCTTTCATATCATGATTGAGCTTTCTTACGGTTTCTTACTGCAAATACAGCTCCAATTGAGCCAAGTACGACACATGCAAGACCGATCCATTTTATGTATGGATTTTCGGCTTTACCGCCTGTTGTCGGAAGATACGTTTCAATTTTCTTTGGTGTTTGTTCTAGTTGTGGTTTCTCTAATTGCGAAATGAAAGGTTTTCCGGTATCTGTGGTTGTGGCACTTCTGGTTGCCCTAAGCTGTTGTGTTGTCACTGGAGTATGGGGTGGGGTGATTTCTTCTGATCCTTCACCGTTTGCTTAATAATTTGACCATCTTCTTTAATTTCAAATGACAATATTTCTTCATTCAGTAAATATCCTTCTTATGCGAATGTTTCTTTATACGTGTATTTTCCATATGGAAGCTTCAGCGTTCGGAAGTTTATTGTTGCCGGAAATAGGAGGTTTAATGCTACAGGGAGCGCACTTATTGTAATGACTAGCATACGACACGAAAGTTTCAACATGAATAACAGTTTCCTCATATGATATGCAGTTTTTAGAGAACTAAAAAACCGAATTTTCAGATTTATCAACTTAAAAAAAGCATTTATGTTATCACTTTTCTGTATTTTTCATTTACAATATAGATGTATAATTATTGTTTAGTTAGTAAATGAAATTTGTTTCATTCTAATCTTGCACGATAGTACGTAGCAAAAAACAATTTTTCAATTGGCTCATTGAAAATATCAGCAAGAACTTTTGCCCTATTTTCAATAACTCCTTTTGTACCAGCTTCAATGTGATAAAGAGTTTTCAAAGGTATTTTAGAAGCATCCGACAGCTCTTGAATTGATAACCCTTTTGATTCTCTAATATTGCGTATGACAGCCAATTCCCCACCCCCTTAATCACATTCTATTCTCCTTAAAGTAGAATGTCAATCCTTTCGGGATACTTTTATATCCCTAAGGTGAATTAACTTTACTTTAAGGATAAATAATAATCCCTAATGTGAATATAATGAATGGAGTGAAATAGATGATACAGAATTATTTCGGAGAAAATGTTAGAATTCTAAGAACGCTTAAAGGATTAAATATGAAAGAACTTGGTGATGTTTTAGGAGTCGCTAGTAGTACTATTTCCAATTGGGAAAATAACAGGAAAGAGCCAAGTTTTGAAATGCTCCAAAAAATCTCTATATATTTTAATGTAAGTACTGATCGACTCCTAAATCATAAAATTGGTGATAGTGAAGCTCTTACAACAGAAGATCGAAAATTAGTTGTTGAACGTTTAGCAAAAGATTTGTATGAAAGCTATAAAAATATTCCTGATAAAGATAAACCATTATTAGAAAATGAGTTAATTGAGTATGCAAAATACTTAACGCATAGAATTGAGACTAAAAATAAATTAAAACATAGCTGAAATACATTACCCTTCTTGGAAATTTCCAATTAACAATAATAATTCACGATAAGTTTCTAAAATATTATTATCCTGGTTAATCATTTCTTTAAACCACTCTTGATTAAGATTCATTTTGTAACCCCCCTCCCATATTTCACATGAATTTTATGTGGTAGTGGCACGAAATTTGTACGCTTTATGATAATGAGCCATCATTATAAAGTACGAAAGACGCTACTTTTTAGTAGCGTCTTTCTTGCTTAAACGGCTTAACCACCTCCGGGATCGACCATCCTTTGCATAACATATTTATTTGTATCTTGCGCTTTTGCATATTGAGAATCTGGTGTTTCTAATTGAAAAAACGATGTCAATAGCATCACGGTATATAACGTAACCGCTAAAAAATTATTCACTTGACTTCACCTCTTCTTTTAATAGCTCCTTCTTGACGTATTGCGAATAAAAAACATTACCTGTCAATTCGAAAGATTCTAACGATTCTTTTAATCCTATTATATCATTATTTACTTTTGAAAACGAATACTGCTGGAATGCCGTAAATTTTTTACCATCTTTTCTCAAATCTTCATATAGTTTATTTCCCTTTTCCCAATCACCATGCATGCATTCAAAAAAAGCCTTCTCAGATGAATGAATAAGATCAAATCTTATCTCATCTAAATTAATACCATTTTCTATATACAAATGCGCTAGTGTAGTATGAAACGCTAAATACTTTTGTGTTTTTTGTGGAACTTGAATACTTTCACAAAGAGAAATGGCTTTCTTGATATACTTCTCAGCTGTAGATGGACATTCAAACGTGAAACTTTCTCCTAAACAGCACCAAGCTGTAGCCTTGATAATAGAAATATCCAATTCAGAATCTAAAATTTCATAACATGTATTGCGACATCTATCTAAGGCATTTCTCATTAAATATATATAAGCCAGTCGCTCTTTATATTTCATTTCCAAGCATCTCTTAACGTACTCTTGTTTCACTTCTTTTAAAATGACATCTGTACGATCAGCATAAGGAATAACCGCATTATAATTTTGCTTATCATACATAGCTTCCATATATAAAATATTTAAGGCTGCTTGACACACTGTATCTGAAGAGAAATCTTTGGTATACATCTCATCTAGAAGTTGCTGACCTCTTGCTATGTTTTGATTTCTTTTATTCTGTATTTTATAAACCGCTATGTACTTCTTTAATCCCTTTGTATCCGCATGCTTTTCTATAATATCTGCTATTACTTCGTATTCTCCCATTGCTTGGCAATAGCATAATGCTTTTTGTACATTTAATGGTGTTTTACAAAGAAGAATATATTCATGAATGATTTTTCTTTTCTCTTCCGAACTATTACAAATGGCTTGAATTAACTTTAAAAAAATCTCAAATTTAAACTCTTCTGTTTTACATTGAAGTCCGTTATCAATTGTTGTTTTACTTGTTCCAATTTCCTTTGCTAGTTGTCTACTACTTATTTTCTTTTCAGCTTTAATTTTCGACAATTTCCCCATTAAATTCTCCAATGTAAAGCCCCCTTCCAAGCACAAGACACATCACCCAATATAAATTATTAAATAGATGTTTTAATTCATAGTGTAGTATTTATATATATTCTTGGAGGTTAATAATTAACTTTAATAATCGGGTAATCAAAACTTGTTATTATATTACTTAATGTTTTTCTCATAAATTGTATAATTAGAAATATTTTAACACGAAGGTCTTATCGTTATGTGTAAATTGACCATTATAAAAATTTTATATTTATTTATCAGAAAATTATAAAAATAATGGTGAAGACACTAAAATTCAGATGCGTTTGAATGAATACATTTAAATGTTTTTTACAGATGGGATAAAAAAGGCTACTCGAGGGGATTGATATTATTTTAATGACAATATAAGATATATAGAAAGATTGTATTTTAAAGAAGAAATAATTTCAAAAAATATTTACACATAAAAAAAACCCACTATACACAGTTTTAAATTGGTCTCTAGTTTGGCGACATGAACCAATTTAAAACTCCTAGAATAGTAAGGGTCTTATTTAACATTTTTTAATGTTCACTTGTAAAAGTAATTATAACATAAAGTGAATTTAATGTGAATAAGAACCTCTATTTTTCCATGTTTTTTCTGTATGTGTTTAGTGGGAAAAATAGGAGGTTTTTTCAGTGTTGTTGCGAAACTTTTTGCTTAGTCGAGCAAAAGCGGAACTAAGTCCCCACATCCATCACTTATCCAAAACTCCTGGAGCTATCAATCAAGCAATCAAGAAAATAACTTCTTATATTGATAGTGTTGTCCTAGAGTGTGAAGGTGCTACCACTAAAGATTATCTTACCAAAAGGAAATACGAAGCTTTAGAGACTGTTTTATCTTATTTAGTACAAGAAGGCTATAGTCAAGTTAAACAAGAACACATTAGCAAAAAATCTGGAATTTCAAAACCTATTATTAATTACATTTTTAATTGGCTGCAAGATTTAGGAGTATGTCAACAAATAAAGGTAAGACGGCACGGAAAGATTGCCCCCTCTGTTTACATCTTAACAATACATAATAATTATTTAAAAATCGTTGAATATTTCAAGATAAAATGGGCTGTAGCAATTGATGTTTGTGCTACTTTTACTAGATTTTTAAATAACAAAATTAGTAAAAAGTCTGATGTGACAGATCTTGAATTTATGCAAAAAAACAATTTTAAACCTTCACCTTCCTTAGATATTTTCGGCATTGAAGAGCAATCAAAACCTGCTGTTAATCATGAGGAACAAGGAAAAAATAATAGATTACAAGACTTAAATGATTATTTGAGTGAAGATCAGAAAAAAGCGTATTACTACATTTTGAGTCAAGAGCTAACATACCTATCTGAAAATGATGCATACACAATTGCTTTAAGATTGCCACCGGATATTGATCGCTACATAAGATGGGATTTTGAAGAATGTGTGCAATGGTTCCAATTTAATAAAGCTGAAAACAGTAATCCTGCACATTTCATAAAAATGCTTAATCAAAAATCTAAACAAAATCAAGATCGTAGAAAACGTAATGCACAAAATACAAGCTCACTCTTAGATACAAATAATAGTCATACATTTGTTTTTTATAATTTTTTAGATGAGCACAATTAAAATCAAAAAAATCTAATTACAAATAGCCTTGCTGAAAAAAACATATACAGCAAGGCTATTTGTAATGTCTTCTTATCGTTCTTTATTGCCTTATTGGTCTTCAATAAAATAATTTCAAAAATCATATACAATTTCTATGGACTATAATTTTTTTACTTCTAATTCAACTATAAAATTTACACCTCATGAATATAGTATATTCAATTATTTACTAAACTATTTACTTAGAAATTTACTAAGCATAAATCTCCAATATCTTGATACAATAACCATAATGCCCCCAAAATTAATTCTAATGTTTCTATTTATTTTAATTTCTAAAACAAGATTTATTAAATATAGTACTTTGCATCTCTTTGTAACTTTTTAGGGAGGCTTAGCATATCTTCTAAAGGATTCCCTAATTTTTTATTTAATTTGGCATAACTTACTTCTTAAACAATTGGCTAAACTATGATTCTACCAGTTGAGTGGAAGCAATGGCCTGTTGTTATTCATCAACCTTGTTCAATAGTATTTGATTAATTTGTTCTAATTTGTCTATGTGCTTTAAAAGTTAAAAACTTCGTACTCATTGATTTCACTCTTTAAAATGTATAATAACTTGTTTCATACACTGTCTTAACAACTGATTTCATTATACAATTGTCTTCTTCCCCCTCTTCCACTATTGTACAATCTATATTTTGCTCCAACATCTGTTCTACTACTTTTAACAACTCTTGAAATCTTTCATCCTAACTATTATTTGGTAAAGTAAAATTAACGAGACGAAATTTCATTTTAATATATTTATAGCTTTCACTTTTCTTAAACAGGATTTATTTACTGTAAGTATCAACAAAATAATATTAAATTTTTTCTTTCAATATATTTTAATCACAAGTATCCTTGTCAAAATAATAAACGCCTATATCTATTGCCCCTCTCCCTATGTACATCTAAATTTCATATCGAATTACAAGTGTATATTATTCAAAAATCTGGTCCATACTAATATACATGAAACCTAAAACTGAGTTTTTTTTAGCTATGTCTATTTAATATTTAAACAATACATTTAATCTCTGAATAACCCTCATTATTTTTCACTTATACAAATAACCTTATTTGAGATTCAAAACACAATAAATAATATCTAGTACCTTTTTAATATTCAAGTAATACATACTATGCAAGCTTTTATACAAACAAAAACGCTACTTTAACGCATAGCGTTCACATATAAATAAAGTTTTTTGTTTGCTTTTTAGGCATTTGTAATAAAAAAATAGTACTTAATTGCTAATTCTATTAATGAAAGCTTTGATTCTATTGCAAATATCTAGTAAAATTCTTATATCAGCAACAAACTTCTAATATTAATAGTTAGTTTTAAATTAATTTCCTACTTACATTAATGTTGTATAAATACTTGTTCACTTCCAACAATGAACGCTATTAGAACGAATAGCGTTTATTATTGAAAAAACATTAACGCTAGATGTATAGACTGACTTAATATATAAGTATGTATACAAACAAACTGATATGAGTACAAATGATTAGATCGCTGCCTATAAAACTTTTACTCTTAAAGGAAAGATCTTTTCAAGAACGAATCAATATCTAACACACAAATAATGGAGGTGTGAAGTTTGGAATATGGATATTTTGCACAAGAAGTAGCAAAACAACTAGATATAAACACCAATACACTTCGCAGATGGTCAATTGAACTAGAAAAAATGGAATATATATTTGAAAGAAATGAGCGTAATCAACGAATTTACTATGAGAATGATATAGATATCTTAAAGCAAATGAAAGAATACTTAAATCAAAACTGGAAACTAGAAGAAGCTGCAACAAGAAGCATGGAAAACACTGAAGAGAACGTTCAGAAAACGGATAGCGTTCATGAGGAAAATGAAGTTCAAGTAACGCTCAGAAAACGTTCAGAAACAGATATTTTGATGATTCAAGAAAAATTTTCTTACATGTTTGAGCAACAAGATAAAATTGTACAGCAGAACCAAGATATCATTAAATTATTATTACAGGAACGCTCAGAAAAAGAAGACAAGGATTTACAGATTCAGTTATTACAAGAAAAACTGGATAAAGCAATTGAACTATTGAATGAAGATCGCCAAGAACAGCAAGATAACACCAAAAAAACGTTCATTCAACGTTTTTTTGGTCGAAATTAAATCAGATATATGTTTTTTATTTAATACATATCTAATTGAGTAAAAAAAAGCGGTAGCTACCGCTTTTTTTTTTACCCATCCTCACAACATGAATACGTAGTTTTGTAAAAAATTTTTATAATATGTTTTTTATTTCTTGTTTAATTTTGAGAATGTACTTTTATATAACTTATGTTACTTACTCTAACTAAAATAAACAGCACATGATACTTGCATAAATCCATGAAAATGATGCAAGTATACGGGCTGATTACTTACATAAACTCTCTAGTGAAATCATCAAAAAGCACGATGTCATTGGTAAAGAATACGTACGATTCAGTGGCATGTCAAAAATAGAAAGCTTACAAAAGCTCTTGGTCCCAATTACAAACACTCTTGGCATATAAAGCAAAGTGGTATGGCAAACAATTAGCTGTATTATCTAAAACATTTGCTTCACGTCAATTATGTTCCAATTGTAACTACTAAAACAAAGATGCTAAAAATCTAACCATTCTTGAGTGGGATTGTCCTTATTGTGGCACACATCATGATAGAGATCGTAACACAGTGCTCAACCTTAGAAATGAAGCAATTCCTCTTTTAACCGTAGAAACTATGGGGATGGCCTACTAAATTAGAAAGCGTTAGGCTTCTATACTTAGGGATCCCTCACTTAAAACGCTCCGGAAGATGTTAAGTACTGAGTGGTTCAACATATTTTGCTTACATGAATTTCAAGATGACCACAATTGCATATCTTATTGGACCTTTCTTATGAATTCCAAAAACACTCTATATTTCTAATATCAACATGTTAATCCTATTTCCTAAAATTACTTAAGTGTTTTCTTTTCCAATTTTTAGGGAGGTTTGACTAATCCTCTAATTCCTCAACTACATATTAAACCCATATAGGAAACTGCATGCTTTTTCTAGTATTCTTTAATTCATTTTGCCAGATTAGATTTTTTATTTACATTGTCATCAATTGCTACATTCATTATTACTAAATCCTATGCTTTCACCATTTACAAAACGTTAAATTAACGTTTTGTAAGCGCTCATCTCATTTTTTCTTATTGTATTAAACTACTTGCCATCTAATATCCTTACAGATCGTTCCGGATTCAAAACACTGAACACACATTCTCTAATTTGTTAGGCCGCTATCACATAGTTCCTTGGCCTTTTAGACGAATCACATCGCTCTTATAATTTAAATCTTTGCTACTAAGATATGTGCCATATGAAGAACACGCCCATTAATGTCTATGTTTTCGTAATCATACTTCGAACATCGTCAGCTAAAATCAACTACTTTTTTTCATACCACTTTGCTTTAAATACTTCATTAAGTCAGGATCGTTATTATAACGTTCATTAGTTATTACAACATAGAAACCTACCACTTTGTTATCGAGCTATTAATTGATACACTTGTTATCATTTTGATATATTTCTTTAGCATAAATTGCGTCCTTTAAACAACTCAGAGTATTGATATTAAAGGGATAGACGCTGAAATAACGGGTAGCGTTCACATTAAAAATCACTAAAATAACACTCGATAACATTTAAGTTGAAGAAAATTTCAGCACAACCACAACTACATATTTTTTTGTCCTTACTTATGGATTCAAAAGATACTCCATATATCTCCAGCCTACTTTAATATATTTGTCAGATTGTATTTGTTATATAAAGTGTAGCATTCAATTAAGATAAATCTTAAGATCTGTAATAATAAAACAGCATTATACAATCGCAGTATTCATTATTACTAATTCATAAGTCTTATGAACACTGTTTAATAAAACATATCTATCCTAAAATCACATAATACGTTTAGATGTAAATATATCTTAACGTATTATATTAATGAAGGGAATTTCTTGTAAACGCTATACGTTCACATTCCACAAAGCGTTAAATTAACGTTTCTAAAGCGCTCATCTGTTTTATTTCTTCCTATTGTATTAAACATTCTTACAGACTGTTTAAGGCGCAAGATCCACTAAGTAAACTTCTTAGTTTGTTAGGTAACTATTCTCGTAATTTCTATGCTTTATAAATGAACCACTTCGTTTTTATGATTCAAACTTGTGCTAATACCTTTGTAATAATGTATGTTATAAGAAGGACACTCTCATTAACATCTATAACACGGCAAAACTTAGGACATTTTTTAAAATATGCCTTTGGAAGATTATTCTTTGCTTCTAGCAAGTTGTTTCCTGTTTAAAGAATTTAATACGATATAATTTTACTTCATTTAGTTGGAATTGTTGTTATAATATTCAGTACTAATTATAGAACACCTTATATATTTTAGATTGCTTTTATCATTTAAATACTTATTTTATTAATTGATACGCCTGTTATGAGTAACGCCCTTTAAACAACTCCTAACGTTGTAGTTAAAGGGTTAGGCGGTAAAATAACGGATAGCGTTCACGTGAAAATTATCACTAAAATAACACTTCGATAACGTTTGAATTGTAAAAGAATCCTGATTCCTTAAAATATTCACTTAACCTTTATAGATTAAAGTTAAGATTAATAATTTTAATTTGTAACGTCTTCGATTTGGTGACATCATTTAAAAACATAGTTGCTTAAAAGTAGTATTCTCAAAATTATTACAAAGTGCTTCTTCCTCAAAAATGCGAAGGTGGGCGATGCATACAGATTGTCTTGTTACCATATACTTGTACAGATTACTTTTTTATTGGAATGTTGGTTGCACAAAACTCATTGCAATTGTAAAACATTCAACGTTCTATCGTCCCACACTTGACGAAATTAAGAAATCCAAGATAAAGCCGTAATCTAATAAATTAAATGGGTCGCAACATTGTTAAGTGGGCGTAGTTCAATATTAATAGTATTCTCATATTAAATACATCCTATACAAAAAAATAGTTAGTAGTGTTAAAAATATATTTTGATAGCAACATGACCGTTTTTATAACGTTCATGAAACCCGCAATGTATGATAGTTATTTTCATTCCATTCATAAATCCCTATTACACAATTTTTCTATTTCTTTATAACTATATTGTAAAGCTAAGAAATAAATTGATTTGTTTTTTAAGTTAATCCTAGATTAATATATCTATTATGATATATACCATAAAAATAAGAAATTTATTCGCAAAACTTTTAAAATGAGTGATTATAAGCACTGGATCAGATACAACTATAACTTTCTCCACATTCCATTTTGCTTTAGTTCCAACATTCTTGAAAATTGTATCTAAGATACTTCAAAAATTATTGCCTTCTTTATGCTACATATGCCAGTTTTCAGAATCCTTCGTTCTTCTGAAAAAAGTGCGCCTTGCTTTTGCTAGCTATTTTCAGAAGAACGAATTTAGTTTTTTTATAACTAGAAAAATTCTTTAATTCCTAATCACATATCATTTCCAACAGAAGTGCAAACTTTCCTTAATTCTTTTATATACCGTCTAACAGTTGTACTAAATCATGACCTTCGCAAACTACGTTCTACTATAGATATTTTTATTTGATCACCTATTCGTTTGTTTCTTGTGGAAGATTTTGTTTTATTTGGACTAGAGTCATTCATTTCAAAAAAACATATGCCTACGTCTACCGTACTCTTCTCCGAACTAAGGTTGATACTCCAGATCTTCATATGTTTAAGAAAAGAATCTCCTATTAAATTGTAATCATATTATCTCTTAGCCAAGGCTTCTGCTCTACCAATCAAAAACATCGAATTAATTACTATATACATATGCCACTAAAAATTGATTCAAGAACGCCCCAACACCAAATAACAACGCCTAAATAACACTTCTAAAACGTTCATAAAATAAGACTTTTGCATTTACTTCAACTTAAGAAACTTAAATATGTACTCCGAGAAGAATATACGATGATATAAAATTTTTGTTAAAGAATTTGGTATCTTACCATACAAATTTAGAGTTAATTTCAAAATTAAAACAAGAGCAATACAGGTTATTCATTGTCTATTTAAATATCTTACTTTTAAACTTTAAACCAGCATTCCTGCAATTAGTATAATGGATTCTCCGTGAACGCATAGCGTTCACGGAGAAT
>NZ_JBKFAQ010000010.1:12404-145104 GCF_053345735.1 Bacillus sp. D48C
ACCCAATCCAAAATCTTATTATATTAGTGCTTCAGAAAGAAATTTTACTTTTTAAAGTATGTTACCAATGGACTTCCTAAAAACAACTTTTAGGCATAGCTTTATATTGCTACTATGATCTAAGTAAGTATATAGAAACTACTTTGATATCTATCTCATTATTTATATAGAAATATTTAAATTGAAATTCTTTATAACATATACCAAACTACTTTTCTATATCGAACTCGAAAATAAAATTTATAGGTTTTATCACTTCGTAAACTATTTTTTCTTTAAAATTAACTTTAAACACTACTATTACAATGTTTAACGCTTTAAAAACGCCTAGTGTTCATCCGCTAAGTTCGCCAGATAAACACCATAATAACGTTTGTTTAGCAGATATATATGAATCTGTAATTAATCCTGTTCAATTTTTATATTCAAATCAAATTTCATAGATTCTCTATTCTTTTAAAGGAGTGCTGCAGATACAAATAGAACATATACAACAAAAATACATATTTTAACTTGATATGTAGAGGGTTAATTTGCATACTAATTTTTTAGTCTTTTAGTTATAGTTATTATCAAAATAGCTAAAAACAAACTTATATAATAAAGATCTCAGTTTAAAACCGTCTTTCAATGCGTTACTACACCAAAAAACATCTAATCTTCCAATCTCATTTTTTTATCAGCTATTTTTTTATAAAAAACATTTAAATCGTTGATATAAAGGGGTTTAACGCATTAATAACGCCTAGCGTTCACATAATATCAAACACCAAAATAACACCTTTATAACGTTTATTCGGCTAACCATTTTAACTATTCAAGTATGTATAAGTCATATTCGTAATTAATCTTATTTGCTTTCTAATTTTCTCCCTCCTGATTAAAATGTATACCTCATTCCACTAGATATCCCTTGGATTCCCAAAATATATCATCAATAGTCTATCCGTAAACCATAGAAACAACATGATATTTTAAAAGGCATCTTCGACAAACGTATTCCTCCCACCAATAACGCCTTTTATATTTTACAGATATCCAAAAGATATCTAATACATATCTGAAAATACAAAAGATCAGAAATATCCCGAAATAACCCAACACATCTCGATTTATTATCTATTTTATATTTATTTTATATCTATCTTATATTTTAATTATATTTTTTATTCATAAACCTTATAAAACCCTTGTTGTTAAAGGTTTTATAGGTTATAATATATTTATTAGATATAAATTAGAAATAAATTTCATAGAGGTGATGTATAATGGCAAGTTTAAAAAGCAAAACTCTTCATATAGACATAGAAGGTGATATTGGGAACGATTCATTTAAAGGTTACATCAATGGTGAATACATAAAAATGAAAAATGTATATCAAAGTGTTTACTCAATGCCTAATGTTACAGAGACAAACATCCAAAAAAACGTAGTTAATTTAGTAGATAATATGTTCGTGAATATTGCTAGTAAATCAATTCGAAGATCCGGAATGTATTTCATTGGTAATCGAGCGATGTTAACAGGGAAAAATCCTAAAAACATGAACATTAAAGTAGGTCAAAAATACAATGATGATTTACCTCTAATTAATATGCTAGGATTAATTGCAAACAAATCAGTTCAACTTGAATGGGAACGCACAGAAGAACTACCACAATCAATTAATGTGACTGTCGACCTTATTTCAGCTATCCCAGCAAGCCAATGGACACCCGTAAACGCTAAACATTTAGAACAGCGTTTTACTAATTCAAATCATGTTGTAGTGGTTTATGTAGGAGAAGAGCAGGTAACGGTTAGCTTAACATTTAATAGTGCAAACATTACACAAGAGGGTGTTCCTCCGTTATTTGCAATTCTTGAAGGGGAAGAGGAGATGTTTACTGATTTCACTAAACTATATGCAAAAAAACTTGAAATCAAAAAAATTGACGGCTCTTTCTTTAAAAACAAAAAGATTCTACATTCTGATATTGGGGATGGAACAACTGAGTATATCTATACAGTTGGCGTGAACCCAGTAATTGATGCTTGTAGCGGTGAAAGACGTGGTGTCGGTCATGCTACAGAAGAAGCTGTAAAATTATTAAATCAAGAACGTGGCACAAACATTAAACGCCAACAATTCTCTCAAATTCTTCAAGATATAGATCATAAATACCATGAAGAGGCAACAACCCACTTTAATATTACAAAAGTGGAACAAGCTGAACTAATCCTAGAAGATACAGATGAAAAATATGTAAACAATACAGCCAGTGAAGCTGAAGTTTTATGTGTGTATGGTGGGGGAAGTATTACTTTTAAAGATGAATTATATAATCAATTATTAGAGTATTGTGAGCGAGTTGGAATGTACTTATTGTGGATTCCAGAGAAATACGCTGTAGATATGAATGCTAAGGGGATGCAAATTATCAAGAAAATTCTTTCTCGAAAAAAGGTGAAATAGTATGTCCGACAAAAAAAGAGAATCCTTCTTCTGGAACCTCAAGAAGATTGAGAATGAAGAATTCTTTAAATGGTTCGAGTCACAAAGCAATATAGCCGATTCTTTGTATAAACTTGTTTGCTATTTTATTGATAAACACGGTTTACAAGACGTGGCTGATTATAAGATACAGCAACAAATGCAAAAAGAAATTTTACTTCAAGATAAAGACTTTTTAAATGATGTTAAGCGTATACTTTTAAATAATTCAAACCTTACTATTCAAAAAGAAAGCCAAGCAAATGAAGAAGAGATAGCCGATTCAAATAGAATAATCTCATCTACTGAAAAGAATTCTACTTCTAAAGATACACATATAGAAAATGAATCAACAACTGAAAAAGCAGTACTAAAAGATGAATATGAAGATCTGGATACGGCCAATTTATTTGGTAACTAGCGTTATAAATCCATGATAAAAAGAGTCCCTAAAATAGGGACTCTTTTTATCATAAATTTAAGCTTTTTCTACATCTTATCAATAATAATTTGTCTTTTGTACCACTGATTTAATTTATCTTTAGCCGTGCCTGAAAGGCGTTTTGTTTTCTTATTATAAAACCTAGAAAGGGTAGGTTGTGATATACCTATTTCTTTTGAAAGTTCTCGCATTGTAATATTTTTATTCATATGGAAGTATGATATTTTTTCTCTAATTGAATTTTCATACTCATCAACATCTAAAGTGTTATTTTCTATTTTCACAGGAGACTCTTCTTGTATGATCTCTACTGTTTTTTTCTTCACTATTTTTTCTATTGAATTCATTAATTCTTTCGGCGGTAAAATTATTATACCTAACTGAGCATAATAGTTCTTAAACCAATTCTTCTTTGTTAACATTTCCTCTTTTAAATCTTCACTGTACTCCCAATGTGATATTACCTTTTCCTTCTCTAAATCAATAAGAACATTTTCTAACTGTTCACGAATACGATTTGGCTTTTGATTTTGATTTATACCCATGACAGCCAGTAATCCCTTATCTCCTCCTATAGAGTAAGGCCTTTTTAAGCTAGAGAACATTTGACGAATTCTCCATTGCCAAGTTAAATAACGAATCAATCTCTTATGATATTTATGTCTATAACTATTATATTCTAACGCTTTTTTTGATAATAGTGCCGTTGTACTACTAGAACCATATAAATAACTTGATAAGAAGCTCCCTGGCTTAATCCTGCAAGATTCTATCCCCATATATTCGTTAGTGTTAGTATCTCTCCAGAGTACCACAGAATCTAATACAAAAAGCCTTTTAATAACTTCTCGCTTTACTTCATAATGTTTACCTGCTTCAGCTCGATCATTTAATACAACTACCTCATTATCATCATTTAAATAGATAAAAATACTTGCTAAGGCAGCAATTCGTTTGGCAACCTTTATTTTATCTTCTGCTCGATAATATTCTGTGTTATTAGCCTTTGCTTTAGGTATACTACACATTTCTAATACCTGATTATATGAAAAGTCTATGAATTCATCAGGGGACTTTGCCTCATTTAACCATTGGATAGTAATTGCATCTAAACAGTCAGCAGTTAAATCATCCATATTACTCATTACACCATCAACCAATGTATTCCAACGAGCAGCTTCTTCAATATTTATTAATCTTAAATCTTCATCTTTATGTGAAGAAAGTTGTGCAACTCCACTACTATCTTTCGTTTCAATTGGATAAGATTTCAACTTTGTATTTTCATCTTCTTCAAATTGATTCTTTGCTATACCATCTCTTAATTTATAATAAACCGCAGAATTATTCACTTCATAGTAATTCTCGTGCTCTAAACTTGTATTAGATTCCTTTGGTTCTTGCACGGTTTCATTGTTAGCTCTTGAAAACTCTTGCTCCACAAATAATCCTATCGCCACATCAATTTCAATTTGGTAAGCTTCTATGTTGGTGAATATTTCCAAAGAGGAGATTCCCTTTTTTTGTTGCTGTTCAAGCCACTGTACAAGCATTGAAAATGATGGGGAAAAATAGTCCGAAGTTACGATCCTACTAGTATCTTCTTTAACTTCTAAGTAATAAGCATTCCATTTATACCACAATTGTTCATTATGTTTATAGATAGGTGCTGATATTACTAATGCATCTTTAAACAATTGTAGAACATTATCCATATACATCCTTCTCCTTATTTAATTTACAATTGAGAATGATTTAAACTTAAATCTATATAGCCTTATGATGTTCCTATTCATGAAAATAAAAAAGAATACAGTAAGTTCTATCCAACCATCCCTTAGTGATAATCTAGCACGTATGCTTATAACCACCTCTTTTACTGATTATACAAGACTGTATCCATTTGGAAAAGGTAAGACGTTATATGAAAACCAATATTTTTCAAGGGATTAGCTGAAACATGAAATTCTTTTGCGATATCATGTCCCTTTTGACTAAACATGAAAAAGCTAGGTTATTCATGTTTTAACAGTTTCGCTGTATATATGGTAAAACTCATTAAATTTTGCATACAAAGTGAAAATTTATAGCGGTATCATGTCCCTTTTGATTAAAACATGAAAAAAATCCAGCCTAAAATGTTTCATGAAATTAAACTATATATTTTTTCATAATCTTTTCTATCCTTGATACAAAAGGGTTTCTTCTATATTCAAGGTATGAAACAAGAAAATTTATAGCGGTATCATGTCCCTTTCGTGTTTCATAAATCCTCTTAAATCCCTTATATACCATACATTTATACCACATCTTCTCAAATTTCAGGGGATTATAAAACATGAAAATTTATAGCGGTATCATGTCCCTTTCTATCTGAAAAGATGAATCACTCCTAGCGGTATCATGTTCCTTTTATAAATGCCAAATTTCATATAAATCCCTTTAACATCAATGTTTATTAACGATTTTCATGTGAATTGTAATAAATAGAAATATGAAAATCCACAGCTCTATCATGTCCCTTATATTTTTGTGAAAATAAGCTTCCAATCCCATTAGAACAACGTTTATTAGCAGTTTATAACTCATTTTCTTGTTTATTCGGAACATGAAAATCCATAGTGATATCATGTCCATAAAAAAAATAGAACAAAACCCGAAACCCCTTGATATGAAAGAGATTAACGTACATTTCATTTTTTCATGTTTGCTCTTAAAGGGGCCCATTTCATCGAATTTTGATTTGCTATAATTAAAATCGGTATATTTTATATTGTACGGATATGTATATTTTAATTTGTATAGGAGGTGAAAAAGATGAGCAAATCATTTGTTATTCGTAATCAACGTAGTCTAGATGGACAATCTACTAATGCGGTTATAGTTACATTAAAATCTTGGCAAGCACTTGTTGATGCATTGGAAGGAAAATACTATAGCTATAAAGATACATACCTTGAAGATATTATTAATCAAATGTCGTATGAAGAACGTATTGCGGATATCGATGGATTTGTTGCACAAGCAAAGCCATCTTTTTCACGTCATACTATTTCAAAGACAATGGAAAGAAAACATAAATTGTACGGTATTACAAATGCAGATCTTGAAGTATTCCTTTACCTACATAAAAAATGCTATACGAATGGTATTATTCCAAACGTAACAGTACATATGCTTTGGGAAGACTATAAGCAATACAAAGAAGAATTGGCATGTATACAGCATTCTCAATTCTATATTGCATTAAAAAAATTAAGCCTACATAACATTATTACGATTGAAAATGAATTAGATAGTCGATACACAATTAAAATAACTCATTTTATGAATGAAGAAACAGAAAAAGCAAATCCTTATGTTTACATAAGTCCTGTAGTCTTTACAAAAGCTTTCTTTGAACTTTCAGTAGCATCTAAGAAGCTATTCTTAGATATTGCTATGCAACAGCATAGAGAAACTACATTAAAACGTTCTTTAGACAAACAGGATGAAAGAGGTAATAAGACTCACTTTGGTGGGATGTACCGCTTTCTACATAAGAAGTATCCACATCAAATTCGTGCAGTTATGAAAGAACTAACGACTGTATTGCCTTGTACAGGAACTCCACTATTCAAAATCTGTAAACTACAAAAAGGGGTTCAAAACAAGAAAAAATACACGACTTTATTTTTATCTATTCATTCAGACTTCTTATGTGGAAAAGAATCAGGCGAACTACAGTATCGTGATCCTTTTACTCCAAAGGTTACGTATGCCCGTAAAGCCCGATTTATTGAATCTACACTACAAGAAATGCATATTGGGGAATTTACACGAGACATGAATAAATTTATTCATGTACTTAAAAATACCTGTCATCGACAAATCCGTAGTGTAATACATAGTTTGCGTGACATGATTGATCGCACTGAAAAATATCCAAGTAAGTTAGTATATACACTGAAAAAATTATTGAATCAAACATCACAGTATCATATTCTTGATACCGCAGCTAAAGAAGGGGTTTATCCTCTTATTACACAGCACGTACCCGCAAAACAAAAAGAACAAGCTATATTTGATTTCGGATTGCATTTCTCTATGTACTCTCGCCGAAGCATCAAGAAGCTGTTCCGTAAAACATTTGAGTTATTAAAGAACAAATTTGCCGTACCTGTTACAGAGGAATCTTACCATCGTAATTATCTAAGATATCAAGAAGAAACATTATTTAGAAAATACGCTTATGAACAAGGTGCAAATCTAAATGCTTATATGGCTTTAGAAATAGAAATGCGTGAACTTTTAAAGATAAAAGGACATAAGGAACGCTTTATTCCTAGCGATGTACGTGAATTGTTCATTGAAAAGATAGATAAATTACCAAAAGAAAAGCTAAGGGTAATTGAAGTACCTGATAGCATAAATTTAATTACCTTTATACGTGCCTTGGAAAAGCTGATACGTACTGGAATTCAAGTAACATCAACTGAACAGGTATTAAAAGTAATGGAAGAAATGTAATCATTTTCAGCTCTCTATATTTGAAAAAAAATCAAAGTAGAGGGCTATTCGTGTTGGCTCTATCATTCAAAGTCTTTCTATTAGATACATTTATATACTTTTCTAAAAGATTCTATTGAAAATAGAGTCTTTTTTTATGCACTTCTATACAATAAAAGTTATTCATCCTTCTTAATTTCCACAATAGTAACTTGAAAAGGTATCCAATACCTATATAAATAGAGATTTTACTCTACATAAAATCATAAGAAAAATTAAATTTTTAGTGGATATGTTTATAAAAAGTATCATTTGTGAATAAAAATATCATACTATTGTTGCTATATAAGGGTTCTATAAGTAAATCTACTAAAATTCATCAAGTTTTATGTGATTAAATATGAATAACTGAATTAAGTGGATTAAATTATGATCATTGTGTATAGATTGTGTACAAATAACTACAAATTGGGGACAACTATCAAGAATATCTTCTTATTTACGGTTGAATAAATATACTTATCAGTGAATTATTTTTCTTCATTTTTTATGTAGGAATAGTGGTATTATTTTATGATTTTATGTAGAAAGGATGGTACAACAAAGTCTATTTTTACACTCCCATTACATACCATTTATGATTTTTTACAGTAGGGCATGTTAAAAACATTGTCATAGCAAGCTTTATTCTATATTTTATGAACCTATAAAAGTTTTATCTTTATATTTTTAATATATATAAGATATATATTTATATAAGATTTTAAGAAAAGGGGGAATATTTTAGAGAGGATTGGGACAAACAAAATATTTTTAAATAAAAAAATAATTTATATTATATATACTAATGTTTTCAAAATTTATTAATAAAAATTTCTAACTACTATACACATAAAATACTACTAGATAAATTACATATAAGTGTTAAGTGTCTTCTTTAGTATAGTTATCACAACAAAGAGATTTACATACTATAACAAATTAATAGTCCTTTACAAGAAGATGAATTACTGTTGCTTTAGGAAATTAATAGTTATAAACTTATAGGCAAAGTCGAGATCCTAGCTATAAGTTTGTAAAAATAGAGTATAAATTTATTATACTTTATTAAATTTTTTATACATGAATAGGAGTGATATTTATGCAACTAAAAAATGTAACACCTATGGGATTAAATGATGAGGTATTCAAAACAATTATTAATAAAACTGAAAATACATTTCCATCATTTTTTTTCATTAATCCGTCAGGTAATGTTGTCATACCAAAATATTTGAACAAGGATATATGTATGTATGCAGTTTTCGGTGAAACAATGGTTATAATTGATAATGAAATTGAGATATTAAGGCATCAACAAATATTGTATTTTAATGCTGAGGTGTATATTGAATTGAGAAATAATACAACTGAGAATGTAATTGTATATATTGATGGTGTAAATAAGTAATTATTGATTAGAATTATTATAAATATTTGTGAAACACTTCACAAAAAATACACAATAAAAAATAGTCATTTCATGTATAGTAGGAGTAGTTGAAAATTTCATATTATCATTTGTGAAATACTTCACATGATTTAAGGCTTTACTTAATAGGCAAGATGAAAACAATAAGTTCCAACATTTTAAATCTATTTTTATAGTGATCTGGAGGCTTTAATATGACAAACAAGACAGATGAAAAAGAAGTACAAGCAATGGTCAACGTAGTAATTAAAGATGAAAATGATGTACAAGAAGTTGTTAATACTTTAGTTGAAAATGGAAAAGAAGCACTAAAAGCACTAGAATCTTATACGCAAGAGCAAGTAGATCATATTGTTCATGAAATGGCACTATCTGGATTAGATCAACATATGCCATTAGCAAAGATGGCGGTTGAGGAAACTGGTCGAGGTGTGTATGAGGATAAATGTACAAAGAACATATTTGCGACTGAATATATTTGGCATAGCATAAAAAAAGATAAGACTGTAGGAATTATTCATGAAGATCCACATGAAGAAGTCATCGAAATTGCCGAACCAGTAGGTGTAGTTGCTGGTGTGACACCAGTAACGAATCCTACTTCAACAACTATGTTTAAAGCAATTATTGCAATGAAAACACGAAATCCAATTATTTTCGCTTTTCATCCATCTGCTCAGCAATGCTCTGTTGCAGCGGCTAAAATTTTAAGAGATGCTGCAATTAGGGCAGGGGCACCGGAGAATTGCATTCAATGGATCGAAAAACCTTCTGTTGAGGCAACAAAAAGATTAATGAACCATGAGGGGGTTGCACTTGTTCTTGCAACCGGAGGTGCTGGAATGGTGAAATCAGCATACTCTACAGGGAAACCGGCCTTAGGAGTAGGACCTGGGAATGTACCTTGTTATTTAGAGAAATCAGCACATGTAAAACGAGCTGTAAATGATTTAATTTTATCAAAAACATTTGATAATGGTATGATTTGTGCTTCTGAACAAGCAATCATTGTAGATAAGGAAATCTATAATAGTGTAAAAACAGAAATGCAAGACAACAATTGTTATTTTGTTACCGAAGAAGAGAGAATAAAACTAGAGAAGCTTGTTATTAATGAAAATACATGTGCAGTAAATAGTGATATTGTTGGGAAATCAGCACATTATATTGCTTCATTAGTAGGCATTAAGGTACCAGAAGATACAAAAATACTTGTAGCTGAAATTAAGGGAGTGGGTGCAGAATATCCACTATCACGTGAAAAATTGAGCCCAGTATTAGCTTGTATCAAAGCAAATTCACGAGAAGAAGGATTTAAATACTGTGAAGAAATGTTAAATTTGGGTGGCTTAGGGCATTCAGCAGTTATTCATTCTACAAATAAAGAAGTACAAAAACAATTTGGTTTAAGAATGAAAGCTTGTCGTCTTATTGTAAATTCACCGTCAGCACAAGGTGGGATTGGTGATATATATAACGCATTTATTCCATCTTTAACATTAGGTTGTGGATCATATGGTAAGAATTCTGTTTCCCAAAACGTAACAGCTACACATTTAATAAATGTAAAGCGTTTGGCAAATAGAAAAAATAATATGCAATGGTTCAAATTACCACCTAAGGTTTTTTTTGAAAAACATGCGACACAATATTTAGCTAAGATGCCAAACATTTCGCGAGCATTCATTGTAACGGATCCAGGAATGGTAGACCTGGGATATGTGGACACAGTTACACATTACTTACAACAGCATTTAAATGATGTAAAAGTAGGTGTTTTCTCAGAGGTAGAACCAGATCCATCAGATGAAACAGTATTCAAGGGTGCTGAGATGATGAGAAGCTTCAAACCTGATGTAATTATTGCATTGGGCGGAGGTTCAGCAATGGATGCAGCAAAAGGAATGTGGCTATTTTATGAATATCCAGAAACAAAATTCTTTGGAATCAAACAAAAGTTTTTAGATATTAGAAAACGTACATGTAAGTTTCCAACATTAGGGCAAAAAGCACAATTTGTTGCGATTCCAACAACATCAGGAACAGGGTCAGAAGTGACACCATTCGCGGTTATTACAGATAAAAAAAATAATATAAAATATCCACTTGCTGATTATGAATTAACACCAGATGTAGCGATTATTGATCCACAGTTTGTAATGACAGTGCCACCTCATGTAACAGCAGACACTGGAATGGATGTGTTAACACATGCAATTGAAGCATACGTGTCTATTATGGCAAATGACTATACAGATGGATTGGCCTTAAAAGCCATTGATCTAGTATTTAAATATTTACCGCGAGCATATAAAAACGGAAATGATGAAGAAGCACGTGAAAAAATGCATAATGCTTCTGCAATTGCAGGTATGGCTTTTGCAAATGCATTTCTTGGTATTAATCATAGTTTGGCGCATAAGCTTGGGCCAGAATTTCACATTCCACATGGACGCGCTAACGCAATCTTAATGCCACATGTAATTCGCTATAATGCCATTAAGCCGAGAAAACATGCATTGTTCCCAAAATATGAGCATTTTGTGGCAGATGAACGTTATGCATATATTGCAAGAACATTGGGGTTGCCAGCAAGTACAGTAGAAGAAGGGGTAGAATCTTTGGTACAAGCAATTATCAGCCTTGGAAAAGAATTGAATATTAATATGAGTATTGCAGGACAAGGAGTAAAACAAGAAGCATTTGAAAATGTTGTGGATGTCTTATCGGAAAGAGCATTTGAAGATCAATGTACACCAGCAAATCCGAAACTCCCATTGATTTCAGAATTAAAAGAAGTCTATAAACAAGCATATAAAGGTGTGTAATAAGTTAAGTAGGTATAACTTTTTAAGTTCATAGATTTTGTATTTGATATTTGTAAATATATTGTATATGGGTGTTAAGGGGAAATATATATTATAAACAGCATTGTTTTAAATAGAACATCTAACAAAAATGCTGCCTAGATGACCTGTATGAAGGTAAGATGGGAGTGTACAAAGCTATGTCTAATTATAAGAAGTTAAATCAAGTAATTGAAAAAAAAGAGGAATTAATATCGCTTGTTAAGCAGTATGGATTCACTCATGAAAAGGTAATTTGTTATAGTAGAGAATTAGATTTATTACTAGATGATTTGATGAAATCTAATAGAAATAATAAGTAAATCGAATTTATATAAAAAAGCAATAAAATATAAATATTTAAGATATTTTTAAAATAAAAAGCACTCTCCTATAAATAGGAGAGTGCTTTTTTATCTTAATTTCATCTATTTTAGGAGGGATTTTTTAAATGCTAAAAACTTATGCGTGATAAATCTCACAACATAAATGCACATATAATTTTACAATATAGTATGTAAGTTGATGGGAGGCTTTCTTTTTGATAAATCGTGATTATAATAAAAACCCATTTATTGTAATATAGGAGTTAACAAGAGCATGCGAATTAAAATGTCTACATTGTCGTGCTGAAGCTCAGCATTATCGCGATCCTTTTGAGTTAACATTAGAAGAAGGAAAAAAACTAATTGATGATATATATGAAATGGATAATCCGATGCTGGTTTTTACTGGTGGGGATCCATTAATGCGTTCGGATATATATGATATTGCTGAATACGCGGTGAAGAAAGGTATTCGGGTTTCCATGACCCCCAGTGCTACTCCAAAGGTTACTAAAGAAGCGATTAAAAAAGCAAAAGATGTTGGGATTGCTAGATGGGCATTTAGTATAGATGGACCAACAGCTGAAGTACACGATCATTTTAGAGGAACAGAGGGGGCATTTAAATTAACAATGGATGCAATTCATCATTTAAATGAATTAAAAATCCCTATTCAAATTAATACAGTTGTTTCTAATTATAATTTGAGTGTACTTAAAGATATGGCAAATTTAGTAGAAGCATTAGATTGTGTGTTGTGGAGTGTATTTTTCTTAGTCCCAACAGGACGTGGTAAAGAGAAAGATATGATTTCACCAATTCAACATGAAAGAGTGTTCCGCTGGCTATATCAGCTTAGTAAAACTGTTTCTTTTGATATAAAAACCACAGCTGCTCAGCACTATAGACGCGTTGTTCTTCAAGAAAAAATGAAGGGAATTAAAAAGATAGATCAAATTATTCAATATAGAGATGTATTGATGGAAGGGATGACGGACGGAGTTAATGAATTTGGACGCGCTCCAAAAGGAGTAAATGATGGAAATGGAGTTGTATTTATTTCTCATATTGGAGATGTATACCCAAGTGGGCTATTGCCAATTAAAACGGGGAATATTAAATCAACACCGATAGCTGAAATTTATCGAAACTCTCCTGTTTTTCAAAGTCTTCGTAATCCAGACAATTATAAAGGAAAATGCGGTGTTTGTGAGTTTCGATATGTTTGTGGGGGATCTCGTTCTAGGGCATTTGCGATGACGGGGGATTACATGGAAAGCGAACCTTTTTGTATATATGTTCCAAAAGCATTGCGGAAAAAGTGTAAGAATTGAGCATGTCTCTTTTTTTAACCTGTTTTATAAATTTTTTTATTGTATATTTCCAGTACTTATGAGCAGATACTTTCCGCTCATAAATACTGGGTTAGTGATGACTAATAATTGAAAAAAAGCAAGGGAATTATACTTATTTTAGGCGTATAATACGTTGATTTGAGCTTCCGCGAAATGGAAGAGTCAAATCTCTTTTTTTGATTTCAAATCTTCCATCAACTAAAACATCTCCATAATGTAACAGCTCAATCATATCTTTGTTTTGTGAGTTTTGTATCTCTTCTAGTGTATAGCCAGTGTAAATCCAAAGATTTTTGTTTAAACTTTTTACAGCCTTTGCAACTTCTTTGACCTCGATAGCTTGAAAAAATGGGTCGCCACCTGAAAATGTTACATCAGTTAGAGGATTTGTGGAAATTTCTTTTATAATTTCTTTCACACTCATCTCGGTACCATTATAAAGATTCCATGATTTGGGGTTATGGCAACCTAAACAATGATGCGGACAACCGGCAAAAAACACAACTGTCCGTAATCCTTCACCATCTACTACACTATCATGAATAATATTCATTACCTTCATTTATGTTTCACACGATCTGCTTCTTCACTACGCTTTGCATTGTTCCATTTTGACATGTCCCCTACAAGATATCCAGTAATACGGCGAATTCTTTCAATATGATGATCTTCTATATTTCCACAGCTAGGGCACTCATTTTCAATCACTCCATTATAGTCACAACATTTACAACGATCCACTGGGTGATTAATTGAACCATATCCTACTTCATACTGTGCCATTGCTTGAACAATCTGTTTTAAAGCCATTTGATTATGCGCTGCCGCCCCATCTAGTTCAATATACGTAATATGACCACCGTTACAAAGAGCATGAAACGGTCCTTCTAAACGTATTTTATTAATTGCTTGAATAGGATAATAAACTGGAATATGAAATGAATTTGTATAGTAATCATGATCGGTTACACCTGTAATAGTTCCAAACTCAGCACAATCCTTTTTGATAAACTTCCCTGATAGTCCCTCGGCAGGAGTTGCAATTAAAGTGAAATTCAAGCAATGTTCTTCTGTTGCTTGGTCCATCTTATTTCTCATAAAGGTAACAATTTCTTTTCCAAGTTGCCATGAATCTTTATCTTCCCCATGGTGTTTTCCTGTTAAGGCAACCAAGCATTCCGCAAGTCCAATAAAACCAAGGCTCAATGTTCCTTGCTTTAAAATCTCAGTAACTGAGTCTTCCGGTTGTAGTTTTTCTCCATTGCGCCAAATCCCTTGTGAATATAGGAATTGAAAATCTCTTGCCTTTTTTGTGCATTGATATGAATATCTTTCTAGCAATTGACGAATGCCAAGTTTGATATAATGATTTAACGATTCGAAAAATCCCTCTTTTGAATCATTTATTAAAGCCAATTTTACTAGATTAATAGAGGTAAATGATAGATTTCCCCTGCCAATTGCTGTCTCCTCACCATGAATATTAGACATCACACGAGTACGACAACCCATATAACATACTTCACTTTCTGGGTGCCCATTATAATACGCTGCATTAAATGGCGCATCTAAAAATGAAAAGTTAGGGAACAATCGCTTTGCTGTTGTTTCTAATGCAAGTTCAAATAAATCATAATTTGGATCTTTTTCTTCAAAATTCACACCTTTTTTTAACTTGAAAATTTGAATGGGGAAAATAGGAGTTTCACTTTTTCCTAATCCCGCTTGTGTTGCCTGTAGTAATTGTTTAATTAATAGCCTTCCTTCCTTTGATGTATCTGTTCCATAATTAATTGAAATAAACGGAACTTGTCCACCACCACGGCTATGCATACTATTGGAATTATGAATAAATGCTTCACATGCTTGATATGTATCGTTTTCTGTTTCTTTCCATGCAAACACTTCAATTTGTTCCTTTGTTAGCGGATAGTCTTTTAACTTTTTCTTATTTTTTTCAAATGTTTTCCTAACATATGGTGCTAAATCTATATCAAACATGGCAAGAGATTGCCCACCATGCTGCATATTTTGATTAGCTTGAAGAATAATAGACGAGAGTGCTAATGCACTTTTAATATCTTGTGGTTGTCTCATATGGCCATGTCCAGTGTGGAACCCTTTTTTCAGCAATTGTGCTAAAGGAATTTGTGAACAAGTGGTTGTTCCTGTTGCATAAAAATCTAAATCGTGTGGGTATAAAATATTTTGATTAATAGCTTGTTTTACTTGTTTAGAAAGCAAATGTTCCCTTACATAAAGTTTTACGCTCTCTGATGCAAATGTTCCCATCATTCCCATTGGAGATCGACCATCAACATTTGCATTTTCTTGCATTAAGTCTTGATCGTTACTGTTTATAATTTTATCAAAAGTTGTCCATAAAGTATTTTTTTGCTGTTTTACATTGTCTGAGTTGTTCATAAAATTCACTCCCGCTCAATATATAGTATCTAACATCGATAAATAATACTATATACAGTGCATTTCTGCAATGGTACTAATAAATGAAGTATGTAATCTTTTCTGTTTAGAAGAGACTAAATCTAGAAGTTTATCGTATTACCTTGCTCATAAAAAATAAAAAGATATAGAATGATTCAATTATTTATAGATAAAAATTCTTTTGTTTTAGGTTCAAAGAGTGAGGATATGAATAGAGAGTAAAAACACACTGAACAATGTTTTATTTTATAAAATAAAAGGTATAAAAATAAAATGCAGTGATTTCACTCACAGTATTTTTTTAAAACATGGTTTATCTTATAAGAGAAGAGTGAGTATGAGAAATTCATTATATTTTACTATTTGGGATGGGTATTCCCTAAATTGGTGGAGTATGATTACCAGTGGGGGGATTCTCTCACTGGTAAAGTTTTTTATCTATAAATTTAATGATATACATGCTAATTCTTATCATTCTTACGTAACATTTTGATAAAAAATTAAATGTGAGGTGTGGAAGAATGAAGTTAATTATTCCAAAGCAGCATGGAGCCTGGGGAATGCTGCTTATTCCATTTGTTTTAGGTATTTTAACTGGTAAATGGACATGGTATTATATACCTCTTTTGTTAGCGTGGTTTTTTGTGTATTTAGCTACATATCCCTTATTAATGTATGTAAAACAGCCGCGAAAGAAGTATTATTTATATTATTTTTTTCTTTACTTTGGTGAGGCTTGTATATGTACAGCTATTGCTCTTAGTTATGAATGGCGTATAGTTTACTTTTCTATTATTATGCTCCCGTTTTTTTGTATAAACATTTATTTTTCTAGCAAAAAAAATGAACGAGCCTTATTAAATGATGTATGTGCAATTCTTTTGTTTTGTATAGGGGGCATTATAAGTTATTACTTCACAATGAAAACAGTCGATAAAAATATATTGATAATAGCGACTATAACATTTTTATATTTTATAGGAAGTACGTTTTATGTAAAAACAATGATACGTGAAAAAAAGAATCCAACGTATCGCATTCTATCATGGTGGTACCATTTATTACTTGTGATTGTTACGCTTATTTTATCACCAACGATTACCATTATTTTTATCCCAAGTTTGATACGGTCTATAGTACTGTATGGAAGGAATATTTCAATCTTAAAGGTGGGGATTTTAGAGAGTATAAATGCTATTTACGTTTTTATTACAACAATAATAGTATTTAAATATTTTATCTCGTAAAGACTAATAATGATTTATATTGCTTATATTATATTTATATATAATATTGTATTAATGTTTTCTTCAATACTGTATGTAGAAAGGAGTGTATAAATAATGACTTTTTACCAAAAATTAATGCCGTATTATGATGAAATTTTTCCGGAAAATGAAAAACAAGTGAATTTTATTGCTTCTTATTTACAAGAGGGGGACTCCGTAATTGATGTAGGTGCGGCAACAGGGAATGTGGCTAATGCATTAGTTGAAAAAGGAATGATTGTAACTGCGATGGAACCAGAGAAGAAAATGGCTGATAAAATTTCTGAGAAGGCTATAACCCATAGGGGAAGACTTTTTGTAAATACACTTAGAATGCAGCAAATAGACGATGTACCTGGGATATTTGATGGTATTTATTGTATTGGAAATACGTTGGTTCATTTAGACAATGTACAGGAAATTACTGATTTTATTCAAAGCTCTTTTAAAAAACTTAAGAAAAATGGAAAGTTCATAGTTCAAATTGTAAACTATGAAAAAGTATTAAATCAAAAAAAATTCATATTTCCAGTAATTAAGAAAGAACATTTCTCATTCAAACGAGATTATGCAATAGAGAGAACAAAGGTGCTATTTACTGTAACATTAAATACATGTGGTGAAGAATTCTCAAATAGTATAGAGTTATATCCAATTACAAAAAAACAATTACTTCCCATATTAATAGATTGTGGATTTGAGTCAGTAGAAACTTACGCTAATTTTGATAAAAAAATATATTCACTTGATGGTCCGGCATTAGTAATTGTAGCAACAAAATAAATTTTAAAAACACCTGAGTAGAAAGCTGTTACTCAGGTGTTTTTTTATTAATTTTTTTAAAATGTGATTCTAGTCCTCTTTTAATTATAAAAAAGTTTATATAATTCAGTGGTAAATCGAATCTGATTGAGGAGGAATTGAGTTATATGTGCAAAGAAATTCAGTTAACTAAAGATATATATTGGGTAGGAAAAGTTGATAATAGAGAAGTTCCATTTCATCGTTTAATCTTAGCAAAAGGAACAACTTATAACGCGTACTTGCTAAAAACGGAAAAACCAACAGTGATTGATACAGTTGATATAGAGTTTGGAAGAGAATTTGTAGAATCATTAAGTAAATTAATTGATCCACAAGAAATTCAGTATATCGTAGTGAATCATACAGAGCCCGACCATTCAGGGGGATTGGCAGCATTAGCATCAAGAGCTACTAATGCAACGATTGTATGTACAGAAATTGCAGTACCAGAAATACAAGAGATGTATAAGCTGCATAATCGAAAGTTTTTAATAGTAAAAGACGGTGATACATTAGATATTGGTGGAAAAATATTAACATTTAAAGAAACACCATATCTTCATACTGAAGAAACAATGATTACCTACTGTGTAGAGGATAAAATTTTATTTCCTTGTGATATTTTTAGTACTCATATAGCAAATGACGAGATTTTCAGTGATAAAGCGAATGTAGATATTACGGAAGATTTTATTGGTTATTATAATGCCATTATCCATCCACATAGAAGATATGTAAGAACATTAATAGAAGCTCTAAAAGATTTGGATGTACAAATGATTGCACCATCTCATGGCTACATTTTACGTCAGGATATACAGAAGTATATTAAATTATATGCGGATATGAGTAGAGATACGAATCAAGATAAGAAAGTAACAATTGTATATACAACAATTAAAAATAATACAAAAAAAGTGGCAAATATTATTAAAGAAACTTTAGAAGCAGATAATATTCATGTAACAGTATTTAACGCTGATAAATCAAAAAAATCAGAGGTTTTAAAGAGTATTCAAGAAGCAGATGCAGTCTTCATAGGATCTTCAACTAGATATGCAGATATGATTGGTAATTTAGAAGAAATTTTAAAAGAAATGACAGAAATGAACCTAGAAGGAAAAATTGCAGCTTCATTCGGTTCATATGGTTGGAGTGGAGAGGCAATTGAAGTGATACAAGATTACCTCAATGAAACAAATATGAATGTACAAAGCACATCAAAAGTTATCCAATCTACAGGTATGACTCATGTTGAATTTCCTATTCGGATTAGATTCTCTCCAAAAGATGAGGGGAAAGTAAAGAAAATCCAACATGCAACAACATTTGTTACAGATTTATTATTGAGTTCTATTTAATAGAAAAATGGAGGTGAAAACATGGAAAAGAATTTTGTTATTATTGGGAGTGGTGTAGCTGCTGTAAATGCAGCTAAAACTATTAGAGAGTATAATAAAGGATCAAATATATTTATTTTTGGTGAAGAGCCATTACTACCTTATAAAAGAATTAAATTATCAAAGGATCTGTATTCAGATTTACACAGTGAAAAAGTGTTAATTAAAAAGAAAAAGTGGTATCAAGATAATCACATATCAGTTTTTATAAATACAAAGGTGGTAAAAATTAATACAGATGAGCAATTTATTGTTACATCCAATGAAGCGGTATTTTCTTATCATAAACTATTAATTTGTACAGGAGCGAATAATAGAAGATTAGAGATAAATGGAATTAATAAAAAAAATATTTTTACTATTAGGGACATGAAAGAAGCAGATGAGCTTAAAGGTCATTTAGAGGACAAAGAAAGTGTTGTGACCATTGGTGGGGGTGTACAAGGGTTAGAAACAGCATGGTCTATTCTGAAAGCTGGTAAAAAGGTATCCATTGTAGAAGTAGCTCCTTTATTAATGAGAAGACAATTAGATACAAAATCTTCGCTTCTCTTGAAACGAAAAATTGAAAAGGAAGGAGTAAAGGTGTATTTAAATACTTCTATTGATTCTATTCTCGGGAAAGAATCTGTAACTGGCATAAAGATGAACGACAATTCTCAAATTAATTGTGATAGTATTGTTTACTCAATTGGCGTTACTCCGAACACTAAACTTGTACATGATACGGCTATTAAATTAAATAGAGGAATTGTTGTGGATGAGGAGATGAGAACAAATATAGACTCCGTATACGCTGCGGGAGATGTTGCAGAAGTAAATAATGAAATTGAAGGCTTATGGGGGACTGCCTTGGAACAAGGAAGAGTAGCAGGTAGTAATATGGTCTCTAAAACTGCTATTTATAAAAAAGAAATTCCAACTACTATTTTTAACGCATTCAATGTATCTTTATTTTCAATTGGAGTTGTTAATGAAGAGCAATGTGATACAACAATTGTTGAAGAAGACGGTAAGGAGAAGTATACAAGGTTATTTATTAAGGATAATAAAATAGTCGGTGTGATTTCATTAGAAGGAGTTGCGGCATCTATTCCTTACAAATCTGCGATTGAAAAGCATGTATCGTTAGAAGGAATAGATTTATTAAATACAAACATAAGTGAAATAATGAGCAAGTTAAAAGAAAAAATATAAAGCTGTACAAAAAGGAGAGGAAATCATGAAAAAATACATTTGTTTACCATGTGGATATATTTATAACCCAGAGGTAGGGGATCCAGATGAGGATATAGAACCAGGAACAAGTTTCGAAGATTTACCAGAGGACTGGGTTTGTCCTGTGTGCGGAGAAGATAAAAATCATTTTGCACCAATAGATGAATAAGAAGGAAAAAACAATGAGAATACTGCACAGTATTCTCATTGTTTTTTATATTTTTGAATGTGATTCTGGTCACAGAAATATTCTTTGAAAAATCCTATAATAGTTATGTAGCAGATACTTATACCGATTCAGCCATTCTCGGTACACTCTATAAGGCCCTGACGCCACCCTTTCTCCTCAGGGCCTTATTTTTTCTATGCCATATTCAAAATATGTTTATGTAGATAGTGTATATCACTGTCTACATAAACATATAGTTGTGATTTGGGTCACTGCAATTTTTGATAAAAATGTCTATAATAATCTTGGATATCAGTATATTTTTTATTCTATATTTAAAGTAAGGTGAGAAAATATGGACGATAATCATAAAAAATCAAGAGAGCTTTGCCCAAGAAAAGTACTAATTTTTAAGACCCTTTCCGAAGAGGAAATTAGTAATATAGCTTCAATGACAAAACATAGGAAGTTTAAAAAGGGTCAGCCATTAATTCTTGAGGGAGATAAATCAGATACATTATTTATTATTAATAGTGGACAAGTAAAGCTATGTACATTAACTCTTCAAGGGAAAGAGCAAATATTGCATATACTAACAAGTGGTGAATCCTTTTGTGAATTAAATATATTTAATTATGATGAAAAAAGTAATTTTAGTGCGTATGCTATAGAAGATACTCATATCTGTATGCTAAAAAAAGAAAATATGGATTATATAATGGAACGAAATCCAAGTATTGCATTAAAGTTGTTAAAAGTTGTCACAAAACGTTTAGCTAAGATAGAGAATTTAGTGCAAAATTTAGCGACAAACAATCCTGAAGTTAGAATTGCTCATATACTATTGGAGTTTTGTGATAAATATGGCAAAAGTACAGAGGATGGAATACTTATTAACTTGCCATTGACACGAGAGGAATTGGCAAATTATGCGGGGGTAACAAGAGAGACTATTAGTCGTAAATTGAATAAGTTTGAAAGTTTAGGGCTCATGGCCTCTGTTGGAAATAAGAAAATAATAATAAAAAATCAGTTAGCTATTAGAAGACTTATCAGTTTCTGACAAAAGACCCCTTTCTCAGAATATAAAAGAGGAGTTATTACAAATTAGTAAGTATTTTAATTATATGAATTCTTAAAATCATTATATATGAGTAAAACACGAAAAAGGGAATATGTGTTACCAATCGGTTTAATTGATAAGGTATGAATTTTTTGAGCCGCAAAATATCACATGCCTTATAATCAAACTTAAAAAATAAATTTCAAATTATTTTATCTTATATTTTTGATTTATGCGAGGGACACACCTTAGGTACCACTCCAATGGTATAGATGTGTCCTTTAATTTTATATAATTAAATAACGTTAGTGATTCTCGTGTAAACTAGGGATTATTATATAATAATTATATAATGAGAAATTAGTAATTTAAAGTTTATCTCAAATCTTATAGCTCTGTGTTTTTTTAAGGAATGATAGTTAGGGCTTGTCTGCCTAATTGAACCCATGCTTCTTCAAAATCCTTCTTATCAATTCTTTTATTTTTTTCCGTATCTAATGGATCATTAATGTATACATATTGATTGGTGTATCCAGTTAGTAAAACACTATGTTGACGGTATGTAACCTGTCTCTCACCCATATTTGTTTTCCAAGTACGAAATTCATAATCAGGTAGTTTGCGAAAGCTCGCGTTTGTTAAAATCCAAACAGGGTGTTCTTTATCAATTGCTTTATATAAATCCTCAGGATTACTTCCGGTTAAGTCTATAATACAATTCTTTGATATGTATAATTTGGCTAACTCTAAAATCGGCTTAATATGCACACCTAAACCAGGCATATCTATGTCATACATATCTCCAACAAATCCTTCGTCCATATTTCCCATCAATCCATTGTTTTGAAAAGGTACATATTTAATATTTTCAGCTAACTCTAATTTATCAACGGATAGACCGTTAAAATTTAAAAGCATTGCTAAACTTGTAACTTCGCATCCACGTTCTAATTCTGGATTTTGTAAAATCAAAGGGACTTCTAAAGGATTATTCTCTTTAGAAGATAGTTTTTTTTCATCAATTTTAACAAGTTTATCCATCTCATATGTTGTATTTTTAACGCTATTATTTTCACCTTTATGGACTAGAGTTATTATACATAATACCGTGCATAAAATAATTAATAGATAAATACTTTTGTGTCGTTGCATTTTAATATGTCTCCTTAATTAAATTAATACTTTAATTTAATACGTAACGGGGTTGCAAATGTGTCAATATTACAGTGTTCTCTTTAACACGTTTTCAAAGGTTTAAAACTCTTCTTAAACAATTATTAAGAAGAGCTTTTTAGATAAAAGTTATAAAGAATTAGTTTTAATTAACTAAGAAATTATGCAAAAAGAGTATTTGTCTGTACATTTGTTATATGCTCGGCTAATACAGTAGCTTGTGCGTGGAGGGGGGCTGGAAATCCTAATGTAATACCATTGTGTTCAGTGCATTCACCAATTGCATAAATTAATTTATCATTTGTTTGCATAAACTTATTAACAACTATGCCACGTTTAACATATAAGCCAGCTTTTTTTGCTAAATGTGTATTAGGTCGCCTACCAATAGGTATTACAATTAAATCGTATTTTTTAATAGTGCCATCTTCGAACTGGATCCCCTCTGCATAGTCTGTACCTAGGATTTTAACCGTGTTTTTTTCCATGAGAAATTGAATCCCTTTTGCTTTTAGCTTGTTACATAGTAATGAACAAGCCAAGATATCTTGTTTTGCCATTAAGTGTGAACTGAAATGAACTACGCGGACGTCTATTCCAAAATCAAATAATTTTTGTGCAATTTTTAGACCGAGCATGCCATTACCAATAATAATAGCTTTTTTTGCATGCTTCTTAATATTTAATAGAAATTGAATTTCTTCAGTTGTTCTAAGTTTATTTACTCCCAATAATTGCAGTCCTTTAACGGGAAAAATAAAAGCAGTAGATCCTGTTGCAATGATGAGTTTATCGTAGAAAACAATACGGCGTTTATCTGTAACAATGACCTCGTCCTCACGATCAATTTCTATTACCTTTTCGTTTGTAAAAAGCTTAATATTATGTTGTTTGTACCAATTATATTGCTTTTGTATTCTATTTTTAATATCTAATTGTAATGAAATAGTGTTTATTTGATTGTAGAGAGGATAGAGTTCATCACTGAAAATAGAAATGCTATACATATTAGGATTTTGTATTAAAATCTCTTCAATACAGCGTAAACTAGATATACTATTACCGATTATTACTAAGCGTTTTCGTTTTCTCATATCAATTTCTCCTTCCGATTGTGAAGTGTTGAGCAAAGATGTTCGTTCATATTATAACAATTTTAAAAAGCAGATTGCTTGATATATAGTTTATTTTAAAATATGTCACAAATTATCTTTATTCGGGTAATGAGATACAAAGATGATCCCATTAAACTCATAGGTTAGAGGAAATTTTAAAAATGTTACTAAGATATTTCAGATGGAAAATGTTGAATATGTTTGCTGCTAGTAGTATTTCTTCAATTTTTAAAGAATAACGCATACAAACACACTGTAACCTTATAATTAAAGTTTTTTTATGTATAAATGCGAATAATTTCCTGATAGATCACTATACAAGTAAGTAAAAATTAAGATGGAGTGCTTTTCCTAAACATGATAAATTAAAACTTTTTATACCAGATTAATTATTCTTTTATTCTATATTCACTAGGTATATTCGTGTATTATGCACCTTCTAGGATTTAGTGAATATAGCAGATTGCACATCATTTGAATCATTTTGTAAAGTGAGTATGTTTATTTTGTGAAATATTGAACAAAATCTTGAAAGTAAATATTGAAACATGTAGCTTATTCTTAGGATTATTTATAATAACCATGAACTAAAGGAGTGTGTAATTTTATGTTAGAACAAGGGATAGCTGATGCTATAAAACTTGCACAAAAGAAGAAACAAATATTAGATATAAACCCAATACAATATTTTGTTCGTGCATTACTAGCCGGCATCTATATTGGATTTATTATAGTATTATGTTTTAAATTAGGGGATTTTTTTCACGTTGTAAATTCACCTGCAACTTATTTAAGTGCTTCTTTATTTTTTGGAATTGCACTTATATTAATAATATATGGTGGAGCGGAATTATTTACTGGGAATACAATGTATTTTACAATTTCGACCTTACGAAAAAAAACAACGGTCTTAGATACTTGTCGTAACTGGGGTGCTTGTTTTTTAGGTAATCTGGTAGGTGCAATATTTTTTGCGTTATTATTTTATGGTACTGGTATTTTTGATCAAATTGAATATGAACATTTGATAAGTAATGTTGTTGAAGTAAAAATGAATACACCGACAATACAGCTATTTTTCAAAGCTATTTTATGTAATTGGCTTGTTTGTCTAGCATGCTTCCTTCCTTCTCAAGTAAAAGGGGATACAGCAAAAATAATTGTTATGATGTTATTGGTTTTTACATTCTTTTTATCTGGATATGAACATAGCATTGCAAATTTATCGCTATTTGCAATCTCCCTGGTATCGCCACATCCCAATACTATTTCTTTTAGTGGGGCTATTTATAATTTAATTCCAGTTACAATTGGAAATATTATTGGTGGATCTGTATTTGTTGGCATGGTATATCATTATATAACCCAAAACAACCCTACAGCTGAACAGAAGGGCGATTTAGTTGAATCTCAATGTGAGGAAAACATCCCATTACAAACACAAATAAAAATTTAAGCTACTAATATAATCATTTTCGTATAAAAATAACATAATTATTTTGAATGTTATTTTTATATCAGTTGGCCTAATTAGCCGCAAATACCGTTTTAATAATTCTTTTAAATATATTTTTTTCTTTTATAAAATATATTATTTGTTTTTGTTAGACATATAAGGGAAGGGAAATATACAAAAAACATTCACAACTTATGTGACCTAAATTTGTTAATATAAAATGCAAGATCACATGTCGAATTTATTACAGAAAACTCTAAAAAATTAGTGGGAGGTTTACTAGAAAATGAATTTTGAAAAAGTTTGTTTGGTATAGAAGTGCTTTTAGGGGGGATTGCTAAAATAGGTGAAATAACCTTCGATATACAAAATAAAAATTTGCAGTAATTAGATTTGAATGAAGATAATATAAGCATGAATGTCATTATGAAAAGTGATAATCCGTTAGTGAATCTTAATAAAAATGTAAGCGTTAACAATTTTATTTAACTAGATGTATAAACTAGATTTTTCACAGAATATCAAAGAATCTTTGAAATGTAGATAAAGAAAAATTATCTTATCTAGTGAAGCTATACATAATATTTTTTTGAGTTAAATAAGAAATAATGTTGGAGCAATATTTGCTGGAAATACATATGAAAAGGAATTTAAGTTTAACTATGTGGTATTGAACATTAATGTATTTCGAGTTCATTATTTGTTTATTCAAAATCAATTAAATCTCTTTTTATTAGAATAACAACAATGCACAAAAACATAACATAAATAGTGAGGGATCTATAAATGAATAAAAATATTAATCGTGTAGTTTTAATTGGTACAGGGGCCGTAGGGTGTAGTTATGCATATTGTATGATTAATCAGGGGTTGGCAGAAGAATTCGTTCTTGTAGATGTAAATGAAGCAAGAGCAGAAGGAGAAGCAATGGATTTAAGTCATGCAATTCCTTTTTCACCATCACCAACAAAAGTATGGAAGGGTAGCTGTGAGGACTGTAAAGATGCACAAATTGTTGTAATAACAGCCGGATTGCCACAGAGACCAGGTGAAACACGTTTAGACTTAGTTGAAAAAAATACTAAGATTTTTAAAGAAATTATACGTAATGTCATGTCAAGCGGATTCGATGGTATTTTCTTAATTGCAACAAATCCAGTGGACATTTTAACATATGTAACTTGGAAAGAATCTGGATTGCCGAAAGAACGCGTAATTGGTTCAGGTACAACACTTGATTCTGCACGTTTCCGTTACATGTTAGGAGAATATTTTGAAATCGATTCTCATAATGTTCATGCTTATATAATTGGTGAACATGGTGATACGGAGCTTCCGGTTTGGAGTCATGTGTCAGTTGGCGTTCAAAAGCTACAAACCATTTTAGAAAATAAAAGTCAGTATAATCAAAGTGACTTAGACGAAATTTTTGTTCGTTCACGTGATGCGGCCTATCATATAATTGAACGTAAGGGAGCAACCTGTTATGGAATTGGAATGTCTTTATTACGTATCACAAAGGCAATTCTACATCATGAAAATAGTGTATTAACAGTATCTGCATACCTTGAAAATGAATATGGTCATAATGATGTATATATAGGAGTTCCTGCTGTTATAAATCGTCAAGGTATTCGGGAAATTATAGAAATTGAGTTAAATGAGGAAGAAAAGTTTAACTTTAATCATTCTGTACATACATTAAAAGAAACCATGTCACCAATACTATAAGGTGAATTTATCTTATTATATTATGTCGGATATATAAATGCTTGGCAAAAGTTTAAATGTATCTAATCTAATGTAATCTGAAATTAAATACTATAGAAAAATGTTTGTTTAAACTGAAATACAGTACTTTCGCCTTGTAAAGAATCATTTTATAAACATTATTAAGAAGTTAATGGCCTTCATGATATTAGTTCATAACATATCAAGATTGAACATTTTTAGAATCAACATAACTATTTATAGCTAAATATGTTATGTCTTTCACAAAGGATTGATACCTTTTTGGTATACTTTCTATTAAGGCACTAAATGCAGACAAATTTGATTAAATAAAAAGCACTTTTTTAAAAATTTAAGAGAGTGCCTTTTTATTTATTAATTAACATTAGCAATCTAATACATACATTAATAAGAAGAGAGCGGTCCCTGTGTGCATCTGGCTACCGTTTAATTACATCCTTAATGGGCATTTATAAAACAATAAGCATACAGTAGGAAATGTGAAAATTAGGGGGATAATGGAGCATACAAAGTTGGCAATAAACCGTAGGGAAAGGAGGGAACGAGATGAGAAATTTCTTTGAAGAAAAATATACAAATTTAGAATTTAAAAGGGAACTAATAAATATTATAAGTAAAATCAGTGAATATAAAGGAGAAATATCAGCATATCAAACTCAAAAACCAGAGATCTTTAATCTTTTGGAAAAGAGTATATCCCTACAATATATTAAAACTTTTCCTAATATATATGACAAGTTTACATTCTCAAATAAACAGTTGAAAAAATTTGTTTCTAATCATGTTAGCCCTCAAACATTGGAAGAGGACGCTTTATTTTGTTATTGCAAAACATTAGAACTTGTGCAAAAAGAAAATCACAAACTGCCTATTAAACCACAAACAATTCAAGAACTGCATTTCCAATTACTGAATTATTCAACGTCTGAAAGTGGTAATTGGAGAAAAAACGAACTTGTATTATCGTGTATTCCAATGTTAAATAATCAATCCAAATTAAGTACAGTTGTTTTATATGATATGGTTCCGCAATATTTGTATCAGCTATGCGAACAATATAATACATTAAGGGCTAAAGGGAATTTTCATCCGCTCCTACTGATTCCTCAATTTATATTAAATTTCCTATGTATTTATCCATTTAATAAAGGGAATGGCAAGTTAGCAAAAATATTAATTCAATGGTTATTAATTGAAAGTGGATATACATTTGTAAAATATACATGTATAGAGAAATATTTTAAAAAATATGAATCAGATTATTATGATGCTCTGTATAAATCTGCAGCTAATTGGCATCAAGGAGATCATAATGTAGTTTTCTGGATGAAACTTTTTTTAAATATTGTTTTAGATGCATATGAAGAATTAGGTAATTTAATAAAAAATTGTATAAGCACTCATACTAAAAGAAAAAGAATTGAGAAATACATAGACAGGCAAAATCATCCTTTTACTAAAGAAAATATTCGAAACATGCATCCAGACATAAGTGAAAGTACTATAAATAAAACATTACACGCTTTAAATTCACAGGGATATATTAAATTGGTTTCTAAAGGTAGGAATGCAACATGGATAAAGCGTAAATTAACTTAGGGTAAAAAACTAGAACACTGGCAAATAATAAACAAGGAGAACCCAAAAAGGGTTCTCCTTGTTTATTATTTGTTAGACTAATGTATCTTTTAGAAGGATAAAGAAGTAAAATAGACTATTTATTAATTGCAATCTAATCATAAAATTTTGTATCACATCTTTAAGAAAGACTGGTCTACTCGTTATGATTTTCTAAACCAAATTGTACCTTTTTACGCATAGTGTAATAAATAGGGAGGCCGAGTGCTGTTAGACCTATTCCACATAAAGCTAGTAGAGGTTGAGTGAATAAGGTATTAATAACAATGAACAATCCGCCAATAATAGCAACTAATGGTATAAAAGGATATAATGGAACTTTATAAGGTCGTACAAGATCAGGTTCTCTTTTTCGTAAGATAAATACAGCAAGGAATGTCATTGTGTAGAATATCCATATTACAAATACCAACATATCAGTAAGAGTATTGAATCCGCCGACGGCCATCATAATAATTGAAATAAATAGCATAAATAGACCAGAATTATAAGGGACCCGACTATTTTTAGATAGTGTAGCAAACCATTTACTAAATGGTAGTTTGTTCTCAATAGCCATGGCATAAGGAATTCGCATTCCTGTCATAATATAACCATTAATCGTTCCAAATACGGAAATTAAAATGCCAATGGTAACTAGTTTTCCTCCCATAGCTCCAAAAAGAATTGTAGCTACTTGAGAAGCGGGTGTATCAGTACCTGCGAGCGATGTGGCAGACATGACCATTAGAAACGCGACATTAATTAATAAATAAACAACCATTACTGTTGATAATCCTAATACGATTGCTTTAGGTAAGTCTTTTTTAGGGTTTTTCATTTCTCCAGCAATATTCCCTACATGAATCCATCCATCATAGGCGAACATTGTTGCGAGTAAACCAGATCCAAGGGCAGATATCATAGATTTGTTCGGCCCTGCCTCAATTGGAAAAAGCTGAAAAGTAACGTCACTTTTGTGTAGTAATCCAAAAATAATAATCAATGCTAATGGAACCAATTTGCATATAGTCGAAGCCATTTGGATTCCACCAGCTGCTTTAGCTCCTAAAAAGTTCATAAGAGTTACAAATGTTGCTGTGATAATTGCAATTGCGATAATTAGCATTTTGTGTTCATTAACATTTAGGCCAAATAAACTAACCGTTTGTGTCCCGAAAATAATAGCAAGAGCTGCAATATTTGCAGGGAAGTATATGACAGTTTGTGCCCAGCCAAGCAAGAAAGCAGTTAAGTTTCCATAAGTCCTCTTTAAATATGCCATCATTCCCCCCGTTTCAGGAATAGCGGCAGATAGTTCAGCAGCAGTTAGTCCTGCGCAAACGGTCAAGATACCACCAATTACCCATGCAAGTAATCCTAGGCTAGCTGTTCCTGTTACTCCATATAATGCAGTGGGCTTGAAAAATACTCCGGCGCCGATAACGGTACCAATAACTGTGGTTAATGCTGCAAAGAAACCAATATCCTTTTTTAGTTGTTGTTGTGACAAAATAATCACTCCCAATTAGAAAAATATATAAATTCTCTTATGAATTCTTTATCCTGTTTGTTAAATTATTTGATAGTATATCCTGTATCCATACAAATAGCCGCCCCTCATCCTTACCAGCTAGAGAATTTGAATACATTTCAGATACTAAATAAAAAAGAAATTAAACGTATAAGTAAAGAAAGTTTAATTTCGCCTCAAATCATGTGAAAATTTTCACATGATTTGAGGCGAGTAAAATTCAATGAATTATACATTAAAAGAAATTCTTTAATTTAACCCGAAACATGAAGTTAAAAACGAGATTTCTTTTATATGAATAATAAGAATAAATGAGGTATTTTAATATTTTGATATAGTAAAATGGTAAATCGAAATTCAAAAGAGAAGATATATTCTTGTGAAGAATATCACAAAGTATTGAGGGATTCAATCATATTTTCGATATAAAATATAGAAAATCAACTAAATAAAACATTTTGTGAAATGTTTCACAAAATTGTTGACCTCTTACTTTTACTAATGGTATCTTGTAGGTGCAATCCAATGTTATAAATTAAATTATATTTGAAAAATATTGTAAGGATGAATATTTAGAATCTTATATTTATCTGACAATAATTAATTTAATTTATAACTCACTCTAAAAAAGGATGTGTAGATATGAAAATTGGTGTAGTGAAAGAGATAAAAAAAGGGGAAGCTCGTGTAGGGATGACTCCAGAAAATGTTCAAAAATTAGTTTCAGCTGGAAATGAAGTTTTAGTACAAAAAGATGCTGGATTAGGTTCTGGTTATACAAATGATGAATATATAAGTGCAGGAGCAAGCATAGTAAATCAAGGCCAGGCATGGGATGTTGATATGGTAGTAAAGGTAAAAGAACCACTACCTGCAGAATACCATTACTTTAAAAAGGATCTAATCGTTTGGGGCTTTTTACATCTGGCTGCGTCGAAAGAGTGTGTAGAAGCAATGAGAAATGCTGGTACTACTGCGATTGCTGGTGAAACTATTAGTGAGGATGGAAATTTAGCATTATTAAAACCTATGAGTGCAATTGCTGGAAGACGTGCGGTATTTATGGGAGCTTATTATTTAGAAAAACAACATCAAGGAGAGGGGATTTTATTATCAGGTATTGAGGGAATCCCAGCCGGAAAAGTTGTAATCCTAGGTGGAGGGAATGCTGCAACTAATGCCTGTGATATGGCAATTGGAATTGGATGTAGTGTTACAATCCTAGAGGTTAATCAAGAAAGAATTGCATATTTAAGAAAGCAATACGCAACAGAAGAAGTAAATATAATTGAATCTAATACTGAAAATCTAGAGCGAACGATTAAAGAAGCAGATTTATTTATTTCAACAATTTTAATACCAGGATCTCGCCCTCCTAAAATTGTTAAAGAGTATATGGTTCAATCTATGAAGCCAGGAAGTGTCATTGTGGATATCGCAATAGATCAAGGTGGTACAGTAGAAACTATTGATCATTATACAACTCATGATAATCCTGTATTTATTAAACATGACGTAATTCATTATGCAGTACCAAATATGCCTGGTGCCACCCCACGTACTTCAACTATGGCGTTGGCAAATGGAAATATTGAGTATTTATTAGCAATTTCTAAAGATGGATTAGAAAATGCAATTCAAAATAAATCATCATTAGCATCTGGGGTAAATGTATATAAAGGTATTATTACCTACGAAAATTTAGGTATGACGCTAGGTTTGGACTTTAAAGAATTGAAAGAAGTGTTAGTATGATTACCAAAAAAGTATTGTTAGATATCACTGACATTAAAAAAGCCAAAGAAATTCTTGATGTAAATGCCCGAAAAACACCTTTGGTTAAATCTTTCTATTTAACTAGTAAAACGGGTGGAGAAATTTATTTAAAGCTGGAAAACATGCAGTTAACGGGTTCATTTAAATTTCGTGGTGCATTTAATAAAATTTCCCAACTAACAAATGAAGAGAAAGAACGTGGTGTAATCGCTTGTTCAGCTGGAAATCATGCACAAGGTGTTGCATTATCTTCCCATTTATTAGGAATCAAAAGTAAAATTGTGATGCCAACCTCTGCACCGCAAGCTAAAGTGGATGCGACGAGAGGATATGGTTCTGAAGTTATTTTATACGGTGATACATTTGATGATGCAAAAGCGAAATGTGAAGAAATTATAAAAGAAACAGGCGAAACATACCTACATCCATATGATGATGTAGAAGTAATGGCTGGCCAAGGGACAATTGGGTTAGATATTCTGGATGATATGTGGGATGTTGATACTGTTATTGTACCTATTGGTGGAGGAGGAATTATTTCAGGAATTGCTGTAGCGCTGAAATCATTTAATCCTTCCATTAATATTATTGGGGTTCAAGCAGATAATGTTCATGGAATGAAAGCTTCTTATGATGCGGGGAGAATTTTAGAACACTATGAAGCACCAACAATAGCGGATGGTTGTGCGGTAAAAATACCAGGAAATTTAACTTTTGAAATTGTAAAAGACCTAGTAGATGAAATTGTAACTGTATCGGAAGAAGAATTAGAAGTAGCGATGAAAGACTTATTGCAACGCGGAAAGGCTGTCGTAGAAGGAGCGGGAGCGTTAGCCACAGCTGCACTTCTGGCAGGCAAAGTTGATAAATATGTACAGGGTAAAAAAGTAGTAGCGGTTATTTCAGGTGGCAATGTGGATTTAAAACGTATTTCAACTGTATGTGAGCATTTCTTTGTTGCCAATGAGGTAAAATAACGATTGAATAATCTTATAAAATAAAATTATTTTACTTAAGGGGAGCTAGGAGACGATATCTTAGCTCCTTTTTTAATAAATGGAGGCGTGTGTTATGGCCAATTTATTTAGGAAAAAATCAGTAAGGAAATTATTAGAAGATGGTGAAAGTAAGACTTTGACAAAAACATTGGGAGCATTTGATCTTACCATGCTAGGGATTGGTGCAATAATTGGTACAGGAGTACTTGTATTAACTGGATTAGTAGCCGCAAGAGATGCGGGTCCAGCAGTTATTTTTTCATTTATGATTGCTGCAATTGTTTGTGGGTTTGCAGCCCTATGTTATGCGGAAATCGCATCTGCTCTTCCAGTCTCTGGTAGTGTATACACCTATTCATATGCGACGATTGGTGAGTTTGTAGCCTACTTAATGGGATGGACTTTATTGTCTGTATATATAGTTACAACTGCCGCAGTAGCGGGTGGATGGACAGGCTATTTTCAAAACTTATTAAACGGGTTTGGGATTGAGATACCAAAATCACTTTTAACAATTCCAACACAAGGTGGAATCGTTAACTTACCAGCAGTAATCATTACTTTGTTATTAACTTGGTTATTATCAAAAGGAACGAAAGAAAGTAAGCGAGTGAATAACGCAATGGTATTAATAAAAATTGGTATTGTTGTTTTATTCATTTCAGTTGGTATATTTTACGTAAAACCAGAAAACTGGATCCCGTTTGCACCTTATGGTATAAGCGGAATCTTTGCCGGAGGAGCTGCAGTGTTTTTTGCCTTTTTAGGATTTGATGCGTTAGCAACGTCTGCTGAAGAAGTAAAAAATCCACAACGTGATTTACCGATTGGTATTATTGCTTCGCTAGTTATTTGTACAATTATTTATGTTATAGTTTGCCTTGTTATGACTGGTATGGTTTCTTATAAGGAATTAGATGTACCAGAAGCAATGGCCTACGTATTAGAAGTTGTAGGACAAGATAAAGTAGCGGGTATAATCGCAATTGGAGCTGTAATTGGTATTATGGCTGTAATTTTCGCTTACATTTATGCAACAACACGTGTATTCTTTGCGATGAGTCGTGACGGTTTATTACCAAAATCGTTTGCGAAAATTAATAAGAAGACAGAAGCACCAGTATTCTCAACTTGGTTAACAGGTATTGGTAGTGCTTTAATTGCTGGATTTATCGATTTAAAAGAATTATCGAATTTAGCGAATATTGGAGCGTTATTAACATTTGCGATGGTTGGTGTGTCAGTTATTATTCTTCGTAAAACACATCCAAATTTAAAACGTGGTTTCATGGTACCACTGGTACCAATTTTACCGATTATTTCAATAACATGTTGCTTATTTTTAATGGTAAATCTACCTTTAAAAACCTGGGTTTATTTCGGCATTTGGTTATTTATAGGGATAATAGTATATTTTATGTATTCTAAAAGACATAGTCAATTAAACAAACTATAAATGAGATATATTAGAGACAAAGGTTATCACGACCTACATGTTTGAGCAAGTAGGATCCTTCTCTTTTGGGAAGTACCTTTTCTTTTTATAAAAAGTTCAATTAAAAGAACTTGAAAGTTTATGTTATACGTAAAAAAGCGAATCTATTTTCAAAATAGATTCGCTTTTTTATCTCCTAATAACTTAAAAAATTAAATTGAAATAGAAAAAGGAATTAATTATTCGGATGATAGTAAATGTCTTAGTGATTTCAATGTATATATGACAAATCAATTTGTATTTATTTCCTTGATAGGATTTTACATAATATTAATTTTTTGTGAATTATTAATCTGAAAATAATTTGATTTAACGTAGTATTCATACGAAATGAATACCTTTATGTAATTTATTTGACTTATAAGATAGTTAAGAATACCAAATCAAAACATAAAAGCTCATTATTGATTGATATTTTATAAAGTTGTATTAATATGTGTCATAAAATAATATCAAAATATAATTATAAATAGAATAAGGGAGGACTATGTAAAAAAGTAATAAATACAAGTTCATGAACTGTTTTTGCACGTAAGTACATGCTAAAGAAACCAAAACTATTAAATTGATCAAGGAAATGAGAGGGAGATACTATGGGGAATAAATCAAAGTATAAAACCAAAAGAATACTAGTAGCTACTGCAACATTAACTATAATTGCTTCTGGAATGGCTTCTTCATCAGATGTCTTTGCAGAGGAAACGCAGCAGCAAAAAAATTTATCGACATCACTGCAAAGTGAAAAATCAGTTAAATCAGAAAATAGAACATTTACAGTCCCAGGAAAAGGGGATGTTGAGGTACTGAAACAACAGGAAAGAAAAAATATGGCATTTAGTCCATATGAACCAACTGGTTTATATGCAAAGCCAAATGAACAAATAACGATTAATGTAGAAGGTAATCAAGATATTCAGGTATATATTGGAACGTATTCGTATGATGCTTCTTGGAGAGAAGATTCTAAGATAAAATCATTTACATTAAAACCTGGTATAAACACAATCCAATCTCCAAATGGGGGGATGATTTATTTTTATAATAAACAACAAGGTGGTACCATTCGAACAACAATCACAGCAGGTGGAACGATTACGCCTTTCTTTGAACTAGGAAAGCATACGAAACAAGATTTAATAAACATGCTGGACCAGTATCCTAATGCACATGCAGTGGAGTTAAAAGGCGAACGTGTATTAATTACGGCCAGCCCTGCACGTGTTAAGAAATATTTGTTGGGTTCTAATACAGATCCTGTACAACTCTTGAAAAAGATGGATGAAGCTACTCGAATTCAAGACAAAGTAGCTGGATTATCTGAAGAACAAGTAGATAAACATTATGTTCATTACGTAGAAGAAAATCATTCTCCTGATTATTATATGTATGCAACTTCTTATCGCACAGCATATGTAGGAGATGCAATCCAATACGTGTTAGATATTAATAAATTTGTAACAGATGGCTGGGGCCCTTGGCATGAGGCAGGACATTTGAGACAACAATCGCCCTGGAAGTTTTATAATATGACAGAAGTGCAAAATAATATATACAGCCTTTCTGTAGAAAAAGCATTTAACCAACCATCCAACTTAGAGAAAAGTGGAATTTATCCAAAAGCATTTCAATATCTAGAACAAGTGAATAAAAATTATGATGAAATTAGCGATGTTTTTGTAAAGCTTGTTATGCTTTGGCAACTACAGTTAGCGTATGGAGAGGATTTCTATCCTAAATTGCATCAATTGTATAGAGATATGCCTTCAAGTGAACTTCCACAAACTGATGAAAATAAAAAACAATTATTTATGATTTCAGCATCAAAAGTAGCCAAACAAAATTTGATTCCTTTCTTTGAGCAGTGGGGATTACGTCCAAATAATGATACCATTCAAAAAGTAGCTGCATTAGGATATTCAATTTTAACAGCAGAGATTTGGAAGGGTACGGATTCTAATCCAATTAAACCAGATAAGCCTAATGTAAATAATATTTTAGAAGGAAACCAGTTTACATGGTCGCTGAAAGGGATTGGAGATTTTGAATTTGCAAAAGTAAATTTAAATAAATCAACAGAAGAAATGCAAATAGATCTAAAAGCAGGTGTACCACATAACTACTTTGATAGTACATATGCAAGTATTAAAGTGCAAAATACATCAGGTAAAGTGGTATATAACAAAGAGATTTATGGAAATAAGCAACAAAATGCTGAGCAAGCCAAAGTTCCGGTAAAAGTAGGAGATTATATTGAATTAACACATCTAGAAGGTGTACATAGAGCTACTATTACAAATGTGGAAAAAAGTATCCAGGAAAGTTTTGGGAACAAAGTGGTGTATGAGATTACAAAAGAGGGATTGAAGAAAGTAGATAAAATTGTTAATCCGGAACCAGATACAGAAGCTCCCACACAGCCACAAGGATTATATGCAAGCAACCTTACTTCTAACAGTGTAGAGCTAAAATGGAATCCTTCTACAGATAATATAGGTGTAAAAGAATATCAGGTATTACGTGATGGACAATTGATTCAAACCGTACAAGGAACGACATTTATTGATCAAAACTTAACAGCTAATAAGGAATATAAATATGCAGTGAAGGCTATAGATGCAGCTGGAAATACATCTATTCAAAGTGAAATGCTTCCGGTAAAAACCAAAGATCAAAATGTATCTTATGAAACATGGGATCCAAAGAAGGCATATACAAAGGGCGATAAAGTAGAACATCAAGGAACAGTGTATGAAGCGGTTCAAAATCATCAAGGAAATGGTGACCCGAATTGGATATTTGCGTTATCTTTATGGAAAGCACTTACAATAAAATAACATGTAAGAATCAGATGTGAAGATAGAATAACATAAATTGGGGCAGTATTTTAAAGGTTTACTGGATGTTGCTTGAATTTTGATAGATTTCACTACAAAAGTTAAATTATAGATTTATATATTATATAAAAATCTTAACCATTATACGCATTAAAAAATTCTCAAGAGAATATAGATCGGCGGGTATAGTATGAACATATTCAAAGGGTTTCTAATTTCATCAATTGCAATGACCACATTTGTAGGAACAGATCTAATTCTACAAAATAATAGTATTCATAATAAAGTTTACGCTGAATCTTATAATGTCACATATAAAGAAAGAGATTCACAGGAAGAAAGATTAATTGTAAAGTTTAAAAATCAAATTGACTTACCTTATGAAGATGGTATTGAAAAACGAATAAAAAGTGGAGATTATGATAACAATTTAAAGAAGTTATTTTCCGAAAATACAGAACTTACTTTAAATCGTCTGTTCTCATCTGTAAATCCGATAGAGATTGAAAAGTTATCAGTACAATCTAAATCAGTTGCTAATGAATCAGCTAATAATTTATTAAACTATTATATTGTACAAGCTCCTAATAACATAGAAATAGAATTATTACTGAAAAAATTTGAAACATCTCCTCTCGTAGAGGAGGCTTATATACAAGAAAAACAAATTTTGACACCCCCTGAAATACAGTTACCAAATTTATCTGTTAATCCGTACGATGATCCTAGATTTAAAAATCAAGGATATCTTGAAGCGGCACCAAAGGGAATTAATGCCCCGCATGCTTGGAGCATTAAAGGTGGTGATGGGAAGGATACAACTTTTGTGGATATGGAATATGGATGGTTATTGAACCATGAGGATTTAGTCAATAAAAATATTAAGCTTATGTCGGGACAAAATATAAGCCAGCATAGAGCTCATGGTACTTCTGTATTAGGAATTGTTTCATCTGAAGATAATCAAATTGGAAATATTGGAATTGCACCAAAAGCAAATGTAAAAGTAATATCCCAGATCAGGGATAATGGAATTTATAATACGGCGGATGCTATTTTAAGTGCTGTACATAATTTACAAGCGGGAGATATTCTTTTATTAGAGGCACAAGCTTCGTATGATGGGTATGGGGATAAATATTTACCTGTAGAAGTACATCCAGATATTTTTGATGCAATTCGTGTTGGTGCAGATAAAGGGATTATTATTATAGAAGCTGGCGCAAATGGTTCAAACGACTTAGATAATTTTAAAGATCGTAATGGAAAAAAGATCTTAAATCGAAATAGTCCAGACTTCAAGGATTCAGGTGCTATTATGGTTGGGGCGGGATCATCAACTGTTCCACATAAACGTTTATGGTTTTCAAATTATGGAAGTCGATTAGATGTATATGGATGGGGAGAAAATGTTGATACAACATCAGCAAATCCAAATCAAAATACTACAAATTTATATACATCAACATTTAGTGGAACATCAAGTGCTTCACCAATTATTGCCGGGGCAGCAACTTCGATTCAAGGTATTGCTAAAGAACATCGAGGTTCTCCTTATACACCAGCCGAATTAAGAAATATTTTAAGTAATCCAAATACAGGAACACAATCTCAAGATCCTTGGAATGATAGAATAGGTGTTTTACCTGATTTAAAATCTATATTAAATAACTTAGGTTTTAATTCAGATATACCGAACTCTTCTAGTATTTTAGAAGGAAAGCAGTTTGCATGGTCACTAAAAGGAATTAGTGATTTTGAGTTTGCAAAAATTAATTTCAATAAGTCAACAGAAGAAATGCAAATCGACTTAAAAGCAGGCGTACCGCATCATTATTTTAATGAAACGTATGCGAGTATTAAAGTACAAAATGCAACAGGAAAAGTAGTATACAATAAAGACATTTATGGAAACAAACAACAAAATGCTGAATCGCAAAGAGTTCCAGTCAAAGTAGGCGATTATATCGAGTTAACACATCTAGAAGGTGTACATAGGGCTACTCTTACAAATGTAGATAATAGTAAACAAGAGAGCTTTGGAAAAAAATCCATATATGAAGTTACAAAGGAAGGCCTGAAGAAAGTAGAAAAAATGCCAGAAGCAACAATTTTAGAAGGAAACAAGTTTGCGTGGTCATTAAAAGGATATAGTGATAGAGAATTTGCAAAAGTAGATTATGATAAAACGGTAGAAGAGATGAAGGTAAAACTAGAAGCAGGTGTACCACATTCCTACTTTGCTAGTACGTATGCGAGTATTAAGGTCCAGAATTCTTCTGGCAACGTCCTGTACAATAAGGAAATCGTGGGAAATAAACAACAAAATGCTGAAAGTCAAACTGTGCCCGTGAAAATAGGGGATTACATTGAACTTACTCATATAGAAGGGGAAGCAACAAAGGAAAAAACGCGAGCAACTTTAATTAACCTTGAAAATAACAAAAATGAAACCATTGGAAAGACAGCAAGATATCAAGTGACAAAAGAAGGCCTGAAGAAAGTAGAAAAAATGCCAGAAACAACAGTTTTAGATGGAAATCAATTTACCTGGTCTTTAAAGGGGTATAATGATCGAGAAATCGCAAAAGTAGAGTATAACAAAGCAACAGAAAAAATGCAGATTAAATTAGAAGCGGGTATCCCTCATTCCTATTTTACTAGTACGTATGCAAGTATTAAAGTTCAAAACTCATCGGGCAATATATTGTACAATAAAGAAATTGTAGGGAATAGACAACAAAATGCTGAAAGCCAAACCGTTCTAGTTAAGGTAGGGGATTATATTGAGTTTACTCATATAGAGGGAGAAGCACAGAAGGAAAAGACCCGTGCCACACTTACTAATCTTGAGAATAGTAAACAGGAATTTGTAGGCAAGAAAAAAACATATCAAGTTACTCCTACAGGATTATTAATAAAATAGATAAAAAGGATGTCTAAAAAAATAGTGTTTTTTAGACATCCTTTTTTATTATTAAAAAACGTTAATTATTAATAGTGATGTAGGATGAATTCTATAGCCCCACTAACTATTATATATACTCAAAAAATCAAGTTATAGCTAATGTTCCAAGGATTGACACATCTATTCTTAGTTAATCATGTTATACTTTTCACAAATGAAATGCTACAATATCAAATCCTAGTTTTATGACATCCTTCTGTTGCCACAGTTTATAAAAGGTCAATTCCAATGGGATTGACTTTTTATAGTTGTAGCACAAAGTTATAAACGCCCATATTTATTATAAGATAAATGTTGTAATTTCACGTACCGCATTTATGAATGTATAAATAATTACAATAAATATTATTCTATATGTAGCTTTGCGATATGTAATTGTTAAATAGATAATATTTAACCTTCTCGTGATATTTTAAATTAAGGTTAAAAGAAAGGAACGTAAAATAAAGTAATTCGTTAATATATAAGGATATTAATAATAATTTGTGGGAAATTGAAGAACTAAGGTATATGATTGTGATTTTTTTCACAATCATATACCTTAGTTCTTCAAAATTATTTCAAAAGAGGTTATAAACAATGAAAAGAATTATAACACTGAGCACTTGTAAACTGCAAGATACTATAAAACATGGTGGGTGTGGTGCATGTCAGACATCTTGTCAGTCTGCTTGTAAAACCTCATGTGGAGTTGCAAATCAAAAGTGTGAAAATACAATAAATAGGAAACAAGAAGTATAGTATTCAATTATATTTTATTTAGGTGGCAATCTTTATGAAAAAGGAGTTTGGTTATCCAGTATGATTCATCAATATAAATTAAATGGATACAATATCGTGTTAGATACTTATAGCGGATCCGTACATGTCGTTGACAATCTTGCTTATGAAATAATTATGCTATATCAGAATACTCCTATGGAAGAAATCCTGTCAATAATGCAGGAAAAGTATAAATATGATTTCCACGTTTCCAAGAAGGAAATTCGAGAAACAATTGCGGATATTGAAGAACTAAAAAGAGATGGGAAGCTTTTTACCGAAGATGATTATAGGGACCTTTCAATTGATTTGATAAATCGTCCCACTTATGTAAAAGCTCTTTGCCTTAATGTCGCGCATACATGTAATCTGTCGTGTGAATACTGCTTTGCTAGCCAAGGAAAATACAATGGAAATAGAGCCATAATGAGTTTTGAAGTTGGAAAAAGAGCCATAGATTTTCTATTAGAAAACTCAGGTAATCATCGAAATCTCGATGTTGATTTTTTTGGTGGGGAGCCACTCATGGCGTGGAAAACTGTCAAACAGATTGTCGCCTATGCAAGAAATAAAGAAAAAGAGTACAAAAAAACTTTTCGTTTTACCTTTACTACAAATGGTATGCTGCTTAATGATGAAATTACTGAATTCTTAAATCAAGAAATGCACAATGTTGTATTAAGCCTTGATGGAAGAAAAAAAGTTTATGATTATCTTCGTAAAACTGTCAATGGGAAAGGTAGCTATAATCATATCGTTCCAAAATTCCAGGAGTTTGTTGAGAAGCGTGGAGATAAAGAATACTATGTACGTGGAACCTATACCCATAATAATGTTGATTTTACCAATGATATTTATCACATCGCTGACTTAGGTTTTAACAAAATCTCAATGGAACCTGTTATCTGTAATCCCCAAGAACCATATGCGCTCTGTGAAGAAGACCTGCTGGAAATTTACAATCAGTATGAAATTCTCTCGAAAGAAATGCTAAACCGTGAGGAAAAAGGAAATGGTTTTACATTTTATCATTACATGCTCGACCTTTCAGAAGGTCCGTGCGTTCAAAAGAGAATTTCTGGTTGCGGTTCAGGGACTGAATATCTAGCTATTACCCCGTGGGGGGAGATATTTCCTTGTCATCAGTTTGTGGGAGAAGAAGAATATAGTATGGGGAATATATGGGATGGCATTATAAAAGCAGAGATACAGTCTCAGTTTAAGGAAAGTAATTGCTATTCAAAACCGGAATGTCAGGAATGTTGGGCACAGCTTTACTGTAGTGGCGGTTGTCCAGCTAATACAATACATGCAACGGGTTCTCTTAAGGGAACACATGAGTTCAGCTGTAAAATCTTCCGAAAGAGAATAGAATGTTCTATGATGGTTAAAGTAGCTCAATCCATTAGAGCTATGAAGAAGGAAGAACAAGGCATGGTTCAGTAAATAAAAAAGTGCACAAGTGTTGTTATAGCATAAATTTATAAAGATAGTTACAAACAAGAATTCTTTAGTCCAATTTAGAATAAATGAGTTTAAAAGAAGATAGCCATTTGTAATGGCTATCTTCTTTTGTAAAAAATATATAATTTATTCAATTATTTTTTCGATAACAGGCATAACAGCGATTGGTGGAATAGAGTGAGTCCATCCTACGGAAAATATATTTAGTTTTTCACCTATGCTATAGTTATCCTTGCTAGTAATAGGAACACGTAAAATTTTATTCTGAGAAGCTAATTCCCACCAATTATTTTGATAAGAAAGTGCCTCCTCTTTTGTATTAGTGTCAGCTACAACTAAATAATTATCATCTGCTGAAATAACATAACCAGTAAAAGGTATCTGTATTCTTACTTGTTCTTCCTTAATAGGAGTAGGATTACTTATAGAATCTGCGGAAGTAGGAGTTAATCCGAAAACTAATCCACATCCTAGCGTCAGAGTGGTAACCACTGTTACTAATTTTTGTTTTTTTGAAAACATAATATAAATCCCCCTTATATTTTATCCGTACACCATCACCTTTCTATTTTTTATATAGAAAGCCTTTTTATATCCCTAAATTTAACAATTATGTCACAAATAATCCATTGTTTTTTCAAATGTGTATTATTTAAAGATAATATATGTTATAATTCACCAAATTAACTATTAATTTTACCTCTATCTTCTAGTGAATATATATTTTTGAAAAGAATGATAGCGCTATCTTTTGTAAATGTTCCTATTTGCATGATTACCTAATTTTTATGTACAATAAAGAAAAGAGAGTTTCTTAGACAGGAAGAGGAAAGTCATGACCAAGTCATTAGTAAATTTACGAATTGATTTTGCTTTTAAGCAATTATTTGGGACAAGTGGTAGTGAGGATATTCTTATCACATTTTTAAATGCCATGCTAAAGAATTCATTAGAATCACCTATTATGTCACTACAATTAGAGGATCCACATTTACATCGAGAACACGAGGATGATAAATTATCAATTTTAGATGTCTCAGCCACATTAGACACAGGTACTAAAGTAAACGTAGAAATTCAGCTGAATAATAATCACGACATGATTAAACGAAGTTTGTATTACTGGGGTAAATTATATACTTCACAGTTACAAAAAGGGATGCCTTACAGCTCTCTTAGTAAAACAATTACTATTAATTTGTTAAACTTCGTACTTTTTCCCGAATATGAGGAATTTCATACAACGGGAAAGCTATGGAATGTACAACAGCAAAAGCAGTTTAGTGATGATATAGAGATTCATGTTATAGAGCTTCCTAAACTAATGGAACAATGGCGGGAAGAGAAAGTTAATCCGTGGGAAGATTCATTTGTTCGTTGGCTGTTATTACTTCCGGCAAATGAAGATGAACACTTAACTCAAACATTGGAGGACATTGCGATGAATCAAGATCCGATTTTACAAAAAGCAATGAATAAGTGGGAGCGAATGAGTCAAGATTCGACATTCCGACAAGCCTATGAAGCGAGGGAAAAAACCCTAATGGATGAAGCTGCAAAGTTTGCTCACGCAGAGGAGCAAGGAATCAAAAAAGGTATTGAAAAGGGTATTGAAGAAGGCAAAAAAGCCGAACGTATACAATTGGTATGTGGTATGTATAAAAACGGAATGTCTGTAGAGGATATTGCCAAATTTACGAAGTTACCTATAGAAGAAATAAGAGAAATTATCCAATTATAAATAAAAAAGAACACCTACAGCATTTGTAGGTGTTCTTTTTTATGACCAATAATGTCCGGAGTATAATTATTAGTTGATGTATCGTCAGGAAAATAAGAATTTACAACATTAAATATCTTTTAAAAAATTTACATGGATTCTACTTTAAATACATGCTCTATATTCCATCATAATATTGTTAATAATTGTTTGGACGGGCAATATCTCTTTGACTTCATTTACTCGTGCACCTGCGAAAACAAGACCATTTTCACAATCACCATCCATAGAGGTTATCAAAGAAACTAGCGTGCAGAAACGATAAGAACAGTTTTTTAAGCAATTTATACACTTTTTTATTTTTATCTTTTTATTATTATCAGCTATTAATTTAGTAAAGTTATTTTTAACCGCACGACCTTGGAGCCCGACAGTTGTTTTGACTAATATGGTATCTTCTAATCGAGCATTTATATATTTTTCCTTAAAGGATAGTGGTGCGTCACACTCATTACTTGCAACGAATCTTGTACCCATTTGCACACCAGATGCACCCATTTTTAAGGCATGAGCAATATCTTTTCCAGTCATAATTCCTCCAGCAGCAATTACGGGAATTTCGACTGCTGCAACTACTTCCGGTAATATATCGAATAAAGGTCGTTCGGTACCCAGATGTCCTCCTGCTTCATGCCCCTCTACTACAACAGCAGCCGCACCTAATCGTTCAGATAATTTAGCAAGTTTGGCTGAGGAAACTATTGAAATAACTGGTATGCCGGCATTTTTCCCCCAAGTATACATATCTCGTGAAATGCCAGCACCAGATATGATGAAATCAACTTTTTCCTCAATGGCTGCTTTCATTTTTTCAGCAAAATCATTCATTGCAAAAAGGACATTTACTCCAATATAACCAGTATTCCGAATCTTTTCTTTCGCCTTCCTAATATGCATTCTCATTTCATCTATGGAAATACCAGTTCCTGATATAATCCCAATTCCTCCAGCATTTGCAACTGCAGATGCAAGTTTACTTAATGAAATGCCTACGCCCATTCCTCCCTGTAGAATTGGGACCTTTGGCATCATATGCCCGATTTTTAATTGTGGAAAGTTCAAGTAAATACCCCATTTCATTAATGTTATTAGAGTAGATCTGTTAAACCCCTTCAGTTTAACACGGTGTTTGGAACAAACACAGGAAATTAATACCTACTACTAGTAGTTTGTGATGTTTTTTGGTGATTTTCACAAAATGTTCGAATAGTGCGCTATAAATTTTAGAATAATATCAAATGTATATTAAGGCTTCTGGATAAAAAACAACGAAATTTAGATTTTCTAACAAAAAATGTTATTAAAAAATTGATTTGTCAAAAATGAAGTGGGATGTAATCATTAATTATTTTAAGCGGGAATATGAACAGAGCTAAATAGAAGTTTATATGCTTTTTAATAAAAGTAATTTTTGTATTATAAGTGTTAAATAATCAATAGTTGTAAAGGAAAAAATCTATGTTTTTAGTAATCTACACGATTGGATTAGAGACAATTAGATGTGTAGTACATTCTAGAAGTTTTAAATATCAATATTCCAAAAATCTTGATAATCAATATGCTTATCAAATTTTTTTAGTATTCTAATGATTTTAGTTGCAGATGTTAAAGTGGGAATACGATCCTTTTTATTTGCTAAATCACTTATCAGAGATTTACTTAATCCAGTTCTTTGTACAAGCCATTGTTGTTTGATTCCTCTGTGATCTAAATACTCACCAAATGAAGTTCTTTTTTTTCCTAGACCAAACATAAAGAATCCCTCCTAATTAAGAATGATGTATAAATAGCTTGTACAAAATTCCATAAATTTAAACTTTTGTCCATAAATATGGAATTATAATTTAGAACAAAGCATAGAATAATATAAATAAAATGAAAAAATATGGAATAATTTTGAGGAATCTAGCATTCATAGTAATAGCTACAAGTTGCTGATACACTATCCTAATGGCAACTTGTTGCAAAGGGTATTACTAAAATAAAAAAATCTGAAACTCCTTACGTCAGAAGGATTTTCAGATTTTTTCTTTTTTAGATCTTTAATTTATAGATACGTATTTTATAGATTATTATGCATAATATGGCGAATGAGTAGAATGGATTATCTGCTTATATAGCTTGATCGACCTTGTCACTAAGCATATAAATCTGTTTTAGATATGATGAAAGGAAATACTGACAAAAAATGTGAAATCTGAAATCAGTCATATCTGGTCCAGTATACTCACCACTTTCTACCCAGCTGTTAAGTTATCAGTTTGTAGTGAAAAAAGTACAGTCAGCCAGTTTGTGTAACAAAAAATATTTCTATCCCGTCTACAAATGGTTCATTAATATACAATTCAGGGATCATACTTATATTACAAACACTATGAATACTTTTTCGTTTCATAAATTCTCTTCCGTTAATACACTTGCAAGTGTATTATTTTGGATCTTTATGTGTCAAATGAATAATGTTTTTATCTGAATTTTCTTCACCATATTATGTTTGGGTTGCCATACCCAACATAATATGAAAAATCTCAATCTCATTTTTATAGGATGAAATGAGATTGAGACTCTTTTGTTGTTTATTTGCTGGATAATGGAATGGTAACCAAAAATTCTACGCCTTGTTTGGTATTATTTATAGAATATGTGATAAAAAGGGATTCAAAAATTTGTTTTACAATATATAACCCTAAGCCACTCCCTCCCGTATTTCGATTTCTTGACTTTTCGATTCGATAAAATGGTTTGAAAATATGTTGTATATCTTCTTCTTTTATTTTGACACCTGTATTGATAACTCGCATTTGGATGTTGTTTTGTTTAGAATCCTGTGTTAACTTTATATAGACTTTTTCATTATACGGTGAATACATAATCGCATTATGAATGATGTTTTTACAAGCTTTTTCTAAAAGAACATAATCCGTATAAACAAAAATGTCAGAATCGACTTCTTTTATTATTTGAATGCCTTTTTGAGAAGCAAAAAATTCGAGGTTTTTTGTGATTGTATCTATTGATTTCGAAAGATTTACTTCTTCCACTTGAAGTTTAAAGGTATGTTGTTCTAATTTTGACATGCTTAAAATTTCGCGAACCAGTTGTTCCAGACTTTCAATTATTTGATAATTTTTCTTTAAATATTGGTCACGATTTTGATAAGGGCCGATATTATATATCATCCCTTCTAAGTATCCTTTCATAACAGTAAGAGGAGTTTTTAATTCATGTGCTACAATAGCAAAGAATTCCCTTCGCTTAGTTTCTAATTCTCTTTCTTTTTCAATATCACTTTTTAATTGCTGATTCGCTTTTTGTAAATCAAAAATTGCCTGTTGTAAATTTATGGACATATCATTCAAGCTATTGGACAATTCCCCTAATTCATCCATAGAACGAACCTCAATTTTTTCGGAGAAATCCAAGTTTGCCATCTTTTGTGCACCTTTATTAATATAAATAAGTGGTTTAGTAATAAACCTTGAATAGAGATAAGCACTTCCTAAACCAATAACCAGTACAATGATACTAATATAGGGTAGAAAACGTACTAAGACCTGTGAAGCTTCATCAATTGGCTGAAATGTTGCGAACACCACAAGTGTTAAGTTAACATCTTGGAATTGTATTGGCTTGCTAACCTCATATGAATTACGAGGATTATCTAAACTCCTTGCTGGTACTGTTTTAACAAAACCTTTTGCTTGAGTACCGCCTTGAATAGTACCCTCTTGAATAGTACTTTGAAGAAAAGCAATAGAAGGAGAATAAATAAGTCTTCCCTCATTATTTTGAAGGTAGATCACCGCATTATTTTTTTGTGCGTATTCATCAACAAGTGGTATTGCATTTTGAAGCGTAAGATCTTTAGATTTATCAATTATTTCTTCGATTCCCGTTTGAAGCTGATCTGTTTTGTATTGCTCATAAAATTTAGGGAGAAAGAAGTATAAAGTTACATAAATCAAGGTTGCAAAGGCTAACAAAATGAGGGATGTAGTCATAAAGAGTTTATAGGTAATTCTCTTCATCTTCATGATTTTTACAATCTTATTCATCAATTTTATAACCAATGCCCTTTACTGTTTTAATATAGGGTATATCTAATTTTTTTCGTATGTTTTTCATATGCGTATCAATCATTCGTGTGTCCCCGGCATACTCATATCCCCAAATTTTTTCTACGATATTATCTCTTGTGAGTACCTTTTTTTCATTTTGAAGTAGTAGTTGCAAAATTTCAAATTCTTTTGTCGTTAAGGGAACTTCAACTTTATTTACATATACTTTATATGCATCGCCATCGACATGTAGTTCTCTAAATACAAAATGATTATCCGTACTTTGATTATTACTTCTTCTCAGTATTGCTTCGACTCGTCTCATCAAAACATGGAAAGAAAAAGGTTTCGTAATATAATCATCGATTCCAAGATCAAATCCTTTCATTTGATCTTGTTCTTCTTCTAGCGCAGTTAGCATAATAATTGGTATATTTGACTGATTTCGAATCATTTTGGCAACTTCAAATCCATTCAGGTTTGGCATCATCACATCTAGAAGAATTAAATCGAAGGACTGCTTATTAAATTGTTTCATGCCCTCTAATCCATCTGATGCAACTATAACTTTATACTGTTGTGTCATTAAAAATTGTTTGATTAATTCTTGTATTTCTTGATCATCTTCTACCACCAGAATGTGATAGTTCTTCATAATATCACCTCTTGTAGTCATTATAACCTTCCAAACTGGAGTTGATGTGGAGACGTATTAGAAATACTATAAAAACTTCATAAGAAAACTACATGTATTTCAAATTAGCTCCAGATGCATGAGATAGTTTATATACATAGCAAGATAGAGGGAGGTAATTAAGATGTCACTAGAAGCAAACATCATTCTTTCTTTATTAGATGTACAACTGTGGATGGCCCCTCATTCGAATAATAGACGCATAAAAGAGAAAAAACAAAAATTGAAACCAGCACCGGGCTTAAACAAATACACAAGTGTAAATAAAAGAAAACTATATAAGTCTAGTGAACAAAAATAGGGAGGATTAAATTGATTCTCTCTATTTTTGTATTCCATAATTAGGTACTGAAAATCTTTACTATAACTCTAGATTAGCTCCATATAGAATACAGATTAAGTTTGTATGATACATGTACCAAATAGAAAGGAATGATACATGATGTTGACGACTTACACAATCTATCAAATTTTATCCCTTCCTTCTTATTTACACACAAACCTATTACCATTCATTCTCACGAGAATGCTAGAATCTAAGTTTATAACAAAAGAATAAATAAGCTAATGGATGTTTATTGTCCCTTGTTTCCACTTTTTGCAAAACACCTGTATAAACACGTATCCTACTTTGTACATTGAATACTCTATTTGTTGAGAGCCGAATAGGCTCTTTTTTTAGAGACAAGATCGAAGTGGGTTTGAATATCGTCATACATATATTCATAGGAAATTTCAAATATAATGTTACCCCTACGAAAAAACAGTTGATTTATGTTTAAACATGCCTAAAGGTGAAATTTTCTTTTTTTGAAATGGTGATTCTTAAATATTACATTCATACATCGTATTTCAAATATTAAGATAAAAACATTCAATTGTAAATTAAAGGAGAAAGGGATGTTCACAATGGGACACGATGATACAAATCAAACAGAAAGCAATAGGAATAAAGTCTATAAAAAAACAGAGTATTTTTTCACAGGAATAATTGGTGCAGTGATTGGTGCAATTACCATTGGATTGACCACTCCTTATATAAATGAAATCAAAGGAAGTGCAGGTCAATCTTCTAAGCATAACGAAGTAAATCAGGCTACGCCGATCTCTTACAAACCAGAAGATGTGAGCAATCCTCAAAATATGATTGAATCTGCAAAAGAAGTTGTCGTAGGTGTCATTAACTATAAACAAAATGCAGGTTCATTTAATACGCAAAATCAATCAGAAGAAGCTGGTTCGGGATCAGGGGTCATATATAAAAAAACGGCAATAAGGCTTTCATTGTTACAAATAATCATGTGATAGACGGTGCGAATAAAGTAGAAGTGAAATTGAATAATGGTAAAAAGGTTCAAGCTAAAGTAGTAGGGACAGATTCATTATTAGATTTAGCGGTATTAGAAATTGACGGGGCAGATGTAAAAAGAGTCGCAACACTTGGAGACTCAGAAAAAATTCGTACAGGGGAAACGGTAATAGCTATTGGGAATCCATTGGGGTTAGAAGGTAGTGTAACAAAGGGGATTATTAGTAGTAAGGAACGAGAAATACCTGTTAGTACTCTTGGAGATCAACAAGTTGATTGGCAAGCACAGGTAATTCAAACAGATGCAGCTATTAATCCTGGGAATAGTGGAGGAGCTTTGTTTAATGAACAGGGTGAAGTCATTGGAATTAATTCAAGTAAAATTGCACAACAAGCTGTTGAAGGAATTGGATTTGCAATTCCAATTCATATAGCCAAAACGATCCTAGAGTCTCTTGAGAAAGATGGAACAGTTAAACGTCCGATGATGGGTGTACAGTTATTAGATGTAGAGAAAATGACAGATTCTGCACGCAATCAATTAAAATTACCAAAAGAGATATCAAATGGTGCAGTATTGAGGAATATCTCATACCAATCACCAGCAGAAAAAGGTGGATTGCAACAATATGATGTTGTGATTGCATTAGATGGACAAAAAATAGAAAATGTCGTTCAATTCCGAAAATATTTATATAAAAAGAAAAAATTGGGGGATACAATTAAAGTAACAGTTTATCGAAATGGTGAAAAACTAATAAAAAACGTGAAATTAGCGGATTAAACAAGTGCCGCTTAAAAATATAGCCACCTTTCGGTGGTTTTTTATATGTGCTTTTTGTGTGGGTACTAGATATATCAGAGGTGGTAAACGTCATGAAGCAAAAAGAATGTCTACATTGGTATTCCATGGAGGAGGCTAATTTTTCTAGCGATAGTATCTCATCTTGTACTGTAGGGGTCATAAATAAAGGGAGTTATCCCGTGTTTGTATTCCTTCCTCAAGTTAATTGGTTGGTGACTAATATTTTATACCTATTATTATTCCGTTTGTCCTCATTCCACATTAAATGGACTGACTCTTTACCAATGTTCAAAATCGATTACATATTTTAATTTGTGTTCCAGCTTTTCTTGACTATATTAACGAATCACTACATATGCACTCCAGATAAGCCCTAATATCTTTAGATAATCTACTGAATATCTTCATATAAACTCCAGATAGTGTATTTAGAATAACAACTATCAAGGAGGTTAGGAAAAATGAATTTTATAAAACGCGCAATTCTCAGTATGAAAAAAAGAATAGGAACATCATTAATTTTGATGGCGGTCTTTCTGATTGTTACAAATTTAGTGTTGGCAGGATTTGCAATCCAAAATGCATCAAAAAAAGCTGCGGATGCAGCAAGAAAAAAATTAGGTGCAGATGTCACTTTAGGTCTTGATTTTGATAAATTAGGTCAACAAGCTAGGGAAACTGGAGAGATGCCTAAACCACCAAAGCTTAACACAAAAGAAGCAGATCAATTAGCTAAGTCCAAGTATGTAAAAGATTATAATTACATAACCAATACTTTCGGAATTTCGGATGGATTTAAACTAGTAGGTGCCTCAGAAGGAGAAGACGAAGGAAAAGGTCGAGTTGGAATGGTGGCAGCAGCGGGTGGATCAGGTTCGGGCTCAGAAATAGATATGAATTCTTCTCTTTTAATAGAAGGAGTTCGTAAAACTGTATTACAAGAAACTTTTAAAAATGGAAAAAGTAAAATCATTGATGGGAAACCAATTACAGAAAAGATGAAAGATCAGAATGTAACTTTAATGGAAAAACGATTAGCGGAACAAAACAATTTGAAAGTAGGAGATAAGATTAAAATTCAATCAGGGGATAAGAAGCAAACTCTTGAATTTGAAATTATTGGTATTTATGAAACGAATGAGCAACCAATGGGTCAGCATGCTCCTCCTATGATGGATCCAGCTAATAAGCTATATATGCCTTACTCTACTTTAAAAAAATTAGAAACCGATGACGGTATGGGTAATAGTATTCAAGCCGTGTACTTCTTGAACGATCCACAATACATTGATGGATTTAAAAAAGAAGCAAAAAAATCTGATATTGATTTTAATTATTTTAAGTTAGATGCACATGATTCATTGTACAAACAAATGATTGGTCCTATCGAAAATATCGCTTCTACTTCTCAAATGATTATCTATATGGTATCTATTGCAGGTGCAATTATCTTAGGATTAATTATTATGTTATCGATTAAAGCACGTCGTAAGGAAATGGGAATTTTATTGTCCATTGGAGAGAAAAAATGGAAACTGATGGCACAGTTCGTAGTAGAAGTAGTATGTATCGCTATTTTAGCATTTGGATTATCTCTAACAACAGGAGCTAAAGTTTCTCAATTCGTAGGGGATAATTTACTTTCGAGTGAAGTTGCTACAGCAGGTGAAGAAACAGACACTTCACAAAATGGAACTGTAATGGTGGCTGGACCAGGCGGAACTGTACAAAATCAAAAAGAGGATCCAATAGATAAAATTAATGTAAGTGTAACAGGAGAAGACGTAGGAAAAATGGGAGGGATTGGACTAGCTATTGCTATATTAGCAACTATTTTGCCAGCATTATCTATTCTACGCTTAAATCCAAAACAAATCCTTTTAAAAGATGAATAAGGAGGCTCGATATGGAGACGATTTTACAATTTAAAAACTTAGATTATTATTATGAAAGTAACGGAAAAAAAGTAAAGATACTAGATAATGTTAATTTTTCTTTTCAAAAAGGGCATTTCTACACGATTTTAGGACCATCTGGATCTGGTAAAACCACCACGCTTAGCTTAGGTTGTGGGCTTGATATACCTAAAAATGGTTATGTACTTTATAATGGCAAGGATATTCGAAAAATTGGTTTGGATCGATACCGTAATCAAAATGTATCCGTAATTTTCCAATCCTATAATTTAATTACCTATATGACTGCCATTCAGAATGTACTAACGGCAATGGAAATTACAGGTGTAAAGGTGAAAAATAAAAAAGCAAGAGCATTAGAATTATTAGAGAAGGTAGGACTCACAGAAGTAGAAGCGAAACGAAATGTCTTACAACTAAGCGGTGGACAACAACAACGTGTAGCAATTGCCCGAGCATTATCTTGTAATGTTGACTTATTGATTGCGGATGAGCCGACAGGAAACCTTGATGAAGAAACAGCAAATGACATTATTGATTTGTTCCAGGAGCTCGCTCATCAAGAAAATAAATGTGTAATTGTTGTAACGCATTCACAGGAAGTTGCAAAAAAATCGGATCGAGCTGTTTATTTAAGTCAGAAAAAATTAGCAGTGAAAGATGCACCTAGCATCTAAAAAAGAAATACCACGACTAGAAGAGTGTGTACGGTATGGGAATCGTGAAAATGATAAATAACTAGTTAATTATTTTCCGAAAAAATATATGATTAATTTAAAAAGGAATGGAGATAAAAATCTCCATTCCTTTTTAGATAGATAATTAAACCTTATTTAACAGCCTCTTTTAAAGCTTTTCCAGCTTTAAATCCAGGTACTTTTCCTCCTGGGATATGCATTTCTTCGCCCGTTTGGGGATTGCGCCCAGTACGTGCAGAACGCTTACGTACTTCAAATGTACCAAATCCAATTAACTGTACGGATTCCTCTTTTTGAAGAGATTGTGTAATTTGATCTAGGATAGCTTGTACAGATGCAGTAGCCTCTTTTTTAGTAAGTGATGTTTTCTCAGATACTTGGTTAATTAGTTCGGTTTTATTCATTATGAACCTCCATTAAATAATATTTGTTAATTTAATTTTATAGTATAGTAGGTTTTCAAGAAAGGGCAAATTTTATATAAATATAATATTAAAAAGTTGAAGATACTTTTACAGTTTTGTATAGGGGTATTAGGTGTTTTTACTTTGAAATCTATACTATATAAATAGTTAAATAAGGGGAATTGTATTGTAGAGAAGATACAGGCACCCATTTGTAAAATTATAAAATGAAATAAAAATTAATTAATTGAAGTAGTATCACCTAACTATAAATTTAAAGGTAAATAGACTCAAACGAAAAAATTCACACCTTTTAATTGAAAGTATGTGAATTTTTTGTTTTGGGTGCTTAAAATTTTTAAGTCAATGATTAAACATCGTAAATTGAGTCATATATTAGATTTCTCAGCAATATTAAAAACATATGGCGTAAAGATTAAAAAGAAACCTAGTATCACCATCAAAGAATTTAATGAAAATAAAGAAGAATCGTTAATCAAAGATGATTCAAAAATAATTACAAAAGTCATACCAGTTCCACGCAAAATAGATTTAAAAAAAAGAATTTGTCATCATTTCAAATGATTTCAATTGCAAATTTTCAATTGATTTAACTACTTTGGTTTTCATGTTTAATCCTTCTTTCTAAAAAATAGGGTATATACTATATTTATTGTATTCCTGGGTGTTTTTAAATTCAAATTTTTATGGAATTCAATTTTGTATAACAAATCAGTAGGTATTAGGAAGCGGGGTAAGTTGCTTTATCTGTAGGAGGGAGCTGAAAGGTATATATTTTCTTTAATTTAATAATTTAGTTTTTTAGAAAAAGAAGAACGCTTTCTATTAACTAAATTCCCCTAATTTCGGTTTGCTTGATAGTAATAGAAATTTCTCATTAATATGGGGAAGAGATTTTGGCTTTCTTGTATGAAAAGAACTTTGGATTGATATATAACTGGCTTATTCCTATTTTTTAATTAAGGACTATCTAAGTTTTATTAACTTGATGGCAAACGGCTGTCGCCATATTTTTATCCAACTAACTAGAACAGGTTATCTTGCAAAGAAAAAGGAAAGAATGGGCATAGCTAATTAAAGTATAATGATTTACTTAAAACATATGGGGATGTTTTATTAGGGTGATATTAAATAAGATTGACAAATATAGACTACAAATGTAATCTGAATATAAGATTACATTTGTAGTCTATATTTATTTAATAATAAACCTATTTTAAGTAATTTATTCCAATGTTAAAATAGTGTTTGAAAATTTAAGATTACAAATGTAGTATCGATATTAGGATTACATTTGTAATCAAAGGAAGGAGGAAATTGGAAACGTGAAAAAAATACCTAAGATATCTGAAGCTGAGTTAGAAGTAATGAAAGTCCTTTGGTCAAAATCTCCACAAACGGCTAATGAAATAATTCAAGCTCTTGAAGGACAAATGGATTGGAATCCAAAAACGGTTAGAACATTAATTAATAGGTTAGTGAAAAAACAAGTGATTTTTTCTCAGCAGAAAATAGGAAGAACGTATATGTATGGCCCTTTGATCTCACAAGATGATTATTTACAAGTAGAAACTAAATCTTTTATTAAACGTTTTTATGGTGCTGCTTTAAAACCTTTACTTGTTAATTTTTTACAAGAAGAAAAGTTATCTTCCAAAGAGATCGATGAGCTCAAACGTATTCTAGATGATAAAAATAAAAATAATCAAAAGGAGGGAGAATAATTGTAATGGATATGTTAATACATACGTATCTCTCTACTCTTTTTGATTGGCTACTAGAAACTACCATTATGGCTAGTATATTGGTAGGTTTTATCTTATGTGTCAAAGTTCTACTAAGGAATCAATTAACAGCAAGATGGCATTATGCATTGTGGTTAATTCTGATTGTAAGACTACTTTTACCTTGGTCACCAGATAGTTCTTATAGCCTATACTCCATGCTTTCACATGGATATGTAACTTCTACTTCTCTATTTCAGAAGGAAGCAAATGTTTCTGTTTTAAAAGTGATGAATGAACCTGCGAAGTATACTGTTAATTCAAGTGATTACAATAAATCACCAGTTAAATCGGATTCCAAACACATATCAATGTATGAAATATGTTTATATGTATGGATGCTAGGTGTTTTTTGTTTAGGGACTTTAACACTAATTGCAAATAGACGTTTATATTTATACATACAAAAGCAACCAATTATAACAGATGAAAGAATTTTAAATATTTTCGAAGGTTGTAAAGAAACGATGTCTATAAAAGAGAATATTCCTTTGCAATTAGCCGGAAAGATTGCTAGTCCGACACTCCTTGGATTTAGAAAACCTAGAATATTATTATGTGAGCAGCATATACAACGATTAAATGATAATCAGCTACGGTTTATTTTCTATCATGAATTAGCTCATTTTAAACGTAGAGATGTTGGGGTTAATTGGCTTATGCATCATTTGCTTATACTAAATTGGTTTAATCCAATCCTTTGGTATGCCTATTATTCAATGCGCGAAGATCAAGAAATTGCATGTGATGCATTGGCTCTTACCTTTATTGATTTGGAAGAAAGAATCGAATACGGGCATACAATTATTACATTATTAGAACACTATTCAAATTATTATCAAATGCCTAGTTTAGCAAATCTAAGTAAAAATAAAAAAGTATTAAAAAGGAGAATTCTTATGATAAAAAAATTCAATAAAAAATCGTATCGTTGGTCAGCTTTAGGATTGACAGCTGTATTAGGTATATCTGCTTTTTCTTTAATGAATGCAAGTGCTGAGGAGCTTAAGAGTGAATCACAGGTCACAAAAAATAAAATTGAACAAGCCGCTAAACCAGAAGAAATGAATAATCTTGAAAAAAGTAAGGCGGAAGAGGTCACAAACCAATTAGAAATGGACAAGCTTGAAAAGAGTAAGGCAGAAGAAGCCGCAAAACAATCAGAAATGGACAAGCTTGAGCAAAGTAAAAAGAACACAGATATTTCAGAAGCAGCAGTACTTAAACTTACCGAGAAACAAAAGCAATATCTTAAATCTAACGGTCTTCCATTGAAGCAAACTTCTAAAGAATCTGAAGTTACGGGACGTATGTTAGTTTCTCTAGTGAAACCTATTGATAATGGAGATGGAACGGGATTTCAGCCAGACCATGTTGGAGAAGTTGATATAATTCAAGCAGATGAATATCAAAACAAATATGGTAAAGAAGATTATGTAGCATTTGCTGCATGGGAATAAGTCTATTTATATTACCAACAACCTAAGATGAATTTATGCTTATAATTAATAGAAAGCGTCATTCTTTTTATAGAAATCTATAGGAAGGATGGCGTTTTTATTTAAAAATGAGTTTCATTTGTTTGCTAAAAAATGTCGGTGAGATATATTTATTCATTAAGAATTATTTGGCAAGCGTATCAAAATATTAATTCTGTAGGCAAAAGTTCATAGAACACCAAAACTTGGCTTGAGGGCGTAGTAAGGCAGGTTCTATTTTCATTTGTTAGATACCCCATAGAAATTTATACTAAAAGGATGTTTTCTGTACCTTATTATGTTTGTTGATAATTGGAAGTGAAATATTGTCATACATGCTTTTACAGTTATAATCCGTGGTGATGGGCTTAGCCTTTAATTGTGTTGTAAGCAGTTATTAAACCTTAATCAACTATTATTTTCAATTGAATACTAAGTAATAAAATATTATGGAAATTGGTTAAAGAGTGGATTTTAAATACCTTTTCTATTGTTGCTTTTTGTTTTTTTGATGAAAAGAAGTGAGCTTGATATAATCAATAAAATTAACCGAGTGTGCTTGTAAATAAGAATAGCATGATAGCAATTGATAAAAACAGGTATATTATATAAATTGTCAGCAACATATATCATCCCTTTCTATTGATATATGTAGCATACAAACATAATCTGTAGTATGTATGGAGTTTATGAGTAGTTATTGAAATTATTATTATAATAGTCTTTTAGTTGTGAGAAAGAATAGGAGGATCTACTTTATACAAAGAAAACAGAAGTCTTAAACTAGACGTCTGTTTTCCAAAGTACAATGAATTACTGAAATTAGTAAGATCTACATGATTCTTAATTTTAATTAACATAGGTTTTTATTTGTTAAGAAATTATGTGGCAAAATTATATGCATTCCATATCTGAGATCAAAAGACTTTTGGGGAGAGTCTCACTCGTATTACTGCATTAAAGTTAGAAATAGACATGTTACATATAATATCATTTTAGAAAAATTTGAGAATAATACTTCTCTGTAAGCCTAAATAATACCTACAAGCTTATTTCTCATTAAAGCTTAAACTAACTGCAGTAGCAATAGATTGTCCTGCATGTTCCCAACTTCCATCGATAACTTTTCCAAGCTGTTGACCGAGTGAATTTAAATCATTTGGATTAACAGGAATTCCGTTATATGCAGCAAGAATTGATAAAAGTGGAGCTACAATTGGTGTCCAGCCGCCTCTATCAATATGAAATTCGAATCCCGTTACCTCACCATCTTTTTTTGTGAATTTATAGTAAAGTTGATCATCTGGACGGAAGCTTAAATGATGAGAGATTTGTCCGTATACATCTTTACCAGCTGCACCTCGATCCACAACTTCAATTTCTTTTACATTAAATTCATGCTCAAATACTTTTATTTTTTTTACTTCGGGACCATTTAATGCAGCTTGAACAGCCGTTTCTAGATTATTTTGTGCAAACGGTTGAATACTAACTTGTGATTCCTGTTGTTGGATAGGAGCAACTGTCTCAGCAGCAAATACTGATGTCGTAGGTAATGCACCTGTAGCTAATGTTGCAGCCAGAGCAGTTGCTGTAATGATTTTCTTTTTCATAATTTTACTTCCTCCTTTTTAATGTATGATAATAAACTATAAATTACTGACAGATAAATTATTTCTATACATATATAGAAAAACATTATTGTGGGTAATGGAAGTTAGACTGACAGATAATTTATATGATAATAGTATCAATATGCATTTGATTTCTCAATTTTCAGTCAATGTATTCAATACTAACCAATTTTAAGTAAGTTTTAGAAGGTAAAACTCTAATAGCAATCTAAAAACATGGCAATATTAGAGTGAAAATGAAATGATAATCATAAAATATTCTATTAAAATCAAAAAAATATAAAAAATTTCACATATATTTTTAGTTTTAGTTTATTTAATTATATTTAAATATATATAATTATAAATGTTTGTGTAAATTAAAAATGAAGAATATTAAAGTAATCGTTAAAATTAACGAAATGTTCAAGGTTTCAATCTCAAAATATGAATATTAGTTATATAATCATTTTAAAGGGATAATTCACCCTTCCTCTAATGTTGTTGTTTACAAGTTTATAGTTCCAATGTGTTGAAGTTACGATAAAAAGAACTTGTAATTATATATTACGAGTTCTTTTTGTTTGGATTTTTTTGTGAAAGATATCTTAACTAGTTATGTTTTTCATATTTTATCAAGGGGACGGTAGAATTCTATCGGAAGTATATGTACATTATCGTAAAATAAATAGTAATTTGTATATAAACTAAGTGATTCTTAATCTTATTCTGATAACAAAAGGAAAGACCAACTAAAAATATAGTTGGTCTTTCCTTTAAGTTGGTGTAAAAACAAATAAATAAAAGATAGGTGAGAATTAATGCTGCTATGCAGTATTGATTCTGAATTAACTATAACACACTTCCTAAAAAGTAGTTGTGTCAGTTGATTGAACATTCATCCTTCTTTTTTATCAAATAAATATCTAAAATACATCAAGTAATTGACAAGGGATGTATTTTAATCGATAAATAAATCAATACTATAGATTTTGGAAGTAAATACTTTTTTATTCTTGTACAATATGTTTGCATTTAGAATTAGTTATAATACCACTTTTTAATAACCAATTTACTCATTAAGAACAAGGTATTAATGTGTATGGACAATAATTAACAAAATAAAAATCTAAATTTTCATTTTGTTAATCAATTCGACTCCTCGTAGATTGATTTTACGAGGAACAAACTATTTTAAAATTAATCGTATGAAAATGAAAGAAGTAATCAAATGAAGCAATAAGGCTTCTAACCGTAAGGACTGCGGGGGCAGCCTAATCAACTAGAGTTCGATTGAACTCTTTACTTAGGAATTCCTCACTTCTAAACGAAGTAAAAGTGGGGGTAGTTCAAGAGAATATGTAAAGAAGAGGTAAGAAGGTTCATGGCGAAACAAGTTAACGGGATTGTTAAGAAATCTGTGTAAGTTTTTGAAACGAATATTTAGAATAGCAAATATTAAAGCAAGATTGCTTCTGCCTTTTTTTATCTTCTTTTGAATTTCGATTTGTGTGATAATTAAATCGAAAGGTCGTGTAAGAATGAAGATAGCGGTGATACAAGCAAGTACCCAAATTAGCAAAAATGAACTGATTTTTGAAGAGACAAAAAGGGCTGTGGCGAGGCATGGATATGAAGTGCTCAATTTTGGTGTTACATTTAAAGAATCCGAGTTAAGCTATATCCAAGTGTCCTTAGCTGTTGGTCTACTTCTAAATTCAGGTGCAGTTGATTTTGTGATCACTGGATGTAGTAGCGGTGTTGGTATGTCGATTGCCTGTAATACACTTCCGAATGTCATTAGCGGTTATCTGCCAACTCCAACAGATGCGTTCCTATTCGGTAGGATAAATAATGGAAACTGTGCATCACTGCCACTTGGATTGAATTTCGGTTGGGCGGGCGAATTAAATCTTCGCTTCACGCTTGAAAAACTATTTGAAGAACCGTTCAATACTGGGTATCCTGAAGAATCCGCCGAACGAAAGAAACGTGATGCAGAACTTTTTAAAGTAATCAAGAGTTTTTCACATCATAGTATTGTTGAGATTCTAAGTCAGCTAGATGGAGCGGTTATTAATCCTGTTCTTCAAAAGCAAGATTTAGTGGAATTCCTCTTGCGAAATGGCAATAACACAGATATATCAAATTATCTTATCGAACAAATGAAGCATTTAAATTACGGTAGGTAAATACTATTTTTTTTAATACGTTTGGTGAATTTATAGTTAACCATAAGTTGATTCAACACCATTAACCAATTACACCGCCATTCCATTTGTTTTGGGAATTTTTTACATGTAAATACAGAACCTTGAGTAAGGCGTTTTCGTTCAGGAAAGCGCCTTTTTCGTTACCTTATGGAGACTTGATATTGCACTTTAAAGTTAGCTTTATTTTTATTTCAACGGTGATATTCAGATCTGTTCAGAGCTTATTTACTATACCTGTGATAAGAAATATGCATATAGATAATAGCATCATACCTATTTTAATTAGTAGTGCATATATAGTTTGCTGTTTAGCAATTAAAGTTTTTACGTAAATATGTTGTGTCTAATAATATCAAAATTTATTTATATATCCACTGAATGAGCTTTTTATATATTTATTTGGATATAAATCATTAATCATTGCATATGGGCTCCCATTCCAGTATCTTACTACAGGTGTCCATAATCTATGATTTTTAAGCCATTGCATTGTGTATTGCTGTAATAATTGATTATCTGTCAGCTTCTCTTTTTCTTCAATTGTCCACTGTAAGGCATCTAGCGCTTTTTCTCTCGTCCAAAAACCATTTGGTGTCATTTTAAATTCCCATTCTTTAAATTGACCTGGATATAAATCATTAATCATTGCATATGGACTATCATTCCAATATAGTTGACAGGCTCCGCTCAATCCTGATTGAACTAACCATTTATTATCGTATATATTCTTCAATTGATCCACATTTAATTTTTCTTTTTTTTCAATTGTCCATTTTAGTGCTTGTAATGTTTTATCTTTCGTCCAAAACTTATTAGGGGCCTTATTAAATTCCCATTCTTTAAATCGATTTGGATATAAATCATTAATCATCGCATACGGGCTTCCATTCCAAATCACCCTTAAAGGTGCACTTAGTCGATGTTTAATTAACCATTTTTGTCCATAAATTTGCAAGAGTTTTTGTGGTGGTAATTTTTCCTCTTCTTCAATTAACCATTTTAATAATTGTAAGGCCTTTTCTTTTGTCCAAAAATTTAATGGTGTCATTCTAAATTCCCATTCTTTAAATTGATTCGGATATAAATCATTAATCATTGCATATGGACTATTATCATATTTGTGCTTCAATACCCCTCGTAATCGATACTTTGCAATCAATTTGTTATTCCAATTCTGTTTTATCTCTTCTTCATTCCAATTCAAAATTTTTGTTACTAAATACTTTGTTACTCTTCTGGCCAATTGATTATTTCTATCTAATTTCCAAGTGTTTGGTGGAAATCTATTTCTTTTTCCATCTAATATCTCCTGATAGATGTCCTCTATAGTATTAGTGTTCATCTGCATCTTAAAACCTTCTTTTAGTTTTATATATAGTTAAATAGATTTTAATGTTAGGACTTTCGTCCGAACTATTAAAAATGTAAACTCTATCTTAACTTAGAAAATATGATGCTTAATCAAATTATAGTAATGTAAAATAAGAATTACCTATAGAAAAATATAGTCTAGGGCAAATGAAATAATAGATTTGTAAAATATAATTTTCAATTCATAAAAGACATCAATCTGAGAAGAAAGATTGATGTCTTTTATTTAATAGTTTTACGGTTTATTTAATTACTTTCCATAAAGCTAATGAGAAAATCCAATTTGGATCACCGTATCCTTGATAACTTTGAACTGCTTCATAAATTTTACCTTGATGTTCTACTCTATCTCCTTTTTTATATGCAGCATACGAATCCCATGCCTTATACTCAGAAGAGGGGGTATCTTTTGTTGTGATTTTGATTTCATTACTCGCAACTGAAACTTTTCCTTGAGTATCTATAGCTTTTACCATATATCTATATTCTGTACTAGCCAGTAAATTTTCATCTGTATAGTAAGTTGAAGGACTTGTAGCTATTTTCGTACCGTTACGATAAATCTCATATTCTTTTATACCAACATTACTTATGGATTCTTCCCATATTAAATGAACACTGTTTGTAGTAGTTTCTGATGCTTGTAATCCTGTTGGAGCTGTTGGAGCTATTTGTTCTGGATTCTCTTCTTTTGTTGTAATTGAAACTTCATTGCTACTTTTTGACTTATTTCCCGCTGCATCTGTAGCCTTAATTGTATAATTATATTTTGTATTGGCTTGTAATCCCGCATCTTCATAACGTGTTGTTTTTGTTGTTCCTACTTTTTTTCCATCACGATAAACTTCATATTCTTTCACACCAATATTATCTGTGGAAGCCTCCCACTGTAGCTCAACAGTTGTTGTTGTTTTACTAACAGAGCGTAGGTTAGAAGGAGCTGTTGGAGCGATTACGTCAATTTCAGTACTACTATTAAAAGCAGAAAATAGTTTAGAAAAGGCACCGTCGTCTACATCGGGTAATCCAGAAGCATCTCCAGTTGCCTGACCGATTTGCCAACTTTCAGTAGCTTTTTTATCACGATACACGGACCACATACTAATTTCCCCAATACCTTTTTCTTTGGCAAATTGGAACAATTCTTTTGCATTATTTAATGTGAAAGTTTCATTTTGAGTATCGTTTTTTCCGATCATAGGTGTAACAGCAATCATTTTCCAAATGTCAGAATCTTTAATAGTACCTTTATATAAATTAGTTAACTGTCCATGCAAGCTATTAATAGCATCTATTGCAGCTTGTCCCATTTGTTGGTTTTGTTGTCCGTAATCCATAGTCATAATATTAACAGAATTTAAATCTACATCATGTTTTATAGCGCTTTGAATCACATTTATCCCATCATTAGTTAGGCCATAAGGCATTACTGGTAAGGTATAACCAATTTTTACATCTTTACCTTCAGCTTTTAATTCCTTTTGTAATAACGCAATTGCTTTTGATCTTCTTTCGATAGATTCTGGGTGAGCGACTAAGACTCCTTCAATATCAAAATCCATGTGTGTTAAATGTAATGTGTTAATTACACTTTTATAAGCATCTTTTAATTTATTTACATCTGTAATAGCTGCGGCAAGATCTGCACCTAATCCAGGGATATTACCAGCATTTGCTCCACCAAAAGATACTTTAACATCTCCACCTATTTTTCTAATTTGTTTAATTTGATCATCTAAGTTACCATCTCCAATAGGGTTATGACTTCCTCCCCATACTGGATTTCCATTTTTATCAGCCACTATAAAGGAAAGCGTGAAGAAACTAGTATTTGTTTCTTGGGCATATTTTAATAGATTTTGAGGATTCATGCCGTTATCTACATATGGTGCAAAAACATGAGTTGGCCAAGTGATTCCTTCACCAAATAAATCATTAGGATCGCTATTGTCAGGTATATATTCTGAACCAGTATATAATTCCCAACCGCTAAATTGTTGGGTAGGTAGTGTACCTGCATTTACCCAATATACAGAATGATAAATCTTACCTTCATATGTAACGTAAGATTCACCTGGATAATCTTTATTTTTATTCCAAAATGGCGCTACTTGTTGTTGAGATTTCGCTATATTTTCTTGAGCGTAGGCAAACGTATGGCTAATGGCTTGGGATGTAGGAATGATCATAGTTAATGCAACAGCTGTTTTTGCTAGAGTACAAAATGGATGTTTCTTTCTAATCATAATAATATCTCCTCACTTATAATTTATAATTTAAAAAAGAAATTATATTTGGCATTATTAAAATTCTTTTAATATATATTTTGAAGAATTATTGCCGTAACTCCCGATACTGATACTTTTATACGTGATGATTACCCTCATTTAGTAGGATAACAACTTACAAAAAATGAAACAAATTAGAGGGAAATATAATTATATTGATTCCAAAATAGTATATTTCTTCTCATAAACTACAGGAAATCGAATTAAAATCTTATAAATATATACCATTTTTATAAGATGGGAATTAATAGTGAGCTAGAAGTAATATAAATGTACACAAAAGTGTCGATTCTAATAATCTAGTTTGGTTAAAAATTTTTATCTTAAGTAGAAGACTAACTACTATTTTGACTGAATCTAAACAATTTGTTGCATTTTTTAGTAATAAAATGAGATTATTCTTTTTAGGTTTTCTAAAATTGTCTTACTTTAGTTGAGTAGGTAAACTGGAAACACCATAAATTAAGTCCTTTACTTCTCCTGCATTTTTTATCATTTTAGCCAAGAAGACTCCTTCCTCAAGGAGCGTGAAGGGTCACAGTCCAGTGAGTAGGTGGGAGATGAACTGGCTTCGAACAAGGGATGGCAGGAAGCCATCTTAATTGTTCAACTTACAGAAAGTTTTACTCCACTACCTATCGAATGTACGTTTGGTATATAATAGTCATATACCGAAATGGAGGTGAATCAAATGATAATTAATAAAGCTTATAAGTTTCGTATCTATCCAAATCAAGCACAAGCAATTCTAATTAACAAAACGATAGGTTGTTCTCGCTTTGTATTCAATCATTTCCTATCCCTATGGGATCACGCATACAAAGAGACTGGAAAAGGTTTAACATATGGTACATGCTCTGCCAAACTTCCTGCCATGAAGAAAGAGTTCGTTTGGCTCAAAGAAGTGGATAGTATTGCGATTCAGTCGTCTGTTCGCAACCTTGCGGATGCATATACACGATTTTTCAAAAAACAAAATAGTGCCCCGCGTTTCAAATCCAAGAAGAATAACGTACAATCTTATACCACAAAACAAACAAATGAAAATATTGCCGTTGTAGGGAACAAAATAAAGTTGCCCAAACTAGGCCTTGTTCGATTTGCCAAAAGTCGTGAAGTAGAGGGACGTATTGTAAATGCGACTGTTAGACGAAACCCTTCTGGTAGATATTTTGTGTCACTATTAGTTGAAACAGAAGTACAAGAACTTCCGAAAACACATTCTTACATTGGGATAGATGTAGGACTAAAAGATTTCGCCATTTTGTCAGATGGAACACCCTATGAAAATCCGAAGTTTTTCCGATCATTAGAAGATAAGTTGGCGAAAGCACAGCGTGTTCTTTCTAGAAGAATGAAAGGATCTTCTCGCTGGAATAAACAACGAGTAAAAGTAGCTAGAATTCATGAATACATATCAAATGCTAGAAAAGATTACTTAGACAAAATCTCAACTGAAATCATCAAAAGCCACGATGTTATCGGTATAGAGGATTTGCAAGTATCGAATATGTTAAAGAATCATAAGTTAGCAAAAGCAATTAGTGAAGTATCTTGGTCGCAATTTCGATCCATGTTAGAATACAAAGCAAAATGGTATGGCAAACAAGTCATTGTCGTATCGAAAACATTTCCTTCCAGCCAATTATGTTCTTGTTGTGGATATCAAAATAAAGACGTTAAAAATTTAAACCTACGTGAATGGGACTGTCCTTCTTGTCGTACACACCATGATAGGGATATTAACGCAAGTATCAATCTAAAGAATGAAGCGATAAGGCTTCTAACCGCAAGGACTGCGGGGTTAGCCTAATCAATTAGAGTTCGATAGAACTCTTTACTTAGGAATCCCTCACTTCTAAACGAAGTGAAAGTGGGGGTAGTTCAATATCAAAAGTATAGGATTAGAAAAAACCTCATAAAGAGGTTTTTTTAATTTCTATATTTATCTTTGGTGTGAAAATTCAGTTGCAAAATTAATTTTGACATAATGCTATGATTCATTTAAATATTTCGTGCTCTTATATGTTGGATGAAGTCTTCAGATTATTTCATGATATATACAATTTTAATGCTTATTTAGTTTTTAATATATAGTATTGTAATTTTGCTAAATTCTTAAAAGGACACATACAAAATTAAATAATATGTAATATACACTTAATTAATTTTTGGGATTGTAATTTTGAACTAATTTTTTTAATTTATACTCAGTAGCATAAGCATCAGCAGCAATAATTGCATCAAAAACCATTTCTGGTGAAATTTCAAATGGCATATTATGTATAGTTTCACCATCTTGACAGGCAGCTTCAGCCACTTTCATCAATTCTTCTTTACTTGCATCACCTAGGTTCAGATCTTCAAGTGTAGTAGGTAAGCCAAGCTTGATACAGAAATCAATGTAGTTATATAGTTCTTCAGTTGTCCAAGATTCCAATGCCATTTGTACTAATGTGCCAAATGCAACCTTTTCTCCATGCATCAAATCATGAGTCTTATCATGTAAAACAGTAAAACCATTATGGATGGCATGAGCTGCAGCTAACCCCACACTTTCAAATCCAAGGCCACTAAGCAAGGTGTTTGCCTCTATTACGGCTTCAACTGCTGGAGTAACAGTTTTTTGTTTAACTGCTAAAAGAGCAGCTTCTCCATATTGAAATAAGGTATCCCAACAGAGTTCTGCAATCTTAGCAGCTGCTAGGGTAGAGAGTCCTCCAGCCATAGCGGGTTTTCGGGATTCTAAATTTGCTCTAGCTTCAATCCATGTAGCCATTCCGTCTCCAATCCCAGCAGCTAAAAATCTGGATGGAGCTTGTGCAATGACTTGGGAATCTACTAAAATAATATCCGGATTTTTTAAATAAAATTTGTATTTCTCAAATACTCCATCATCAGAGTAAATAACAGAAAGAGAACTGGTTGGTGCATCTGTTGAGGCAATAGTGGGAACGCTTACAACTTTGGCCGAAAGAATTTCTCCTACCGCTTTTGCTGTGTCTACTGATTTACCACCACCAATACCAATGATTACATCAGCACCAAATTCTTTTCCTATTTTCTCAATTCTTGCAATTTCATTTTCAGAACTTTCACCATTAAAACCGACTTTTTCAAAGCTTAGATTTTGTTTATGAAAGCTTTCCATAACTTTTTCACCAACAAGATGCCAAACACATTCATCTACAATAACTAATAAATTGGTTCCTAGAGGTTTTACATACTCTCCAATTTTTTTAATTACATTTCTTCCCTGAATATATTTTTGCGGGCTAATTAGGATACGTTCCATGATGATCACTCCTTGATATTTTTATAAGTAAGCTGAAAATCTAGCCTTGAATCTAATGTTATCAAAATTCTGAGTGCAGAATTATGAATATTTTATGTATATTTTTCGTCTGTTATATGACGGATTAAAAGATAGTGTTATGATTATCAAAAATCAAATACTATTTTTTAAGAAAGATGAAATGGGAAAATTAGTATTAATAACCTATATTATCAGGTTTTGTATAAATAATCTTATTATATAATAGTTGGGGTTTTAATAATAAAAATGAAAATACATAAAATTCACTGGTTGAGTTATATGTATTTTTATGCATTTATTATTATGAAGTGGGTTCTTATGATACAAAGGATTGTAAGTAATATTCATACTACAAATGGCCTACATGCTCGAGCCATAGCTACACTTATAGCAAAATTGAGCGGAATACTTTTAACGATGAATCTATTCATGAAACACAATCATTATTAGACCAATTGACTCTTGAAAAGAAAAGAATAAAGTATTTAGAATGTGAATTGTCGAAATATAAAAAACTAAACAACTCTTTTCCAGACATTATTATTTATAGTGACACTTTAATGAAGACGCTCTTTGTTGCGAATGAAGTGGCAGAATTAGATTCTACGATTCTTATTACTGGAGAGAGTGAAACAGGAAAAGAATTTATAGGTAAAGGTATCCATAAAGCTGTTTTCAGAAAGGATAAGTCGTTTATTCTAGTAAATTGTGCGGCTATCCCCCTAATTTAATTGAAAGTGAGCTATTTGAGCATGAAAAAGGAGTATTCACTGGAGCACTTCACATGAGGAAAGGGAAATTTGAGCAAGCAAACATTGGAACAATCTTTTTAGATGAAATTGGAGGCTTAAAGCTAAATGTCCAAGTGAAATCATTATAGGTTTTTATAATAAAAGGGAATTGTAGGAGGGAATAAAATTATATAATTAAATGTTAGGGTACTAGCGGCGACTAATGGAAAGGAATAGATGCCATGAAAAAATTTATTAATAATCCAGAAAAAGTAGTTAGGGATATGATTGACGGAATGTTGTTTGCACATTCTGATAAACTACAAAATATGGGTGAAACAAATATAATTCTTCGAGCTAATAGTCCATTTCCAGGAAAAGTGGCAATTGTCAGCGGAGGCGGGAGTGGTCATGAACCAGCGCATATAGGATTTGTTGGTAAAGGAATGCTTGATGCTGCTGTAATGGGCGAAATTTTTACTTCTCCTACACCAGACCAGATTTTGAAAGCGATTCAAAAGGTGGATGCTGGAAGTGGGGTTTTATTAATTGTAAAAAACTACTCAGGAGACATAATGAATTTTGAAATGGCTGCTGAAATGGCTGAAGCACAGGGAATCCCAATTGCTACAGTCATTGTTAATGATGATATTGCTATTGACAATAGTTCACACACTATGAGAAGAAGAGGAATTTCTGGAACAATATTTGTACATAAAATAGCTGGAGCAATGGCTGAGAAAGGGGCATCGCTTAAAGAAGTTGAAGATGTTGCAAATAAAGTAATTGCTAATATAGGTAGTATGGGCATGGCATTAAAAACGTGTACTATACCTGGAGCTGGTACAGTTGGTTATAAAATTGGTGAAAATGAAGTAGAGGTTGGTATAGGTATCCACGGTGAACCTGGAACTCATCGTATTAGTATGATAGCAGCTAATAAAATGGCTGAACTCCTTTTAGAGCATATTTTAAGTGATATGCAATTGAAGATTGGTGACAAAGTTGCAGTAATGGTAAACGGCTTAGGGGGAACGCCGTTAATGGAATTATATGTTTTAAATAAAATGATTAACACAATATTAAACAAAATTGGTATCGATATCTGTAAAACATATGTTGGAGAATACATGACAGCAATTGATATGGCCGGTTTTTCTATTACTTTATTAAAACTAGATGAACAATTAACTGCTTTGCTTAATGATCCAGCAAATACGACTAACTGGCGTGTACAATAGGAGGGCCAACATGTATATTACACCAAGACATATCATCAATTGGATGCAACTTACTGCAAAACAACTTGAGTATCAAAAAAAAAATCTAACGCAACTTGATCAATTCATAGGTGATGGAGATCATGGTATTAATATGAATAGAGGGTTTAAAGAGGTTGAAAAAAAGATATCATATACAGCTTATGATGATATTGGAAATGTATTTCAGGATATTGGAATGATACTTATTTCAAAGGTTGGAGGTGCATCAGGGCCTTTATATGGAACAGCCTTTTTGAGGGCTGGCAGTGTTTTGAAAGGGAAAAATAAAATTACAATCAATGAATTGGGGCTTGCTTTTCAAGAATCTGTAAATGGCATCTGTCTAAGAGGAAAAACTCAGATAGGAGATAAAACAATGCTTGATGTTTGGGATCCTGTTTTGAAATATATCCAAAGAAATGGAGAAAAAATAAAACCTATTGGTCTTATTATTTTTGCAAGAGAACAAATGGAAAAAACTAAGCCATTATTAGCTAAAAAAGGACGTGCTTCTTTTCTAGGAGAAAGGTCTATTGGTCATTTAGATCCAGGAGCAGTCTCATCTTTTATTATCTTTGAAACTCTATGTTTATCTCTTATAGGTGAAAAAGATATTGTTAATGAACTTAGGGAGCAATTGTGATGAGTAATGCAGGAATTGCTTTAGTTTCTCATGTTTATCTACTAGTTAAGAGATTTAAAAGCTTTACTCGCCGGATTAAGTTCCAGTGTTTTTAAAGTTTCTGCAGGAGTAGTAGATAACGATAAGTAGGTAGAAGCGTCAGATAAATTCAAGAGGTTATTTATAATAAACGAGTTGTAATTGTATTCCTAAATTTGGGAGGCGCTCTAATTAAGAGTGATTAAATCAAAATAGCAGATTCACTATTAATAGAGGGTCCTACGTAGCAGTTGTTGAATTAGGGATTGGCAAAACTTGAGAAGAAATATTTAAGATTTAAGGCTGTATTTGAAGCGAAAACCATTATAAAAATATAAAAGGAGCTAATCTTATGAGAATCGAAAGAAAATTGATTGTAACTCGTAAGGATGGAATTTATGCAAAATCAGCAAGTGAAATTGTAGATGGCTTAAGGGATTATGAGTGTTCGGTTAAGTTTATATTTAAAGATAAAAAAGTTAATGCAAAAAGCACTCTTCAATTAATCGGCTTAGCAGTAAAAAGAGGAGCGGAAATACATGTAATTCTTGATGGGGAAGATGCTGATGATGCCCTTGTGTTTATACAATGGTTTTTGAAATAAAAAAAGGGGGGGCATAAATATGTCTCCATTTATGGGGGAATTAATTGGAACCTTAGTTCTTATTTTATTAGGAAACGGCGTTGTAGCAGGTACTTTACTAAAAAAATCCAAAGCACAAAATTCCGGATGGATTGCAATTACTCTTGGCTGGGGATTAGCAGTTACATTTGCTATATATATAGTAGATAACATAAGTGGAGCACATTTGAATCCTGCAGTTACAATTGCTTTTGCTTGTATAGGGGTATTTCCTTGGAGTGAAGTTCCTGCCTATATTGGTGCACAGTTAAGTGGAGCTTTTTTAGGTTCAATATTTGTCTGGCTCCAGTATTTTCCGCATTGGAAAGAAACTAAAAATCAAGAAATTATATTGTCTGCGTTTTCTACAAGCCCTGCAATAAAAAGCTGGCCGTCCAATTTGTTAAGTGAAATTATTGGCACTGCGATATTTGTATTTTCAATTTTAGCTATTGGTCATAATAAAGTTACAGATGGACTACTTCCAATAATAATTGGAGCATTAATAGTATCTATAGGTTTATCTCTTGGCGGAACAACTGGATTTGCTTTAAATCCAGCTCGAGATTTTGGGCCAAGACTAGCACATCAAATCTTACCAATATGTAATAAAGGCTCTTCGGATTGGGGATACGCGTGGATTCCCTTAATTGGTAGTACCATAGGAGGAATCATAGGAGCTATATGTTTTCAATTGATTTATTAAGCACTTAATATATTAAAATTCAATTAGAAATTAATTATTTAACCAAATTTATTATTAATCATACAATGCAAAGGGGTATTTAAATAAAAAAAATACTATATAATAATTTTTCTACTCTATTTGATGAACAAGAAAAAAAACATCACTTTTAGTTTCAATAATTGATGATCCATACAGTAATAAACAAATCGCTGTCATTAAAACCAATGGTGGGTTGGTGGAAATATTAAGGAGGTAAGTAAAGGTATCTCTATTCATAATTATTCAGTGGATTGAAAAAATCATAGGCTAATTGAAAATTAGTTTATATGTTTACAACAATAAGAATGTACTTAAAATAATAGGATGAGTAATTGTATAGAAACCTTTAAAACATTCAATAAGATGTCACAGGATTATTTAATAAATATGCTATAATTTATATTGTAGTTCATTCTATTCCGCATAGCCTAAACTACAAACAATCTAATCACCACTAAGTAATTTCAATTTGTTTAGTTTAATTAACGTGCATAAAAAAACCAACTTAATTTAGTTGGTTTTTTTATTATTATACAAAACGACTTAATAAATGTAACTTATTAATTAATAGGTAAAGAAGAATATGGACATATATGATTAAAAACTACTTATTTTTATAGGCGTTTCCAAGCTATACAATAAAAAACTAAAAGTCATTTAAGAGTCTAATTCGCCTGTTTAACCCCCTTCGGTAAAACGAGAGAAATTTTGATTAAGATGAAAAAATAGTCTTTAATATTATGTGTTGTTTACAATAATACCAGGGGAAACGCCACTCATCCATCAACTTAAGAAAAATATATATTGTGGGCAGGCATATAGTGTCAGCAATCACATAATAAGTCACTTATTTATATTGAGATATAGAAATTTTATGCATAACGGTCATGTAAAGGGAAAAGCTAACTTATATTCTTTTAAAGTTGGTGACCTTGAGATGCAATCTAATCTGTATCATAGAAGTCTTACTCTGATAGAACTAGCAACTTTAGTTATATGTAATATTTGTGGAATTGGTTTACTTTCTTTACCCCATTCTATTGCAAGTGGCACCTTGTTTGCGGATGGATGGGTTATATTGTTTGGTTCAGGTTTTATAGTTGTTATTCTAGGCTGGATTTCTACAAAATTAGCTGCCTATTTTCCGAAAATGTCATTTTATGAATACACAAGTACATTAGTTTCAAGACCTGTGGCATTTCTTTTTTCAATAATAGCGATATGCATCTACCTTTGTATTGCTGCCTATGAAATAAGAAGTATTTCTGTAATAGTAAATCTTTATTTAATGGAAAATACAGATGTTAAAATTATTGCTTTTTGTTTTGTGTTGGTTCTTTCGTATGGTTTATGTGGATCAAGAATGGCTTTAGTAAAATTTTGTATTTTAGGTTTATATGTTGTTATAGTAGCACTTATTATATCATTTGTATTGAATATAAATAATATTGATTTAACTCATCTATTTCCGATTTTAAAAACACCACCAATGGGCTATATCCGTGGCTTAAAAAATTCTGGTTTTGCTTTCTTAGGATTTGAAGTTGTTTTATACTATAGTTTCTTAGTCAGTAACCCTAAAAAAGCTCCAGTATATGTAGTAAGTGCGTTGTTATTAATAGTAATGTTATACACAATTACATATTTAATTTGTATATGTGTTTTTTCTCAATCTGTTGTTCAAGAGTTGGTGTACCCGGTTGTAGAATTAGGCAAAGAAGTAGAGATTGGGGAGTTTTTAGAAAGGTTTGATTCCTTTTTTTTTATGACTTGGATTATTACCATTTTCTCGACGACAATAATCTATTTAGATATGATAGTGATTGTGTTAACATCTGTATTTAAGAAGACAAAGAAACAAACTTTTGTGTTTTTTTTAATGCCCATTGTATATATGATTTCTATATTCCCAAATGGTCAAGAAGAGGTAAATTACTTTAGAAATATAGCTACAACAGCTAATTTCTTCTATATTCTGATTATCCCACCGATATTATTATTAATTACTTTTGTAAGGAAAAAGAAGGGCCAAAGGCGTATGAATTAAGAATAATGTTAAGCGAGCTAATATAAACATATATAATTCATTCATATGTGAATGTGTGAAGAATCGTCGTCCATCATTATGGCACGGCTTTTTTATTTTGCTCTTTTTCGCATACACAGAAAGTATGCTATATGGTGAGGCAATGTAATTTGAGGTGTACAGGGCATTCAGCCAAGATACGTGTATAAATGGGGCATATTCTAGGTTCTATTTCCATAATAAAATCTTTTTCTGTTCCTATAGAAATATAATGAGATTTTCAATAAAATCTATATAAAAAACAGACTATTCTTTGTTTAAATATATATTTTAAGTAGATGGATGTGTGATGCTATCAAAAATTGAGTGTTTTATTCATAAAATGTTCAATTTATATCTATTGTGAAATAATTCACAATAGATATAATGAATATATAACTGTTGTAGAGGATGATAGTGGTTTTATTCTTTTGAGAACTGATAAATGAGCTGCTTTTATATTGTTATATTCATTTGTTTTTTTACAAATATTATTATTTGATACATAATCTCTTTAAAGTTGAGCAAATATCCAATCTAACCAAGATCAAAAATACCAATGTCAAATATTCTTTTGCGACGAATCAACTCTTTTATCAAATTTCTGTCTCCAACTATAAACTGTTTTCTAGATAGCTATCTTTAGCAAACTTCTGACTTGTAAGAGGGGGGTATTGTTTTTTTGTTTACTATTTTGTATGCAGGCGATATAAATCATCTTATCAGAAAGAATGGCAATGTTTTTAGTAAGTGGAATCGATTTCATTATACGAATAACAGTGCTTTTCTTTAGTTGGGAAAAGGATAAATATGTATAGTCTGTCATTCAATTGAACTTTTGGTGAGTAACATATGCGTAATTAAAAACCTACATGGTATTTTTATCATTCGAAAGAACTTTAAATTGATTTCTGTCATGTTCGTTTGAATTGATGATGATGTTTTTTCGAGATAAATTCTTTCTTTATCGATAAGGAAAGTCGCAAGTGGAGTTTTACTCCTAGTTGGGTTTGAAAAAATTTAGTCTATTTATAGTTTGTTAGTCTTAGAGTAAGTGTATTTGAAACAACGATTTTCAACGGTATGTTCTTTCTTTATTTTGAAAGCGTTTTCTTTTGGTGGGTTATTTTATAAGGTTATGAACCTTTTACAAAAGAAATTATGTGTTTTAAGAAATAATTTAAAAATGATGAATTGAAGATTCACAAACTCTTTTTTAGTAGTAAACAAAATTTCATAAAAAAGCGTACTTTAAATAGCCTAGGAGGTGATTTTCTCAGGGATAGAAAAAGTTGTTTTTTAATAGTTAAAGATTGATGGAATGAAGAAAGGTTGTGTTGATTGCGTCTATTTAGAAAAAATAGAAATATTTGGGAGGTAGAGAAATGGTAGGGATTATCCTAGCAAGCCATGGCCAATTTGCAGAAGGCATATTACAATCTGGCGCAATGATTTTTGGAGAGCAAGAAAATGTTAAGGCTGTTACCTTAATGCCAAACGAAGGTCCGGACGATTTGAGAGCAAAAATGGAATCAGCAATTGCATCTTTTGATAATCAAGATGAAGTATTATTTTTAGTCGATCTATGGGGCGGTACTCCATTCAATCAAGCTAATGGCTTGTATGAAGAACACAAAGAAAATTGGGCGATTGTTGCTGGTATGAACTTACCAATGGTGATTGAAGCTTATGCATCTCGTTTATCAATAACATCTGCTCAAGAAATTGCAGCAAATATCCTTAAGACAGCGAAGGAAGGGGTCAGAATTAAACCTGAAGAGCTGGAACCCAGAGAAAATAATGATTCCGTAGTTGCTAAAGATGGAAAAACAAAAGGCAGACTTGCTCCCGGTACAGTAGTTGGTGATGGGAAAATAAAGTTCGTTTTAGTCCGTGTGGATTCTCGTTTATTGCATGGTCAGGTAGCGACTGCATGGACAAAGTCTACACAACCAAATCGTATTATCGTAGTTTCAGATGCAGTGTCTAAAGACGATCTTCGTAAAAAATTAATTGAACAGGCGGCACCACCAGGGGTTAAGGCCAATGTTATTCCAATCAGCAAAATGATTGAAGTTGAAAAAGATCCCCGTTTTGGTAATACTAATGCACTGGTATTATTTGAAAACCCACTAGATGTCCTGAGAGTTATAGAGGGTGGTGTGGATATTAAAGAAGTTAATGTTGGTTCTATGGCCCATTCAACTGGAAAGGTTGTTGTTAATAAGGTTCTTTCTATGGGAAGAGAAGATGTAGAGGCTTTCGAGAAAATGAAAGCAATAGGCATTCATTTTGATGTACGTAAAGTACCTAATGATTCTCATGCAAATATGGATGATATTCTAAAAAAAGCGAAGGTTGAATTATCGTAGTTACATAGCAAATGTAAATGAAATGGGGGATCATAATGTCTACTATAGAAATAATTTTAGTAATACTAATTGCATTTCTAGCCGGTATGGAAGGAATATTAGATGAATTTCAATTCCATCAACCACTAGTGGCATGTACACTAATTGGTTTAGTAACAGGTAACCTAGAGGCTGGCATTGTTCTTGGCGGTACACTTCAAATGATTGCACTTGGATGGGCAAATATTGGAGCTGCCGTAGCGCCAGATGCTGCATTGGCATCAGTTGCATCAGCGATTATTTTAGTATTAGGCGGACAAGGTGTTAGCGGTGTTGCATCAGCAATTGCAATAGCGGTACCACTTGCAGTAGCAGGACTTTTCTTAACAATGATTGTTCGTACACTTGCTGTTCCTATTGTACACATGATGGATACGGCAGCTGAAGAAGGAAATATAAAAAAAATTGAAGTGTTACACATCGCTGCGGTGTGTTTACAAGGTATCCGAATTGCAATTCCTGCCGGAGCACTTTTATTTATCCCTGCACAAAGCGTTCAAGGATTCTTGGAATCAATGCCTGCATGGTTAACTGATGGAATGGCTATAGGTGGGGGAATGGTTGTTGCTGTTGGTTATGCATTAGTTATTAATATGATGGCAACAAAAGAAGTATGGCCATTCTTTATTATTGGTTTCGTAATAGCAGCAATTTCTCAATTAACACTTATTGCTCTTGGTGCATTGGGCGTGGCTTTAGCTCTTATTTATTTGAGTCTTTCTAAAATGGGTGGTTCTTCAAATGGTGGTGGAGGTAACTCTGGTGACCCGCTTGACGATATCTTAAACGATTATTAATTCAGGAGGAGGAGAAGACAAATGGCAGAAAAAATTCAATTAACAAAAAGAGATCGTTTAGCCGTTGCATGGCGATCTACATTTATTCAGGGTTCTTGGAACTATGAACGTATGCAGAATGGTGGCTGGGCTTTCTCGATGATTCCAGCGATTAAAAAGTTATATAAATCAAAAGAAGATCGAAAAGCAGCATTAAAACGTCACTTGGAATTCTTTAATACACACCCTTATATTGCTTCACCCATTCTAGGAGTTACATTAGCACTTGAAGAAGAACGCGCTAATGGTGCAGAAGTTGATGATGTGGCAATTCAAGGAGTTAAAGTTGGGATGATGGGTCCTTTAGCCGGTGTCGGTGATCCGGTCTTCTGGTTTACTTTACGTCCAATGTTAGGTGCTTTAGGGGCATCATTAGCAATGGGGGGGAATATCCTTGGGCCAATCCTTTTCTTCTTAGCTTGGAACTTGGTTCGTTGGGGATTTATGTGGTATACACAAGAATTTGGTTATAAAGCCGGTTCTAAAATTACTGATGATCTTTCAGGTGGGTTATTACAAGATATTACAAAAGGTGCATCAATCCTTGGTATGTTTGTACTTGCAGCCTTAGTAGAACGGTGGGTATCAATTAAATTTAAGCCAGTTGTATCTGAAGTTCAGTTAGATAAAGGTGCGTATATTGAGTGGGACAAACTTCCTGGAAATGGTGAAGGGATTCGTCAATCTTTAGAACAAGTAAACTCAGGAATGGCACTGTCACCTACAAAAGTGACTACCTTGCAAGATAACTTAGATCAATTAATTCCTGGTTTGGCTGCATTGCTTCTGACATTCTTCTGTATGTGGTTGCTTAAGAAAAAAGTTAGCCCAATTGTTATTATTCTTTCATTATTCGTAGTAGGGGTAGTTGGTCACGTAATCGGACTATTATAATTTAAATTTTTGACGTTTTCAATTCTTAAGATTTATTATTTAGGAATTGTTGAGGTTGAAGTGTAGATTAGTAGCCTGTAAATCGATAATAGTTCGTATACAAAAGTGGCTGTCTATTATCGTTTCAGCCACTTTTTGTATTGACTTAATTGTTTGAAGCAACAAATTATAAATAGGATAAATGAAATGGAGCGGATATGATGGTTCAATCCATTAATACAAAGGTAGATTTAGTAATAGATGCTACCGCTTTTACGGGACTTACAGACTATGGAAAAATTATGGTCGGTGATAAAGGATTTGAATTTTATAATTCTCGTGATACGCGCAAATTTATTCAAATTCCGTGGGAGGAAGTAGATTACGTTATAGCCTCTGTGATGTTTAAGGGGAAATGGATTCCACGTTATGCAATTAAAACGAAGAGAAATGGGATTTTCACCTTTTCTTCTAAGGAACCTAAGAAAGTTCTTCGGGCTATACGAAAATATATAGATTCAGATCATATGGCACAATCTCTAAGTTTCTATGATGTTATTAAACGTGGTCTTAAATCAATATGTAAAAAAAATAATAAAATGAAGAGAAGGGGTGTATAGTTCATATAGGGGCTAACATGGTTTTGGTGTAAAAATAAAAGATAATAAAGTATATAAATTCTTAGTGGGATTGTATTTTTTGCTACAAGTTCAAATAATTAATAGATGAATGCTTGATGGTTTTGAACAGATGAGTCTTGTATATTCACCTTTTCTCTTTAATTATCTAAACGGTTTCTACTTCAGAAAGAATGTTGTAGATGTGTCAAAATATTTGAACTCTAGCATAGAACAAGAGCATTGCTTCTTAATTAGGCAATGCTCTTGTTCTACTATGTTATTCATTTTTGTTGTTTAAGTTGCATATCAACAGGTTACGGAAGCTCAAATTGTACCATAGGTACCAAACTTACTATTAATTGGATTAATTCAGGCTGATAATGCCTCCATGTAAACGAATTTTCCTTTTCTATACTAATCACGCACCTTTTTTAGAGTCATCCATATCAGTGTTAAAGATTATGATATTACTTGTAAGAGTCTTGGAATTTTTGCAATCGAGCTGTGTTATCATTCTGAAATACTGATATACTGATATATCTAGTAGGACTTAAAGATTTCGGTTTATTATATTAAGTGGAAAATCAATCCATTATATTTGAGGGCAGGCTATGGTTATTGACACTATTATTTAGACTAAAAGAAGTACAAGGAGGAAGGTATATCTATTAAAGTGATGAGATATACCAAATTCAAAATGAATATTAAATTTAATAGAAAAGTAGTAGCATTCAAGGCAGGATTAACGGTATTATCTTCATCATTGGTATCGTTTGCAGAGGAACAACAATTAGTAAATAAGATAGTTATTCCATTAAAGGGCGCTTTTAAGAAGTAACGATAAAAGCCCAATTTCTCAGTTTTAATGCTGAAAAATTGGGCTTTTTTATATTTATATATAGTGCAAAATAGTACTTAAAACAAGTGTTATTTATCTCCTGAATTTACAAACTTAAATTGATAAGCATGCAACATAGATAATCATATATATTCTATCTAATTGTTGGCGTAAATCTTTCACGAAGGTGTTCTACTATTTACAACAAATTACTTTGACAGACAAAGTAATTTGTTGTATTGTGTAATTCAAGAGGTGATATGAAATGAGTATTATATCTACAGACTTAATCCGTGGGCATACGGATATGATTATCTTAAATGTTCTTCGTCAAGGTGATAGTTATGGATATGAATTATACAAAAAAATTATTGAATTAAGTGACAAGCAATATGAATTAAAAGAAGCTACTTTATATACAGCTTTTCGTCGATTAGAGAAAGAAGACTATATCTTTTCTTATTGGGGAGATGAAACTCAAGGAGGAAGACGAAAATATTACCACATTACAGAATCTGGTGTACGTTTTTACGAAAATGGTAAAAAAGAGTGGAATATTGCGAAAGAGATTATAGATCGTCTAATTAAAGGAGTGATTACAAGTGTTAATGAGAAATAAAAAATTAGATAAAAGAATAGAAGTATATATCGATAAGCAATTTATGAATGTAAAAGAAACACAACAACTATTTGATATGAAAGTAGAGTTGTTTATAAATTTAAAAGAACGAATTTCAGATATGATTAAAGAAGGTTATACGGAAGAAGATGCCTTTAAAAAGGGAGTCATTTCAATAGGAGATTTGAGTGACCTAGTTGAAGAAATGCAAATGTATGGGCGAGATAAAATGAACAAATCTATTGATTCTAAAGAAGCGCAACATATTTCAACAAAAGGCATGATTGGTGAAATGTTATTATTTCTATTTGGGTTATTCACCCCCTCAATATTATATTATTTATTTGGATCAAGATTATTTTTAATTACCTTTTTCCTATTCACTGTTCCAGCTGTGTTGTTAACTATCTATAGATTATTAATAAAAGAGACAAGCAAACGTTATGCAATGAATAAAGCTCGTGCAAGACGTTATATTTTAGGAATAGGAATTTTTCTATACGGTTTGTGTATATCAATTATAGTTTACTTACTTCCACTAATAATAAGTCTTGTTGCAATAGTATTTTTAATGATAACCACATTAATTAGTCTTTTTATCCTTTTACCGCTTCTGTTCAATGGAAGAAGTCGCTTAAAACTGGGATGAAATATAATATTAATAAGTTCAACCGTAAGGACCTTAAATTGTCCATGGACGGTATAGTGTTATTATGGGATTAGAAAGAAACTAAATCACGATCATTAAACTGTAAAAATATTAACCGATTCCTTAACGTACAGGGAATCGGTTATTTCGTTTCTAAATGATGTTTAAAAGCAAAATTTTTCGAAATAATATGGTACCCCCATTTAGGTAAAAGTTAATAGGAAATCGTTCTTTCGATGTGGGTATGGAAGGACGTAAGAAACGAAAAATAAGCAAAAATGAAGGCGACATAGCGGTATGTGAAAGAGAAATGAATTAATGACATTAGTAGATAGAGGAAGACGTGTTCTTTCGTTATAGATATCGAAATTATAGATGATGCAAAAATTATTAAAGACTTATTCAACAATGAGATATTAAAATTTCACGTACCATGTATTTAGGTAAAAACTAAAATTCAGAAATAGGGGGATTCCTTCATGAATAGACAATTAACTTCTTTACTGGCTATCAAAGATAAGAAAGTACAAGAAGAAGTAGCAAGCATTTAAAAAGAATATAGGGGATTCAAGATATGGTTTAGTAATAAAGTGAGAAATTCCTGCAAACACCGATGTATTCTAGGATCTGCCCGTAGTTCCTAGGGTTAAAACATAAATATCTTGTACGCAGACTCACCATGTTTCCTAATTTAGGCTTGGTTTTCGCAACTTCGGCAAACTTGGGGCGAAGGAACGTTGAAGGTATAAAGTTTTAAAAGAGCAATTTGTACAAGAATATGGTATCAAACATGTTGGTCTATCCCAACCGACATTTATCTACCACCTTTAGATTGCCATATGCCTTTTTATTTAACATAACCATGATTGATTAGTTTTTTGTTGATTTCAAAAGTTCGCACCCTAATCTCTTTAACGTTAGAAGATTGAAGTCTCTTCTTGTAAATTTCTGCATATTTTTCAGCATCTTGTTTTTCTTCAAATACAAGAATTTCTTTAATTTGATAGTTACTAGATAAAAACTTCCTTGGTACAAAAAAATGTAACGCATTTTTTACACCAAAACATTATATATTTAAATATAATCTATTGGGAGGTTGGTTATGAGTAATTATTTAAAAATACAAGAAAGTGCTAAGCGTATATATGAATTGAGTAAGCATCAACAAATACTAGAGCGTGAAAAAAATATATTAAAAAGTGAGCTTTATAAATTATTGAAGGAAAAAAGAGATAAAGAGAATTTCCAAGGCATAAGGACATTGGACATTTAGTATTAGTTTTAAAAACATTAGATTTGTAAGTAGTTGTAGAGATAGAAAAATCTTTTAGGGTAGTTACTTGATTAGTAAGTAACTAACTATTTTACGAATTATATTTATTCGTAAATCTGACACATCTCTTTATAATATATACATGCTATACTTAATTGTATAGTAAATAAATTGTATCCCAGTACAATACTTGCTATTATTAGTACTCAAATAATTTAATATGATACAGTAAAAGGCCTCTTTTCAACGATAAAGGAGGCCTTTTTTCATTAATATTATATTAATTTCGCGAAGTCTAAGATTATAGCTTTTTACGAAAAAAACATATGATTTATATACTTATAAATAAATTGGTATCCAAAATTCCTGTATCTCCGAGAATAATAATATTTACGAAAAAGTTAGCAATAGTTTTATAAGAAAAGCGTATTTTAAAGAATATAATAATTAATATTTCTTTCATAGGATTAAGGTATGGGGCATATCTTATAACAACATGTTACTTTGAAAGGGTGAATATATGATTTCATCGTATTCAGTAAGGTATATTTTAGTTACTGGTAATATTGCTATAAAAAAAGTAGCTAGAGTTCATGCTTCGTCAGAAGTTTTTGCTGTTAATAAGATTAAAAGAGAATTAGAACGTCGGTTTTCATATCCAACAAAAATTGAAGTTTATCCAGTTTAATAAGACGGTATAATCAGTAAATCTAGAAACCATAAGGCTGCAAAGTGATTCGTCAAGAAGGCTTTGCGGTCTTTTCATGTTTCAAAACCTCGTGCAATCACAGTTGATAAAAATCCCGCCTATCCCATTGCTATCAGCGGGTTGAAGAAAGAGAAAAAAATGCCATTAGGCATTCAAATCAGACAGATAAAATATCTAAATAACATCGTAGAGCAAGACCATCGTTTCATTAAAAAACGTATACACTCCATGTTAGAACTTAAATCTTTTTGCACAGCTACATTTATTCTTGCAGGAGTAAAAGCCATGCATATGATAAAAAAAGAACAGAATGATTTACGGGATCAGTCTGTTCAAAATCAAAAACAATTCATTCATCAATTATTTGGATTATCAGCGTAAAGAAAGATTCTGGTAGGAATCCTCATCGTTTTTTAGAATGTATCCTTTATTTGCACTAGAACCGTTCTAAATCTCTTATATAAGATTTTACAGCTTGCAATAGGAATTCTTCCTGCCCCATACCAGCATTCGCTGCCATTTGCACTACTTTTTGCTTGAATTCATGATCTGCATGAAAAGTTAATGGCTCTACATTACTTTTAAAGTAAACTCCTTCTACATGTGGAAGGAGTTTACCTGATTTCATATGAGAATGTAAGTATTTAATCTCTTCTTGAAACTGTAATGGATTAACTTGTAATACGAAAGGTTTAATTTCTAATTTAAAAGTATCAGATGAAATACTTAATCGCATATTTTTGACACCTAGCTCTTTGTAAAATAAATTTATTAGATTATAAGTAATGGAATTAAATAGCTGCAGTTTTTAAATAAAAAAGATAAATACCCTCGTTTGGTAATTACAGCTTGTTTTTGGAAAGGTTCAAAGGAGTAATCATGCTCCTTATAATTGGGTAGAGGGAAAATTTCTTTGTCTTATGTAAGAATCTTGCCGTCTGCTCCATTGATTTCTATTACTCTAGCGGTCTTGGTCACTATAGGTATATTTAAAATAAGTCATATGTTGTCCGTAATTAAGGCGGCTAACTTTATGTATATTTTCGTATAATTTAATATTATGAATAACAACATCATGATTTAGATTATCCAAAAATTCATCTCAAAAAAGTTTGCAATATACACCTAGATTGTAAATGGGCTTAAGAATCTTTGTATTCGAATTACCTATTTACACAATGGCTGAGTGAATATATATGAAATTGGCTGGTTACTATTCTAAATATATAATTTATTATATAGATAAATACAAGTAGATTAGGGAGTTACTAGAAATATGAAAGAGATAGAAATTATAAAATCAATAGAAGAAATAACCATTATATGGCAAAGTGCGACGATAAGTATTTCATTAGAAGATATAATTGAGATTAATAATAATAATACGTGTAAAAATACTAACAAAGCAGTGGAAATCGGTAATAAGTTCAAGCATTCGGAAACTATCTTTATTAGAACAAAAAAATTGGATTATATATTATTTACAACTAATAAATTACCGCTTCTAAATAAAATTGCATTCTAACATATGATAAGTTAGAATGCGATTTTTTCTAAGTATTTTATAATAGTGCCTGCTGAGGTTTCTCAAAATATTACATATTTATAGGAAACCTTGGCGAAGAACTAATGAATGGATTATGAGAAAAAGAAAAAATAAACAGACGGTAAATCGGTTTTAATTGTATAAAAAATACATAACTACAAATAATAATATTTAACTTATTTAATATTAAATTATAGAGGAACAATTTAAAATTCATCTTCTAAAATTAAATTACCGGCATCATTATCTTTCGTCAATCGCTGATTTAGGTAATTTTCTTTTGTAGTTCTATCATTTTTATGACCTACTGCAGCTGCAATAACATGAGGTGGTAATCTCTTGTAATCATACAAGTACTGCACATAAAAATGTCTAAAGAAGTGGGGAGTAATTCCAATATTTACTGTAAAGGATAGCTGGGTATCCTTAATGATTTTAGAAATATATTGTGACAAATAATTCTCTCTATAAGGAGTATGGTTTTTAGTTTGAAATACTCTTCCACCATTTCTATTCCCAATGTCTATAGGTAATCTTCGCCGAATTCGGAATGCTACAATCCGATTAAAAATCTCCTTATTAATAGAAACGATCCGTTCATTATCCCCCTTTGTATCAACCTTTAAATAGTATCGACCTCTTATAGCATCATACTCAAGATCTTCCCATTTTGCATGTGCTACTTCTGCAACACGTAACCCTGTAGTAGCTAGAACTGACAATAAAGCGTAATTGATTTCATTATCCTTGTAGTAATGAAGTAACTGTTTTACTTCCTCATATGATAATTCACGTTTAGGTTTATGTTGTTTATGTACAGTTGTACTTAGTATTTCAACATGTAGAGGATCCTGAATATATTGGATTTCATATAGCCATTTCAAATATGAACGAATAACACCAAGCTTTCTACTAATTGTAGATGGTTTGTATTTATCTTTTGACTGATAGGAGATTGCCTCTTGAGATAACCATTTTTGATAATTACGGATATGCCGTTTTCTAAGGTTTCTCCATACTTGACCAAATTTATAATTCTTTACATCTTTCTGTAGAAATTCCTCACTTTGTTTAATAAAGAAATAAAACTGACTTAAATCACGTGCATATAGGATTCTTGATGCATCCTTGATTCTTTTTCCTTGGTCAAAATGTGTTTGTCGATTCAAGTAGTAGTACAGTATTTCTTCATCTGAAAATCCTTCATATGTATATGAATCTTCTCTTTCGTTATTTTCCTTTTTTAATTCCGCTTCATTTATATAATCAGGGTTCCATAATGCAATTAGATTTGTAAAATTTTGTTTTTGTTTCTCTATGTTATTTAAAGAAGTCTCACTATGAATAATATCTAATTCAAATTTCAATGTAATTCAACCCCTTATAAATTCCTTTTATATTAAATATTATAACGTAATCAATTATAAATTAAATTACATATTAAAATTAAATTTTATGAAGTAATAATTAAATAATAACCATAGAAAATCTCCCATTTTCTATGGTTATTATTTAATTTAAAAAATTCTATTTTATTTATATAGTTTAATTGTCAATAAAATTGAATTTTAAAAGGAAATTAAATTAAATATTATTACGTTTTGCAATCTAATATATTTATCGTGATATGTTATAATTTATTTAAAATGTAAATACTATAAATTTAATTAACATAATATTATTATGTTAACCACAAAGTGTGAGGAGGAATTAGAATGATTAGCGTATATGAAATGACTATGACTACAAATGAAGTGAAAGATTATTTAGATATTAGTCACTTTATTTTTAATAATTTAATGAAGCAAGGAAAGCTAACACCAATTAATAAGGATACATGGCGTTTAGATGGTAGTTTTTTATTTAGTAGAGAAGAAGTAGAGAAAGTAAAAGAAGAACGTAAAATTGAGGGTATTACTTTATACCAAGCAAGTAAAGAGTACGATGTTAGTATGAATCAGTTTGAAAAATGGATAGAAGAAGGAAAGTTAGTTTATTCTTTAATAGATCATCGTAATCGACAAACGAAATTTGTGAAGGAAGAGGATATACTTGAACTTGTTCAGCAAGTAGAACAAGTTCAAGTATATACATTTTCGCAGAAACATAATGTAGTATTATTACAAAAGTTTATAAAGGGCAATACATTGGCACGTGTTATTTCTATTCCAAAACGTGGTGATATTCAACTCCTTGATGAATTTGGGACTAATATGATACTTAGTGAGGCATTAGAAGAAGGGTATAAGTCTGCTTATATGTTATCGGATAAGCCTAGAAGCCATCATCAAAGGTTTGTTAAATTTCGTTTTCCAAAATCTGAGCAATTACGAAACAACATTTTCCACTTAATCGATAATATATTACAGTACGTATCACCAAGAAATATAAAAATTTCAGAAGAAGAGTCGTTTTGGTATTTTGAGATCCGTCAATCATTAATTACATTACCACCAGGAATTCATATGGAATGGATTGAAGAGTTAACGCCTTATATAATAGAAGGAAAAATGGTTCCAAGAATGAATCATAGTGTATATTTGGATAGTAACACAGTAACGAAGTCAGTCGTACTTACAAGTAAGGAATACAAATATATGAAAGAAATTACAAATGAAACAAATAGCTCTATTGAAGAATTTATAGCCGTTGCTATTAGAGACAAGATTAATCAGCACTTACTTAAGTGAAATCAAATCTTTTAATGAATTAAAGCTGAATCTAGGAATTTTCTCTATTACTTTTATTAAAAAGCTTTAAGTGAAACGGTATAAATGCTAAACGTTCCTATTACTAAAATAATAGTGGGGATATAAAATCTGAATGTCTAGTTTGTATATGTTTAATACTTCCTATAAAGTCTGTTATCAGACTTTGGGAAGTATAGAGAAATAAAAATAAAAAAATAGTTGTATGAATAATGTAGCGACAAGTTCTCTCTTTATGTATTATGTAAAAATTTCTATTGTGTATGTGAAATAAATTTATATGTATGTTTTAATCATTATTGTTAGAAAATTACCCTATATTTTTTAATATTATTTATATTTTTGTTTTAATCCAAACTGCATTACGGCCTTTTGATATTAGTTTAATTAATTTTTCTTCTTGTAAACAAGCAAATGCTTTATTGATTGTACTTGGTGAAACATCTGAAAATACCATTCGTATTGCTTCTTTTGTAAAAGGTAGTTCTTGTTTTAATATATACTCTTTAATTTTATAGGTTTTGTTCCCTTTTAGTTGGTAACTTGTAATATGTACGTCTAGTTCTTTATATGCTTCTAGGATAATATGTAATAGACATTTTAATATAAAGGATACATTGTGTTCTTGAAAATGCCAATTTGCTGAAGATTTATATAAGGCATCATAATAATCTCTCTCGTATTTTTTTATTATTTTATCTAGTGAAATATATTTCACTAGTGAATGTTTACTTTGTAATAGTAATAAAGATATAAGTAGACGTACCATTCTTCCATTTCCAGATTCAAAAGGAAAAATACATATAAAATTAAGTACAAAATTACAAATTAAAAGTAGTGGATCAATCTCTTTTTGATTTAATAAAGAATTGTATTCTTCACATAAATTTTTTACTGCTTCTGGGATTTCTTTAATCGTTAAAGGACGATAGCAATAAAATGAGAAATTTAGTTGCTCATGTTCTTCAAGTAAGATGTCCTGTTTTCTCCATGTTCCACTATCCGAAGTAGCATATTTAAAAAGTTGAAAATGTATTTCTAAGATTGTGTTTGGATCAATAGTAAGCTTTTCATAATTATTATGAATGAGTGATAGCGCATCTACGTAACAAGATATTTCATCTTCAATCATTGTTTTTGGCGACAAATCATATGTAATTAATTCTTTTAACCTTTTATTTGTTATTTTTAAGTTTTTATACATTGCAACAAAGTCTTTGGTATGTTGAAGCTGAGTAGATTTTTGCAACTTTTCTAATGTACATGGAAACTCCTTTTCATAGACCTCCAATCTTCCTTGGTATTGTTTTATTTTTCCGATTAGGCTAGCCACATCTAAATTTATCAATAAATTTGTGAATTTTTCGCCAAAATACGACATATTTTACCCCTCCTATCATATAAAACTATACATTAATTTAATGGATTTAAAGTGTTTTTTTGTATAATTTTCTTTAAAAAACTAAAAATATTGTTTTTTGTGTGTGAAAATTACAATAATTAGGGTCTTTTTGCCTTATTTTGTGACAAGATTTAACATCAGATTAAATAGTTACATGTTAAAAGATGGAGTTTTATATTGTGTAATTGTTTTTAATTAATAAGTATGTAACTGCATATGGGGAAGGGGGAAGTCCTTACTAATGAAGACCATTGCTTTTTACTTACCACAATTTCATGAAATACCTGAAAACGATTTATGGTGGGGGAAGGGTTTTACAGAATGGACCAATGTAAAAAAAGCAAAACCACGTTTTCTGGGACACTATCAGCCTAGGGCTCCATTACGGGATTATTATTACAACTTGTTAAATTTAGATGTTCATAAGTGGCAGATAAACTTAGCAAAACAGTATGGTTTAGATGGTTTTTGCTATTATCACTATTGGTTCAAAGGGAAAAAATTACTAGAAAAACCACTAGAACTAAGAAATCAATGTAAAGAAATTGATTTCCCATATTGCTTATGTTGGGCAAATGAATCTTGGACAAGATCTTGGGATGGGAAAGACCAAGAAGTATTAATGCGACAAGAATATGGGGATGAGTCTGATTGGAAAGAACATTTTAATTATCTCTTGCCATTCTTTAAAAACAAGAACTATTTAAATATTAATGATAAACCGATATTTGTAATTTACCGACCAGCTTCTATACCAAACCTAAATAAAATGTTGGGTCTATGGAATGAATGGGCTCAATCTGAAGGCTTGCTAGGGATACACTTTGTAGAAATGTTAACAATTTTTGAAGATAAATCAGATTTTCCTTTTGATGCTGCTATAGAGTTTGAACCTATGTACACTTTAAAAAAACTAATAGGTAATACAAATTCACTACACCAAGAAAAAAAGGATTTTCACTTAAGTTATGATTTTGTGTGGAAAAGAATATTAAATCGTCAAATTAAAGAACGTGAAAACATATATAAAGGGGCTTTTGTAGATTGGGATAACTCTCCAAGGAAAAAAGAAAGCGCTTTAATTATGAAGGGGGCTAAGCCCGATAAGTTTAAGAAGTATCTTTTACAACATAGTAAGGACACTGATTTTTTATTTATTAATGCTTGGAATGAGTGGGCAGAAGGCACATATCTAGAACCTGATGAAAAGTATGGATATAAATATCTTGAAGCTTTAATGGAGATAAAGAAGAGTCACTTCTAATAAATTGTAACAGCAAGAAGAAGGGGGAAACATTATGACTGATATAAATACTATGATTTCCATTAGAAACATTAAGAAATCATATGGAGATTATACAGTTATTAAGAATTTAAGCATTGATATCCGTAAAGGTGAAATTATAGGATTACTAGGACCAAATGGAGCTGGGAAGACAACACTTATATCGATTCTATCTACTCTTACTCTGCCAGATGAAGGGTATGGCACAGTATGTAACTACGATTTGTATACTGAACGGAATAAGATTAAAAAAAATGTAAGTGTAGTACCTCAAGATTTAGCGCTATACCCGACTTTAACTGCATATGATAACTTATCTTTTTATGCCGATTTATATGGATTAAAGGGAAATAGGAAAAAAAGACGCATAAAAGAAGCTTTGCAATTCGCACAGCTTGAGGATTGGGCACATAAGAGAATTGATACATTTTCAGGTGGTATGAAAAGAAGAATTAATTTAGTAATCGGTTTGTTAAATAAGCCAAAAGTTATTTTCTTAGACGAACCAACAGTGGGAATTGATCCACAATCAAGAAACCATATTTTTAATTGTATTCGCCATCTCGTAGAAGAACTAGGAATCACTGTCATATATACAACGCATCATATGGAAGAAGCAGAAATGTTATGCCATCGTGTAGCAATTTATGATAAGGGTGAAATATTAGATATTGATACCCCAAAAAATTTAATAACAAAGTATGGGGAAAATTATTTAGAGGTTGTAATATCAAATATTCCAGAAGAATTTATACATAAAACAAAAATGATTGCTGATGTGAAATCCTGCACTTTGGTAGATAAAAAAGTCATTATTCAATGCGTAGATAGCTTTAATGTTACAAGAGAAGTTATGAAATTAATTCAAAAGTATAATTTGAAAATCGAATTATTTAATGTTAAAAATTCTAATTTAGAAAATGTATTTTTACATTTAACTGGGAAAAATTTAAGGTCTTAAATGAAAGGAGATGGTAAAAATGAAAGCTTGGTATATAGCTAAGAAGGATCTACTTATTCTTTTAAAGGATATCCCTGGTCTAATCTATTTATTTATTACACCTATTATAGTTATTGCAGTTGCTAGTTTTGCATTATCAAATGTATTTGATAGTAAGACAGAAAAATTCAAGATTCCTATAGTAGTAAATGATAATGGAGAACTTTCTAAAAGGGTTATTGAGGAATTGAAAAAAATCCCTGCCCTTGAGATAGAAGAAACTTATGAACTAAATGGTAAAAAGAAAGCATATACAGAAGAACAGGTAATAAAGGAAGTTCAAACTAAAAAAGCGGCAATCGTCATCCCTAAGGATTTCACACAAAATGTATATTCAGGGACAGAGGCCAAAGTCATCATCATAGAAGATGAAGTTGATCGCATTATTCCAAGTGTTGTTTCAAATGCTGTAACTCAAATTGTGTCAGAAATACAAAGAGATATGACTAAAGAGATTGTAAAACAAGCCTCTGCCCAAATGGAAGTAAATGTGAAAGTAGAGTTTAAAGAATTAGCATCAGATAATGAACATAAACCTACTCCATTTGAATCTAATGTACCGGGATATGCCGTAATGTTTGTACTTTTAGGTACTGCTGCAGCTGCAGGTGCATTAGTAGAAGAGAGAGAGAATGGAACGTTAAGAAAAATTCTTACTTTACCTATTAATACATTATCAATCATTTTTGGAAAGATGCTCTCATGTTTTATAACAGCTATTGTTCAATGTACAGTCCTTTTTAGCGTAGGACATTTTGTATTTGGAATGTGGCTAGGGAAAAGTGTATTAGGAATTATATTGCTAGTGATATGTACTGCATTTGCAGCTTCAAGCCTAGCAATTTTATTAGCCTCTATATGTCAAACAAGATCCCAAGCAAATGGTATTTCAATTTTAATCGTGTTAACTATGTCTGCTTTAGGTGGATCTTGGTGGCCACTTTATATAGAGCCTGAATGGATGCAAAACCTAGCGCATATTACGATCACAGCTTGGGCAATGGGAGGCTTTAACGATTTATTAGTATATAACAAAGAATTCTCCTCTGTTCTTATTCCATCGGCTGCATTAATTGGTATGGGAATTTTATTTTTAACAATCTCCATACAAAAATTTCGACGCTCTTATGAAAAGTAGGTGAAATAAGTGTACTTAGTAAAAAATGAGGTGAATGTACGTTTTGGGGAATGCGATCCTATGGGAATTGCTCACCATTCTCATTATTTTCATTGGTTTGAGCTGGGTAGGTTTCAAATGCTAGATAAGACTGGTATAAACCAGTATTTAAAACAGGAAAAATTGTATTTTCCAATTATTGATATAAGATGTACCTACAAAAAATCAGCTCGTTTTCAAGACGAATTAATTGTAGAAACCTATCTTAAGAATGAAAGTAAGGTTTATATAGAATTTGTTTATAAATTATTCCGCAAGAGATGCCGAGTTTTGTTAGCGGAGGGATTTTCAAAACACGTTTTAACACGGTCGAATGATCAATTAATCAGTAGATTACCAGAAGAAATTTTAGAAAAGCTTCAATTTGAAAATAGCGGGGGTGTCAAATGATTACATTTATTTTTCCAGGACAAGGGTCTCAATCCGTAGGGATGTGTAAAGGGTATTTAGATAAATACCCAAACATATTTGTCCCATTATTTGAGGAAGCAAATGATACGCTAGGATTTGATTTAAAGCAACTATGTTTATATGGGCCAAGTGAAAAATTAATAGAAACCAGTGTTACACAACCAGCTATTCTTACGGTAAGCACAGGGATATCACGAATTTTACATTTGTACGGTATAAGGCCATCTAAAGTGGCGGGTCATAGCTTAGGACAATTCTCTGCACTGGTAGAAGCAGGATCTTTACAATTTTCGGATGCTTTATCCATTGTACGAAAGCGTGGTCAACTGATGAGTAATGTAAAGATAGAGGGATGCATGTTAGGGGTTGTGTCGAATACTTATCAAACATTATTTGAAGTTATAGAGGAATCTAAACAATATGAAATTGATATTGCTGCCTATAATTCCCCTACACAGGTTATTTTTTCTGGAGAGAGTAAGAGCATTCTTAGGTTTCAAAAGGTATTAGATCAAAAAAACGGTATAAAAACTAAAATACTCTCAACTAGTCATGCATTTCATTCGCGTTTAATGGAAGAAATGGTTCTTGAGTTTAAGGAGTATTTAAATTTATTTTCGTTAAAAAGTGCCCAAATACCAATTGTTTTAAACTGTTCAGGAAAACCAACTACAGATAGAATCAATATTTTACAAGATATAGAAAGACAATGCGTAGATCCAGTTATGTGGCAAGACACTATCTACACTTTATTGAATAATGGTACGAAACACTTTATAGAAGTAGGTCCCGGAAATACTTTAACCAAGTTATGTCGCTCCTTTAAGCAGAACATATCTGTATCCTCTACAGAAAGACCGATGTATTTAAAAAGAAGCCTTACTACAATAGAGAAAGAATTTAAGGGGGAACGGGTCTATGTTTAATGGAAACGAAGTGGCATTAGTTATCGGAGGATCACGAGGCATTGGTAAATCAATAACAATGGACCTAGCCAAACAGGGCTTAACTGTTTACTTTACATTTCAAAGTAATCAAAAATTAGCAAATGAAATAGCCAACACTATAGAATCAAAAGGTGGAAAGGCATTTCCTATGCATGTAGATATTACAAATGAAGATTCTATTCATAAATTGTTTCAACACATACGCTCAAAGGAAAAAAAAATAGATATTTTAGTAAATAATGCAGGAGTTATTAATGATGGATTTGCTGCAATGATGAGTGAGGAAAAGTGGGATCATGTGGTTGATCTGAATTTAAAAGGAACATTTCTTTGTTGCCGACAAGCATTAAGAATAATGATGAGACAGAAAAGAGGTTCTATTGTAAATATCACGTCGACAAGTGGAATAACGGGTGCAAGAGGTCAATGTAATTACTCAGCCTCAAAGGGTGGAGTTATTTCCTTAACCAAGACTTTAGCATTAGAAGGTGGGGCATACGGGATTAGGGTTAATGCAGTTGCACCTGGTTTTATACAAACAGATATGACAAAAGGAATGGATCAACAAACATTAAAAAGGATGTTAGAACTAGTGCCACTTGGCAGAATTGGGGAACCTAAAGAGGTAGCACATCTAACAACATTTTTATCCTCTAATTATGCAAGTTATATCACTGGGAAAGTTTTTACAGTGGATGGTGGATTAGTTAATGGCTAAACAATAGATGATTAAATGACGAATTTTGAGTTAAACAAGGAAATGGGGAAAACAGATGTTTACGTATGTAGAAACAAAAATTATTGCTGCAAAAAGAAAACAATTAACTACTAGAATTAAAGAAATTATTACTGAGAGATTAGATTTAGAAATCGAACCGCATTTTATTACTGATGATCAGCCATTATTCGGAAGAGGCTTAGGAGTGGACTCCTTGGATGCATTAGAGCTATTTCTGGCAATTGAAGAGGAATTTGGAGTTGCAGTGTATGACGAGAATATGGCAGTACTGGGTTCCATTAATAAAATTGCTGATTTTATTGAAGAAAATAGGGAGGATGATGTGAAGTGAGACCGGTATTAAATGCAGATCAAATCCGAAATATCTTACCACATAAATGGCCATTCCTTTTCTTAGATAAAGTTATTCAACTTGAGCCAGGAAAGAGTGGAATTGGTATTAAAAATGTAACAATAAGTGAACCCTTTTTTGAAGGGCACTTTCCAAATGAATCAATTATGCCTGGAGTGTTAATTATTGAGGCTTTGGCACAAATGACGGCTGTTGTTTATGTTACAGGAGAACTAGCAAAAATAGATGCACATGGCGCATGTTCACCTAAAATAGATCCGAGTTCATATGTGGGTTATTTAGTTTCTGTACGTAATATGAAATTTTTAAAACCTGTAGTACCAGGAGACCAGCTAGAATTACATGTCCAAATTGGAAGATCACTTGGGGTAATCTCACAAGTAGAAATCACGGCTTATGTAGATAAAAAGAAAGTTGCTACTGGTAGTATTCAAGTTTCTAAAAGAGTTGAGGAAATATGATCCATGGTATAGATGTTCAAGTTCGTGAGTGTACAGAGGCAGATAGTGAAAAGTTAGCTCACTTTTATAATAAATATCAATATGGACCTATTAAATATGGGTATCCCTTAAATAAGCAAGACATCAAGCAATTATTTCGAGAGCGGAAGATACAGTTATATTTAATTGCTGAATATGAAAATGAAATTATAGCCACCTTATTATTTTCTAGTTTGTCAGGTCAAAGAGCAGCAGTTTCAGATGGAACCTGGGCAGGATTCTTTTTAATCCATCCAGAATTTCGTTCGGGAAATATACCAGATAAATTATTTGCTTATGCAATTAAAAATCTTATCCAACAAGATATTAAGTATATTGATACAGAAGTGAATCCGGAAGATAAAGTAGCCATGGCACTCTATAAAAGAGTGGGGTTATATCAAACAAGTAGGTCGTATATAGACTATGATGGCTACTTGAATTTAAGGAGCTATTTACCTTATGTTATTAGTTATCTATTAGATGCATTTAAACCGATTATTTCAAAAAGTGACCAAGATATATGGTTATCTAGAGGTTGGAAAACAGTTAGGGGATTGAAATCCTTACGTTCTATTCAGAGTAACGCCATAACAAAAAATGGAATTGAAGTTGTAAAATATGCTATTAATCTTGGAGCAAAAGATGTGAATTGTTGGGTCGATATAAAAAGTGAAAAGATTACTGAGGTAGAAACAGAACAAGTACGATTCACTAGTTATATTTTAGAAGGAAACAATTTAATCGTTGGAGAGAAGATTCACATCTGTTATGTATATGAACACCATTTTCCGAATCCTCTTGAAGCCAGTATTTCATCGAAGATAGGGAAAGATTACTTAATTGATTTAAAGAAAACTTTTTATCCAAATAAAAAGTACGAGTGGGAAGAAGTTATAACAGTAAATAAGGAAATAGAGGGAGAGCTTGTTACTAAGTTAAAAGCAAAAGAACTAGAATTATCTGTTCATTTTGGAGTAACCATAGCAAATCCGTTAGAAGTAAATGTTGCTAATTATCCTAAGTTAATTAATGGAAAAGAATCTGCATGTATCGTTAATGTAAAAAATAATTCTTTAGATAGATTAATTTACAAACTACTTATTCAACAAGAAAACTCGAAAATACTAGATTTCAAACCGCTAGAAAAACACCAAATCTGTATCATAGAGCCGGGTGAAATAAAGGATCACATTATTGTATTGAATCCTAAAAAAATTGGTATCACTAATATGACATTTTCGGCTGTTAGTCATCAAAATAAAAATATTGGGGAATTAAAGGCAATAATTCCGATTCATGCGCATGGGAAAAATCATGTTTATGAAACAAAAGAATACTTAGTTCTAGAAAATATGTATATAACTGTACAAATAAGTAAAAGTACTGGTTGTTTATATATATATGACCTTAGAAAGCAGCAATTATTGGCAAAAGAAGCATGGCCAGATCTAGATTATCCATTTTTAAATGCAGTAAAAGAACCGAAAGTAAATGAGCTGTCATGGGAAATAACATCTGATTCATGTTTTGAAATTATTCATGAGGTCACAAGATTAAAGAGAAGCATTTGTTTTTTGTCAGATAAGATAGTTCAAATAAATGATTTCGCACAGGAAGGAAAATATATAAAAATATATCCTTGGTGCATGTTATATGATGCGAAAATGACGGTACCACTAAAGAGTGGGCTAGTTTCTAAACCTATGGTATATGGTGAGTATCCATATGCACTACATGACTATGAATTTGTAAATCAATTTGATCTACCTAGTCATCCAAGCATGTATGAGCGAAATTATACATTGTTTGAATCGCAAAATATTAATATTGGATTTATATGGAAAGGAAATATAGAGCGTATCCTATTTGGATTAAGATGGATGCCAGCGGTAATATTTAAACGGAATGATAAAGAAAAATGTATAACAAAAACGCACTATTATACTTTATGTTCCCATGATAGCAAAGATGAAGTGGAAGAAATCTATAACGATATTACTAGTCATACATCCAAATTCATATCTAATAAGATTACGTACTCAATTGAGACTGACCAATTTCATATTATAAATGAAAACGGGGAATTTCATATTCATGGAAGTCTAAAAAACTTATTTTCTTCCATATTAAAGGGGAAATTAACATTGTTTTTCCCTCAGACATCTTACGAACAACAATTGTTTATGCAAGACATAGAATCTATAAGCAATTTTAATTTTGAATTTAGTGGAAAGGTTAATTGGTCAAAAGCTCATTATGCCGTACTTACGTATCAAGATGAATTAAATAGAAATGCGATAACTAAAAAAATATATCTTTTCCTTAAAGGAAGAAATAAATTAACATATAGCGAAAAAAAACAAGAATATCTAATTCAAAATAATGTACTAAATTTTAAGATTAAAGTAAACCAAAGTAGTAAAATAACAGAATTTATGTATAAAGATAAAGAGATTTTAAAAGAAAACTCAGTATTAAGTTCTTATAATTTTTTACCCGGTGTAATGATACCAACAGCTAACTCTTATACTCCAGATTGTAGGAAAGATTTGAGCATTAATTCAATATATCTCAATAAAAGTAATCATTCAGTAGTAGCAACGGAAAATACATATAAGGAATTTATTAATCAGATTTTCTGTCAATCTGATGAGTGGAAAATTAAATATACAACTGTATATGATCTACCTGTTTTACAAATACAATTGAAAAGCCTACAGAAAGATAAAATAAAAACTAGTGTCTTTCACTTATTCTGGGAGAAAAAAGGAAAAACAAAAATTAAAAAGATGTATTATTGGCAGAATGGAGAGCAAAACACGTTAATACCAAATGGCAAACAAAGAAAGATTTATTTAGATAATAAGGTAATTCTCGAATTATCTAATGGGTTATTTGTATCTATTTTAGCATTATCACATAGTACAAAATGTTTTATATACGAATGGCCCAAAAAAGGGATACAAATCGGAATATATGGTAATCAGAATGAATTTAATGATGGAGATATTCGCTTTAATATTGCAGTTGGAGAAACTTTACTTGATAGTGAATACTTTTCGCAAATTTTAGTAGAGGGGAATAAGACATGAAAGTATTGTTTATTGCACCTAGTCATTTTAGCATTGGTGAGTTGCATAATGCCTTATGTCTAGCTAAACAAATTCAAAAAGATGGGGAAGTTTATTTTTTAACAAGCGAAAAATTCTCATGGTATGCCAGTAAATCTGTAGCCAATGTTACATCACTAACAAAGGGGCTAAAACAAAAAGAGGTTATTAAACAGATAATTAATTCTTTTCAGCCTAATGCAATTGTTTTAGCTGATTACCATAATTTATTTTTAGAGTCTCCAATTATTGATCTTGATTATCTATTAAACCTACACATACCTTGCTTCTCTATTGATTCTTTAGCTTGGGGTAGTGAGGACAGATTATTAGAAAATAAACTATTTAAAAATGCAAACTACAATAGCTTAAAGAAAAGGTCAGTGATTGAACTGCCTAAAATCCCATCTCAATTTAAGTTAATTAGAACGTGTCCAGTGAATAGTCATAAACAAGATAATAAGAAGATTGTTTCTGTCAAGTTGTACAAAGAAGCTTTACAAGTAGATGAAGAGAGAAAAATGAAAATACGAGCACAACTTGGTTGTAGAGAACAAGATAAATTAATTATGATTGCAAAATCATCATGGGCCAACTTATTAGTAAAAATGAGGCTCATGGAGAAGAAACAGTACAATGATGCAAAGTTTAGCTATGAATTTGTATTACAAGAACTATTAAGTCTATATCTTCAGGACTTTCCGAGTGATACATGTATTAAATTTATTGGGGTTTCAGATGAGACTAAATTTGTTTCTATGAAAAATGGAGGGAAAATAGAATTTGTTTCACTACCATTTCTTCATTTGGAAGAATACGAGCAACTAATATTATCGTGTGATTTATTTATCACCGATAATATTACATCCTGCTCAATGGGAAAAGCGGTATTTGGAAAAATACCTGTGATTAGTCTTGTAAATCATATGGGAAATGAAGAGTTAAGGGCTCAAAGAGATAGCTTTAACCCTACCTTAAGAGGCATTATAGACAAATGGAATTATATAATACCTAATGGACTTTATCCATTTCTTGTATTTCCAAATGGATGGCATAAAGAATTAGCTCCATTGATGGAAAAAAATGATTATTTTAAATGTGTGTATACTTGTGAAATTTTTGATTTAAAGGAAACCAGTCAAACAATATTTAATATGCTGTATAGCAAAACTAAGATTGAGAGATTAAAGAAAATGCAAAAACTATATATAGATAATGTCTGTAATTTACCGACAATAAATGATGTGATAAAGAGAGAATTGGGGGCACTTAATCATGAGTAATCAAATTAATATACAAAAAGAGAAAAATGAAGCATATGATGCAGTACGTAGCGGAATAGGTGTAATAGATTTATCAGAAACAGGAAGAATTGTTGTAAAAGGGGAGGATCATGTAGAATTCCTAGATCGTTTAGTTACGAAAGATATTGTGTTTATGGAAGAAGAAACTACACTCTTTACCTTATTGTTACAAGAAGATGGGAATGTAATCGATATAATTAATCTATTTAAAAATGAGGATTCTATTACAGTTATTACTACAGCGCATAAAAAGGATACTGTACTAGCTTGGTTAGAAAATCAAAAGACAAATGGTATTGAGATTATAGATATAAGTCAAACGCATTCCCTCCTTGGATTTGAAGGTCCTTATGCATGGAGATTAGCTCAAAAATTTTTAGATTTCGAAATATCATCACTACCATTTCAATCGTTTGTGCTAAATCAATTATTTGGAAAGGAAATTCTATTGGCAAGAACAGGTGTAACAGCAGAGTATGGTTATCAATTATTGTTTGAAAAATACTTGGAACCAATAGTAGTTGAAACCATGAATTCTTTTAAAGATGACGATATTAACTTAAAAAGAGTGGATTGGGAAACATTAGAGACGTTAATGTTAGAAATTCGACATCCATATTTTGAATTTAAACATTTAGAAGAACTAAATATTTTCGAAGCTAGTTTAGAATGGTTTATTGATTTTTATAAAGATGAATTTTATGGGAGAGAATCCTTAGAACAGCAATCGGAAGCTGGAGTAAATAAAAGAATTGTGGGATTCACGACAGGAATAGAGAGCAAAATTACAGTTAATGATGAAATTTTTATAGAGGAACAATTAATTGGTAAAGTTATTGAACTTAAAGAAAGTCCTGTCTTAAACAGGAGACTCGGAATTGCTTTATTAGAGGAACCATTTGCTGTTTCAGGGATTGAATTTTATATAAAAAACAAAGAAAATGCTTTGTATGAGGCGCGCACTCAGTCTTCCCCATATATTCTACCTAAATCATGGTCAATCAAAATACTGTAAAGGTGATGGCATATGAACATGAATAATCAACGAATCGTCGTGACTGGAATGGGAATTATTTGTTCAAACGGAAATAGTGTAAAGGAATTTTGGGATAATATTAGATTAGGGAAATCTGGTATTAAAGTAATCCAAAATATCGATATGGCTGAAATGGTAACCCATTATGGCGGAGAGATTGAAAACCTTGAGGTAGATGATTACTTCTTTAAGGATGAAATAAAGGATATGGATCGATGTGGAAAATTAGGTGTCATGGCGGCAAGGGAAGCGGTAGAAAACGCTGAATTAAAAATAGAAAACTTTAATCCATACCGAATTGGAATATCATTAGGCACATCTTTAGGCGGCATGTTGAGCGGAGAAGCATTTCATGAACAGTGGATCAAAGATGGAATCGAAAAAGCAGATGAAACGTTACTCTTTAAGTATCCAATCCATACTCCCTGTGACAATATTACTCGAGACTTAAAAATAAAAGGGCCAAAAATGATTATTTCCAATGCATGTGCCGCTGGTACAAATTCAATTGGATTTGCGCTGGATACAATTCGAAATAACAAAGCAGATGTCATGATAACCGGTGGGGTAGATCCCTTATCTAAATTGTCAATGAGTGGTTTTAATAGTTTACAAGCATTAGCACCAACGCCACCATCGCCCTATAGCAAGAGTAATGGCGTGGTAATCGGAGAAGGTGCAGCTATTCTAGTTTTGGAATCATTAGATCATGCGGTTAAAAGGGGGGCAAATATCCTAGCTGAAGTAGTAGATTACGATTTATCTTCAGATGCATATCATCAGACAGCACCAGATCCGGGCGGGGAAGGTGCTTTGAGATCCATGCGAGGTGCTTTAAAAAAAGCCAGCATAGATGCTAAGGAAGTAAGCTATATCAATGGACATGGTACAGGTACACCGGCCAATGATGTATCAGAGCCAAAAGCAATTCGTACATTAATTACTGAAAATAAGACACCAGTTTCTTCAACTAAATCAATGATAGGACATATGTTAGGAGCCGCAGGGGCGGCAGAAGCGGTAACAAGTATTCTTGCTATTCAACATGGATATTTACCCCCAACTATAAACTTTGAAGTTGAAAGTCAAAAATTTAATCTGGATTTTGTACCTAACATAGGTAGGGTAAGTGATTTGAGTTATGTACTATCAAATTCATTTGCTTTTGGAGGGAATAATGCAAGTATTTTATTCTGTAAGTACAATGAGAACCACGAGTTATCAGAGGAAAAGGAAACGCTAATTAAAGAAAAAAAAGTCGTAATTACTGGTGTAGGTGGACTTGCTGGGAATTCTTCAAACCTTCAGGAAATTAAAGATTGCATGTTTAAGGGAAAGAGTGGTACCTCAAAGATTAAACAGTGGAATGATAATCCTAGGTGCATACAAGCTGGAAAAATACCAGAACAAAACTATCGAAGGCTAATACATCCTAATTTATTAAGAAAGATGGATTCAATTAGCAAACATGCGGTATTGTCAGTGAAAATGGCTATAGAAAACGGGAACTTAAAGATAGATAAAAATAATAGGGATAAGATAGGGATTATTTTTGCTACTGGTACAGGACCAGTAGCAACGGTAGAATCATTTAACCGGATTATTATCCAGGAGGGTGTTAAGGCTGCCAATGCTAAATTATTTCCAAACACAGTTATGAACGCAGCAGCTGGACATATTTCAATAAACTTTAAAATAAAAGGGCCTACTTCAACTATTTCATGTGGTGGGGTTTCTGGTATTAGTGCACTATACTATGCCTATGCCATGATCCAATCTAGTGATTATGACACATTCATTGTGGTAACGGCAGATGAAGTAAATAATCCAATAATAGAGGGACACTCAAAAATAAAAAGATACTTAACAACTGAGGATATAAGGCCTTTTGATTGTAATAGTAGCGGTACCATACTTGGTGAAGGGAGCGTTGCCTTTATTGTAGAAAGTGAGGAGGCAGCGTTAAAAAGAAATAGTAATATTTTAGCTGAAATAAAAGGGTTTGGATTAACCTCTGATGACAGTAAAATAGGGGACTTAAATCATCTAGGAAAGGCATGGGAGGAATCTATGCGTTTAGCAATGAAAGAGGCAATGATTTCTCCAAAAGAGATAGAATATATTTGTGCAGCCGCCAATGGTCATACATATTTTGACCGTATTGAAGAGAGAGTTATAGAACGTATATTTGGTATCGAGGCTCCTGTTAGTGCTACAAAATCTATCTTTGGGGAAACCCATGCAACTGCAGGCCTTCTTTCTCTTATTAGTGTAATATGTGCATTTAACGGTGAAATACCAGCTACGCAAAATGTAAAGAGTCATAGAGGAAGAATCGATCTTGTCACAGAAAACGCTCGTAAGACACCGGTAAGCAATGCCTTAATTAGTACATATTCTTACGGTGGCAATTATAATTCTATTGTAATAGGAAAATATTTAAATTAATTATTTATGCAGGAGGCCACTTTTATTAAGTAAGTAATGGCCCCCTGCATAATAAGCTATATAGTTTTTAAAGCTTAGGCTCTGAATTGAGCATATCAGAAAAACTATGAAGGAGCACAATGCCATGAAAGGTATCATTCTTGCAGGTGGGAGCGGTACTAGATTGTACCCCCTTAACCAAATTGTATCAAAGCAATTATTACCTATCTACGATAAACCTATGATTTATTATCCTTTATCAGTACTAATGTTGGCGGGGATAAGAGAGATACTAATTATTTCAACACCACAAGATATTAATAAATTTGAGCAAGTGTTAGGTGATGGTTCAAAATATGGAATTACTCTTTCATATGCTGTTCAGCCTTATCCAGAAGGTATAGCACAAGCATTTATAATCGCTGAGGAGTTTATTGGAAATGATAATGTAGCTTTAATTCTTGGCGATAATATCTTTTATGGTCATGGACTAACAGAATTACTAGAAAAGGCTGTTAAGAAGAAAAGGGGAGCTACAGTTTTTGGTTATTATGTCAATGATCCAGAGCGTTTTGGAGTAGTGGAGTTTGATTCTAAAAAGCATGTAATTAATATCATGGAAAAGCCAAAGGAACCAAAATCAAACTATGCAGTAACTGGTCTGTATTTTTATGATAAACGTGTGATAGAAATAGCAAAAACCATAAAACCGTCAAGTCGTGGAGAATTAGAGATAACAGATATAAACAAAGAATATCTTAAGATGGGAGAATTAGAAGTTGAATTATTGGGAAGAGGCTATGCATGGCTGGATACAGGCACACACGAATCATTATTAGAAGCAGCACAATTCATAGAAACGATTGAGAAAAGACAGAGTTTAAAAGTAGCCTGTTTAGAAGAAATTGCATTTAAAAAGAAATATATAACCAAGCAACAACTATTAAAAATAGCAAATTCGGTAAAGGAAAATCAATACAGCCGATATTTATTAAGGGTTGCCCATCAATAGCATTTAAATGAATGGAGAGAGAAGAATGCGTAAAATTCATACAGCATTAGATGGTGTTTTCATTATAGAGCTTGATAAATGCAGTGACAAACGTGGTTACTTCATAGAAACATATAATAAGAAAAAATTTGAACTTTTAGATTTACAGGGAGAATTTGTACAAGATAATCAATCATTATCTTTTCACACAGGCACGATACGTGGGCTGCATTATCAGTTGAATCCTAAAGCCCAAATGAAGGTAGTGAGCTGCATTTCTGGTTCTATTTACGATGTAGTGGTAGATATTCGAAAGGGATCCCCCACGTACGGGCAATGGTTCGGAACAATTTTAAGTGAGTATAATAACCGCCTACTTACCGTTCCTAAAGGGTTTGCACATGGTTTTTGTACAATAGAACCTAATACTATCGTCCAGTATAAAGTAGATGAGTATTATTCCCCTAACCATGAAGAGGGAATTCTATGGAATGATGAAACGATAGGAATATTTTGGCCAACTAATCAACCAATTTTATCAGAAAAAGATAGAAAACTGCCTAGATTAAAAGATACTAATATCAACTTTGTTTATGGAGATGATTTTAATTGAAATTATTAATAACGGGTGGGGCAGGTTTTATTGGTAGTAATTTTATTCGTTACATTTTAAAGAAATATCCTCAATACCAAATTGTAAATGTAGATTTATTAACATATGCAGGAAATTTATCTAATCTCAAGGGAATATCATCAAATCAGAAATATAAATTTATCAAAGGGGATATTTCAAATGAAATATTCATAGATAAGTTATTTAAAAAAGAGAAATTTGATTATGTATTAAATTTTGCAGCAGAATCTCACGTTGATAGAAGTATTAAAAGTCCCCATATCTTTGTTCAAACTAACATATTAGGTACACAAGCCTTATTACAATCAGCATATAAAACAAAAGTGAAAAAGTTTGTACAAATTTCTACAGATGAAGTATATGGAACATTATCTCAAACAGGTGCGTTTACAGAGCATTCAATAATAGCTCCTAATAGTCCTTATAGTGCAAGTAAAGCTAGTGCGGACTTAATGGTACGAGCGTATCATGAGACATTCGGTTTACCTATGAATATAACTCGTTGTTCCAATAATTATGGTCCCTATCAGTTCACGGAAAAATTAATACCATTAACAATAACTCATGCGTTAAATAATAAAGATATTCCTCTATACGGTGATGGATTACATATAAGAGATTGGCTTCATGTAGAGGATCACTGTGTAGCTATTGATTTAGTTCTTCATGGTGGAGTAGATGGGCACATTTATAATATCGGAGGAGATAATGAATATACAAATCTAGATATTGTACAAAAAATAATCAAATTCCTAAATAAAGATCAATCGCAAATTACATTTATCCCAGATCGCTTAGGACATGATCGACGTTACGCCATGGATGCTACTAAGTTGAAAGAAGAATTAGGTTGGAAACCACACTATCTATTTGATCATGGACTCACTCAAACAATTAAGTGGTATATCGATAACCGTACGTGGTGGGAATGAATTTTATAATTTTAGGCAAGAAGGCTCCTTCCTCAAGGAACGCGAAGTGAGTAGGTGGGAGATGAATGGGCTTCGGACAAGAGATGGCAGGAAGCCATCTTAATTGTTCGACATACATAAACTGCTACTAGCTAAAAATTACATAAATTAAATGAGGTATTTTAAAGTGAAGATACTGATAACGGGAGTAGATGGACAACTAGGACAAACTTTAATGCAAGTACTCAGCAGAACACATCACGAACTATATGGTGTGAATCGAACCAAGTTAGATATTGCAAATAAAATAAAGGTCTGCTCTTACATTGATAGAGTAAAGCCGGATGTAATTGTACACTGTGCAGCATTTACAAATGTAGATGGGGCAGAGAAAGACAAAGGGTTGGCATATGAAGTAAATGTATTAGGTACCAAGTATATCACTCAAGCTGCAGGGAGAATAAAATGTAAATTTGTATATATTAGTACGGATTATGTATTTGATGGCGAAAAGTATACACCATATAATCTTGAAGATCTTCCTAATCCATTAAATATATATGGAGAAACGAAATTGGCTGGAGAACATTTCGTAAAAAAATACACCAAGAAACATTTTATTATTAGAACGTCCTGGATATTTGGAAAGGGCGATGGTCACTTTATTGCTAAAATAGGAAAAATAGCAAGTCTATATGGTGAAGTACGTGTAGTATCAGACCAATTTGGCTCACCTACCTATGCAATAGATTTAGCAAACTTTATTGAGGAGTTAGTAGAGACAGATCAATTTGGACTATATCATGCGACAAATGAAGGAGTATGTTCGTGGTATGAGTTTGCAGTTGAATTTTTTAAAGACTTCAATACAGATATCAATATAATTCCTTTAACGACTAAAGAATTCCCGCAAACAGCCAATAGACCTAAATATTCAGTGTTAAGCAAAGATTGTATTATCCTGAACGGATTAAAACCATTAAGACATTGGAAAGCAGCATTAAAAGAGTATAAGGAACAATTAGATAGTAGATAATCATTTTAATTTATATAAAATCAGCAAGTAAATATAGCTTTATTCTTTTAGTAAGTTTCATTTTAATTACTTTGAAACTTGTCGTTTATAAAGTATTAACTGTAAAATAAAAAACCACTACTTAAGGAAGTGGTTTTTTATTTTACAACTATACATTAAATCGTAACAAAGGCCATTATACATTCGCTGAAAGATTAACAGTACATTAACTATTTTAGCATATTAACATTCAAATAAATGTTCCAATCTAGTGAACTTTAAAATTTTGCTTACTTTGATATAAAAGGTTTTTAGGGTATAAAATAAGTTAATCACGGAGAAAATTTAAATTATAAATCTTTCTTTGCATATATTTTTTGAGATAGTAGCATTGATATAAGACCAATAACAATTGAGCTAAAACAAGGCATCCATGTTAGGACAGTTGGTGAGAATGGAAAGATAATTTTAAAATCAATTTGACTTGGTTGTAGACCTCGTATAAGAGTAGGAGCAACAAAAGGTATTAAAAAGGTAGTTAAAAGTGATATGACTTTTGTTTTATCATAACCAAATTTAAATTGAACAGGAAGGAGTATCCCAAATAAAATACTTAGAGTTAGAAACGTTATTCCAAGAGCACTAGCACTTAGGTTTTCTATACCTGATGGTGCGATTACTGATATACACGGATAATGAATGCACAGATAAAAATTACAAAAAGAAAAAGATACTTCGCTTTTACAAATGCGCTTCGTGTATATGGAGTTGCACAAAGTAAAGCAGCTCCCTTGTACTGATCCTCATATTTGGATACTGTTCCGAACAGAATATATTCCATCAAAATCACTGTTAAAAGAAAGTTAACAAGGCCGCCATCATTTAATTGTAATTGTGTAGAAAGATAAATAGGAGCAATAGCAGCAAAAACGAGTAAAATTAGAAAATATTTTTTGACTAACATAAAGTCTTTTATTACTAAGTTAATTAGCATAGCTATTTCCCAGTTCTTTCATAAAATTAAGGAGAATATCCATTAATTCACTTCGTATTAATGGATCCTAGCCACTTGTTGGCTCATCCATTAGTAATAGATCTGCGTGGTAGGATAGAGCCAAAGCAACTGCAAATTTCATTCGCGTCCCTTTGGATAAGTTAGAAATTTTTTGTTTTAGATTTAAATTAAACTGTATAATGTAATCTTGAAAAACGGGTTCATTCCAATCAGTATAAGAAGGAGCAATGACATTTTTCATTTCTTTTAATGTTAATCCATCATAAAAATATCCCTCATCTAGCACAATACCAATTTTGTTTTTGGACTTTCTTTCATGCTTATCCATATCGTTTCCTAAAAAATTAATTTTTCCAGAATTTTTTAAAATTAGACTAAGGATTGCTTTAATTGTAGTGGTTTTCCCAGAGCCATTGGTACCGATAAACCCCATTATACAGCCGTTATTAATTCTAAAAGTAACATCTTTTAACGAGAAATAGATAATAATGATGTCTACTACATATTGTCTATTCTATGCGATAAAATATTTTAAAAGTTTGTTTGAAATTAAGATATCGACAGCTTGATTTAATCATTATGAAAATGTCTATAATATCTCTAAATGTAATAAAAAAGACTATAGTACTATAGATTTAAAAAGAAGAAAGTAAATAAACCCAGATTCACTGATAAAAAGGGTTAAAAATAGAGGGGATCATTTTTACGGAACGATAGAGCAGTTCAGATACGGTGACACATGTATAACCATTGTTTTTAAAGTGGATTAGGATGCGTTCTAATGCTTCAACTGTCTGAGATATCTCAGAAAATTCGCTACCATTCCAATCATGAAGTAGAATGATATTTCCAGGCTGCACACCTTTTATGATATGCCCCGAAATTTTGCTAGCTGCTGGACTTCTCCAATCATGGGGATCCTGATGCCACGACCATAAGATCACAAGTTTACCATTTTGTATGGCTGTATTAATGATTAAATCATTATGTAACCCTCCAACTGGACGATACAGATTTGGTTTATACCCAGTAATTTGTTTGATAATTTCATCCGTTTTGTTTAATTCTGATGTTAATTTAGCTGCAGTAAGGTTTTTATCATAAATGTGATTATAAGTATGATTAGCAATTTCGTGTCCTTCTTTTACTTGTCTTCTTAAAATAGTTGGAAACCTTTTTACTTTATTACCTGCTACGAAAAAGGTTGCTTTTGCATTGTATTTAGCTAATATATCAAGTATTTGAGGGGTGAAAACAGGGTGAGGACCGTCATCAAATGTTAGTGCAACTATTTTTTCCTTTGTATTTACTTCCCAAATTACCTTTCCTGTTTTTTCATATGCCTTACGACTATCTGTAAAAGCATAAATAGATATTGGTTTGAAACAAAGAGAAATTATAAAAAAAATGAGGAATATAGAATTTTTTTCCACAACTAATACACTCCTATTAGATACAAGTAAGTTTAGTTTATGTAGTTATTATTAAATTATTTAATCAAAAATTAAAAAATAGTAGCTTATTGGAAATGTGACAAAATCCTCTTTTAGAATTAAGCAGCTTTATATAGAATTTGGTTAATTGACTTTTCTCTGAAAGAAGTCCATGATAAAATAGTTCAGGTTTGAATAATACAAAGATGAACTATATGTAAAGAGAGGAAGTTACTACAATGGTACAAAAAAATCAAAGCCTCAAAATAGGGGCAGAAGTTGTACAGTCATTTGTAGCAATAAACAAAGAAATCAAAATGCCTCTAGTTTAGGATTAACAGTACAACAAATGGGGATCTTAAACACAATTTATGGAATTCCTAATATTACCCTTAAAAGTATTTCAGAACGACTTTCAGTACCTAAGAGTACCGTGAGTGTAAATGTGGATGAATTAGTCAATCTAGGGTTAATCGAACGAAATCCCTCATCTGAAGATCGTAGAGAGATAAAATTGAAAGTAACAATGAAGGGGCAAGAAATATCACAAAAATCTATTGAAAATTCTACTTCCTATAAAGCAATGTCATTAGCATTAGAACAGCTTGAGGAAACAGAAATTCAAACATTATTGTATATGCATAAAAGCATATTAAATTCTTTACGTTCTTGAAAATTCAAAGCACTCTCTAAATAGAAATAGAAAAAATACGGATTTAAAAAGTTAAGAAAATTTAAATATAAAAGCCTAATTTCTCAGTGTAATAAGGGAGAAATTAGGCTTTTATTATTTTTTTAAAGCACCCTTTAATGGGATAACTAAAATGCTAATTTGATTTGCTAAAGAACTATAACGACATATGCCTTTGCATGTTTTAAAACACCTAGCTAAATAAAAAGGGAAGATAAACTTAAAACTGTTTGCTTACTTTATAAGTTAAATATTTCTAGGATGGGATCTTATTTTATTGAAAATTGAAATGTTAAGTAATATTCCTATTGCTATTAAATTGACCATTAAAGAACTTCCACCAAAACTTACAAATGGAAATGGAGTACCTGTAAGAGGAAATAGTCCCGTAATACCACCTAAATTTACAACAGATTGCATACCAATCATACATCCTATACCAATTGCTATAAAACTGCCGAATGGATCTACACATAATTGTGCAATTTTTAAAGAGCGAAGTACTATAGTCAAAACTCCAGCCAATAGAATAAATACACCAATAAATCCTAGTTCTTCAGAAACTATTGCCATTATAAAATCAGTATGTGGTTCCGGAAGATAACCTGTTTTTTGTATGCTATTTCCAAATCCAAGACCAGTAATTCCTCCAGAGCCAATGGCAATAAAAGAATTTACAAGCTGGTATCCATTTCCTTGTTCATTAAAAAAGGGATTGAAAATCGTAGTAATACGTGTCTTTTGAACTTCTGACAAACTATATTGAATTAAAAAATATAAAACAGGGAACCACAAAATAGAACCGATGGAAGTTCTTTTGATTAGTAGATTTATATTTATTCCTGAGCAAAGAAATATGCTAAAACCTATACCTAATATTAAAATTGCTGATCCTAAATTTGGTTGTTTAAAGATGAGAAAAAAAATTGTAGCTAAAAAAAATAAAAGTTTTCCGCTACCACTCCAGCTATTTTTAGCTTGTTCTTGTCGTAATGCAAAAAAACGGGCTGTTACGAGTATTGTTCCTAATTTAAGAAATTCAGCTGGCTGTATTCCAAAGATCCATGATTGAGCATTATTTACCACTTTTCCTTTCCATAAAACCATAATTAATAAAAAAATCCCCCCAACCATAATAAAGATTGAGACTATTCGTTTTTTCCATATTTCATATGGGAGTATAGCACAAACTACGAACCCTATTGTTCCTAAAAGTAGCTTTGTTAATTGAGAATCAACAAAGTGTCTACTTTTATAACCGTAATGCTGGACAGCTACAATGGAACTCGCACTATACATCATGATAATACCTAAAGTACATGTTATGAATAGAGGGAGGAGCAATAGATAATCGAGTTTTAATATTTTTTTCATTTTAATATCCTCCTAATTTAAAACAAAGCATAATATTACATTTGCTAATGAATAAAATCTTGTTCTCGTCAATTACTAAATAGGATTTTGTTTAGGCAGATTTTATTGCTTACACCCTATTTTCTTACGCAAAAATCCCCCTAGTTACATACTAGGGGGATTTAAAATGGCATGACTAAATAAGGCTTTTCCCCCTAGTAGAGCTTTGGCACTATACAACGTAAAGTAATGACAATTCATCACTTAGCTATCTTAAGAAGAGCCTTAACCCGACAATTCCTGTTCTACCCATTGGCGTCTTTCGACATTTTTGGGCAATAGCCTGTGTTTGTATAGGAGCCTCACCTAACAGGTTCAGCAATATAAATTTTATGTATTTGTTTCGTGTAGCAAGCATAAATATATATTTTTTTCTTGTCAAGTAACCGTATTGCTAAAATTATATGTTTTATAGCGTTATGATCCTTTGAAAAATGTTGTGAGAAAATGTATGTAATAATTCCGTATAAGTACATATTTTAGACTTGTAGCGTATAGTTTGATTAAGTAGTTTAACCATATAAATTTGATAAACAGTAAAGCAGATTTTAATCATAAAAGAAGATTTTTTTAAGAATGGAATTGAAAGTGAGTTGACAAATATTAAATTCTGGTTTAAATTTTGAAGTAATTCAATAATCTTTGTTAGGTGAGGCTCCTGTATAGAGAAACGCTGCTGCCCAAAAATGTCGAGAGACGCCAATGGGTCAACAGGAACGGTCGGATTAAGGCCCTTCTTAATGTAGCTGGTTATAAAAACCTATGCTATACAGTGCTAAAACTCAACGAGGGAGTGGTATACGATTTGATAGAAAGGCACTTCTGTGATTTTGGCAGGGCGGTCTTAATAATCATTTATTTGTATTGTGAAAAAACCTTTACTCCTTTTTGAGTAAAGGTTTTTCTGTTTAATTTTATTTATTTTTATCTTGTCTATATTCGAAAAGGAGGTAATTCTAACTAATGAATTGATTGCAATGTAACTATTATTGCTCTAATAAAAAATCTAAGACAGATAAAATAAAACAAAACCACTCATGAAACTCTAGAGTCTCCCTTAGCAATATGAGGAGGAGTTAACATGAAGAAATTATTAAATGAATTACTTGTAACCCCAAAAAATTTAGATGCAGAGAAGGTTTTACGTCTTCCTTCGTATGATGTTGCGCAAGAAGTAAAACGGTTTTCAATTGAAGATCAAGTCATATTACTAAATACAATACCTGTATTAAAAAGCTCTAAAATTCTTCAATATATGAGTGCAGAAGAAAAATATAATATCTTAATTCACTTATCTGAAAATAAAGCCAAAAAGTTGCTAAATTTACAACCGATTGATGAATTAGTGGATTTACTTCTAGCGGTTCATCCGGAAAAACAGGCTAAATTAATGGCGTATCTAGATAAAATTACAAAACATAACGTGAAAAAATTGATGACTTTCAAACCTGAAACGGCGGGAAGTCTTGTAACAAGTGATTTTGTTGCAGTTAGAGGAAATTGGTCAGTAAAAATGACATTAAAGTACATTAGGGAAAATTCTAAAAATGTAGAATCAATATCTTATAGTTATGTTCTTGATAATCACGGTTATCTTAAGGGAATCGTTTCCATACATGAGTTATTACTAGCACCAGATGAAGAGATATTATCTACTATCATGATTCAAGAGGTAATTTCAGTACAAGCTGAAATTGATCAGCAAGAAGTTGTAAAAAAGCTACTCAATTATAATTTAGCAGCAATACCTGTCACAACAGCAAATAATAAAATGATTGGTATCATAACATTTGATGATGTAATGAATGTTATGGAAGCAGAAGCTACAGAAGATATTCAAAAGTTAGGCGGAAGTGAACCATTAAATCAATCTTACTTTGAAGCTAGCATTTGGAGCATTTTCTTAAAACGTCTACCATGGTTATTACTTCTTTTTGTTGCTGAGGCATATACAGGTACAGTATTAAAGTATTTTGAGGACGAAATTGAAACTGTAGTTGCCCTTGCTTTCTTTGTTCCATTATTAGTAGGTACTGGAGGGAATACAGGAACACAGGTTGTAGCAACAATTACTCGTGCAATTGGTATTGGAGAGATGAAATTTAAAGACATTTTCCGTGTAATGAAAAAGGAACTTGCAATTGGTATGCTTCTTGGACTTGCACTTGCGGTAGCTGGACTCACTCGTGCTTATATGTTAGGTGTTGGAACAGAAGTTGCACAAGTTGTAGCAATCACTTTATTATTTATTGTTATTTGGGCCTCTCTTGTTGCAGCTGTTTTACCTTTAATTCTAAGAAAATTAAAACTGGATCCTGCAGTTGTTTCAGGTCCATTTATTACAACATTTGTTGACGGAACAGGATTAGTAATTTATTTCATGGTTGCAAAGACGTTATTAAATTTGTAAATATACACTAAAAAAAACAAATTTGGAATAAGTATTTTGCCTTGATTACTAAAATATAGTGGGAAATTTAGTAATGAGAAAATCAAACACTTTTGTCTTTAGATAAATAATATTTTAATGGATTTATTGAATGTAATGAATGCTGGAGGATAAAACTATGAAACATCTAAGGAAAATCTTCAAAAGAATCTTGCTTCTATTTTCTATTTTAATGATTATTGGCATAGGAATATTATTTGGTACTAGCTATGGCCGAGAGCTTCGTATAACAATCGCTGGGAGTATACTAACTTCTCAGCATCCACAATATGCGAAATATACATTCCTATCCCAAAAGGAACTAGATAAACTGCAAGATAGAATTAATCATCCGAAATGGTCAAACAGTGATGAGCATATTTATAAAAAAATAGTAGGAAAAAGATTAGAAGAATTAAAAAGTCAGCCATTAGAAATTGATGTAGAAACAATTAAAAGTAATAAAGATAGTCGCTTTCTATTCGAAGGAAAGTTAGTCACTATTAGTAATCCTTTCAATGTTAAACTCGTTAGCCATCAAGGAACACAGGGTGCTAACAGGGGAGAAAAAATTAGTGTAATGGCAAAACGTAATCATGCACTTGTTGCTGTGAATGCAAGTGGATTTGCTGATGAAACAGGAAGGGGTGGAGGAAATGTTGCAACTGGCATAGTAATAGAAAATGGGAAAGCTATTGATACGAATATGGATAGAAATACCCCTACAATTATTACGGGTTTAACAAAGTTTGGGCAAATGATAACAGGAAATTATTCTACCCAACAACTTCTGGATAAACAAATCGTTTCAGCAGCAGGATTTATGCCACAGTTAATTGTAAATGGAGAAAAAATGATTACAGAAGGAGACGGTGGTTGGGGTTCTGCTCCGCGAAGTATTATGGCCCAAAAAGAAGATGGTACAATTATGTTTCTAGTCATTGACGGTAGACAGACGCATAGTATAGGGGCTACGTTAAAAGAGTGTCAAGATATTCTATATGAAAAAGGAGCAGTAAATGCAATGGCTATGGATGGAGGTTCTTCTGCTACGCTATATTTAGGCGGAAAGGTTATAAATTCACCTTCTACATTATCACATGAAGATCGTTATTTACCGAATGCTTGGGTGGTAACAGCAAATCCGAAACAGAAAATAAATATGAAGATAGATGGAGAAAAAGTAAATTCCAAAACATTTGATACAAATATTATATCTAATTAAATAGTAAAAAGAAGCAAATGTAGTAAATATGAAATGTTTTATAAACCAATTAATGTAAAATTTATATTATGTATTTTTTATATAATAAAACTACATTTCAAGAGAAATATATATATAATGTTTAAACCCTTGTTGTTTTTGGATAGGGAAAAGAATAAGGGTTCAGCAATACAAAATTGCTAAACCCTTATTCTTTATTCTTTCCTATTCTGCCTAAACTATCTTTAATAGTTGTTTCCCCAAGTTGTGTATATAGCAAAGCTGTATCTTGACTGGTATGCCCAAGTTGCTGCATCACTTGTAATGAGTCTTTTTCTTCCATATATAACTTATTTGCCAATGTATGTCGTAATTTATGAGGAGACATTTTTTTGCCAAAGGCTTTAGTATATTTTTCTACTATATCTTGGATAGCCCTAACAGAAAGAGGCTGTGCAGTATGTTTATACTTCGATAAGAATACATTTTGTAATTCTTTCCCTGGAGCATATTTGTTATCTCTAATCTCCATATATTTTTCAAGATCATTTAATGCAATTGGGGTAATCCAAACGGAATCTTCTTTGTTTCCTTTTCGGATTACATCAATTAGTCTTTCCTTTAAGTTTATATCTTCCATGCGGAGGTCTGCCAATTCACTTACACGAATACCACTACCAAGAAAGAGAGAGAGGATAGCTACATCACGCTCCTTATCTCTTAGGAAATAGAATAACTGATGTTTTGTTAAAGATTTTTCATGTTCGTACTTAACATAATTCAGAAATTCTTGATCATCATCATTATGGAATATTTTAGATCTCATACGTTTTGCACGAGCATTTAATGTTTCTTTATCTTTATGTATTTCAATTTTAGCCATTACATTTCTATAAAAATAGCATTCTCCATCTTCATTCTCTGATAGGGAGGTGAGGTACTTAAATAAAGACTTTAAGGCCGAAATTTTTCTGTTAACAGAGGAATTCTGCATGTTTTGTTGTAGTTTTAGAAATCTCATAAAGTTCTCAATATCTTTTTTCTTTAAATTCTCCAAATCAGAGAAGGATATGTCTTTAATGGGCTTAAATTCAATAATTTGTTCAGATAATAGCCAATTAAAGAAGACTCTAAAATCATATACATAATTTAGTAGGGTGGAGGGAGAGGCATCATGCAATTCTTTGTACTCCACAAATTCTTCTATGTAAAAGGGCATTTCATTTAAATTCTCATATAATTTTTTACGATGTACTGATTTTTGACGTTGTTTACTGTAATCCATAAAAATCACCTCATATATACTATAACAGAAAATGGATACGAACACAAGTTCGCGTTAAATTCAATTTTTACACATACTTATTTACATAATTAAATTATGGGATGCTAGAATATAATCGAAATTAAATAAGGATAGTGTAGTCATTCTAATAAAATTATAGATAAGCACGTGATAAATCTGTATTAAGCTATAAAAATTAGTGTAAAAACTACATATAAATGTATGTAAAATAAAACAATTTATATATATAAATTCATACAAATAATCAATATATGAAAACAGTTTAAAATTCGGTATCTAACATGAATTGGCTAATTTAAGCATGATTATGAGGGGTTAATTAGATGAACTTAAGAAATAATCTTATAAATTAAAATGTAATTTACTATAAAAAATATTAATGACTAACTTAACATTTAATGATTTCTATATAAAGCATGAATTATATAGATACATACCAATATACAGAGCTACATGATAACGAGCTCGAAATCCCTAAATACCGTATTAGATTTTTATTTATACATCTTATTATTCGTAAAATTGGTATTTCGCGCGAACTTTCTTTGTGTTTTTTTAGATAAGGAAATCACCGCTCTTCTATTTTGAATTTCGTTGATCCCGATATTCTCTCTTTATGCTAGAAATACCCTATGGAATTAGGGATTTTAATTTCTATAGAGTAAGTTTTTATATGGAATCCTTTATTTTATAATGATTCTGTCTTATGCGGAACATTAAAATAAGGTAAAGATAAAAAGTACATTTATATAAAGTGAACTCTCATTTAATTTGACGTTTAATTTATGATTTCTACATAACAAAGAAAAAGCATCCTATTTAGATGCTCGCCATTCTCTTTTTTCTACATAATAACAATACCAAACACGATACAGCCAACACCTAATAATATGAACAGTTGTATACGTCACATTGTTTAGCAAGATCTATTCATTCTCGTTGGGCATCTTAATTTTGTGTGCATTTGTTTGTAATATTAACAACAAACAAGACGCCTCTCAGCTTACGACAGCGCCTCCTATAATTGCTATAAACTTGATCAAACTTATTTATCCTCACATTATTTATTTCTTTCTTTGCTTCCATACCCCATTATCTTTACGATAAGTATTCTTACCATCCATGAAGTCAGCCGTATTACCTGGAATGCTATATTTCTTATTCTTTTTCTTAGCCTTCTTCTTCAGCCTTTTCTCTTCTTGAATAGCTTGCAAATCCGCCTTCCATTGTTTCAACAAATCCTTTTCATGTCGCATCGAATTTGTACCCCTTGGATTAAAATGTGAACCAAATAATTAGATTCTACCTATTTATATAGATATCCTCCAATCCAATGTACAAAATTATGTTTTTCCTTTTAAATAAACCAACAATATATTAAAATATCCTATATATCCAAGGAGGTTTGTCATGCTCAACTTTCATAAAGAATTACCCCTATTAGGATTCTTTTTATTTTTATACTGTTTCATCAGTACCGTCTTTTTATTACTATTTCTTAGCTTGTAGTAACAATGCAATGCGTATAAATATATATTTAATGTGTAGATTCTATAAAAGAAGTAAAAAAGCACTTCTGTTGGATGATTAATATATACTATATATTAATATTGAATAGCTTTATTGATAGACTTTTTAAATCAATAAATATACTAGCTGAAGCCGATTTATACCCGATATTCTTTCCTTTAACATTAATAGTAATCTCCACTAAATGAAGTTGCACATCATCTTTTTCAAAATTTTTATCTTTAACCTTTTCAACAATTACTACAATATCCACTTCTTTAAAAGTTTTCAGCAATTTTATTTTGTCAACTCATTCCGTTGAGTTATGTGTATAATCACCATCAAAATAAAAATACTCATCACCTTAATAAATCTCTTGAGAATACCTTTCGCAATTTCCAATAGCATTTATTGGCTGATGAATAATGATGATTGCCAATTAACACTAGATTTTCAATCATTTCCACATTCCTCCTTAATTTAAGGTACGAGAAAATATTTGGTATAATATAAGTGCTTTATTATATGTGTTTTCTTCAAACCGTCTTAGGGGAAAAGCAGTTTTTTATTTTTTCAATAGTACTTACTAAGTATTTCTGTTAATATTTAGTTACCGATATGTGTTTCAACCGGCCTGTGCTTCTGTACGGGCTTTTTTGATGCTTTCATGCATCGTAATATCCAGGAACCTGTCTATTAGGCGGTGCATTCTACTAGATTCACGGATATTATGACAAACAAAAGCCTGTCTTATTTACTATATAAAGACTCCATTACAAGCATAATCCCTTATAACTTCTATGGATTATCAACTTTTTCATGTTTTTCATCTGAGTTCTTTACATTCACATTTACGTAACATCTTTATATATTATTTTAATATATTACGTGTTAAACTTATAACATTCCAAGAAGTCCTTTACTTATAGAATCGACAATTCTTCAATACCCTTAGTCTTGCCCTGCATCCCCTGCAGGGCTTTTATCATTTAGCTAAAGTTGATATAACCTTTTGTACGTTTCTTCAACCTTATCTGTGCTGTTATGTATACCTCTAACTCTTAAATTCTTTATGATTCACAAGATTTTCTTTCATTCGTATTCATCTCTCTGCTATTTATCCGTTATTTTCCATCCTTAATAATCCGTTTATTAATGCGTTCCATAACTTTATCCTTAGTTTGATTTTCAATAACAACCTCTATTTCCCTAAAATTCAATCAAATATTTATAAATTTCTAACGAGTATTAATTGATAGGAATCCCCCATCATAAAATGGAATTTATTCTCAAAAGTTATTGATTATTGTATCTGTCAAACTATTAATTAATTTATCTCTTCTTCATATTTTTATTGTTTTTTGACCACGATCAAACAAATAAAATACACAAATAGGCAAGGAGCATTAGTATGATTATACAAGAAAAATTATCTTTTTCAGATCTAGATTCATTAGATTCAACTACAGATTCCATAATGGACGCGTTTAAAGATCTTTATGGAATACTTCCTGATGAAATTGCAGTAAATAATGAGACGTTTCCAATTCATAATAAACCCGCTATTACTGAATGTTATGATCACGCTTGTTATAAAATGCTGGGACCTTTTATATTTCGAGATCTTGAAAAACCTTCAATAGATAAAATAACCCTACAGGAACAATTTGTATGTAATCCTAATAATGAAGAAAAAGAGATTGTAGTCACAATAAAAGAACAATGAGCCAATATACAATCTTGGACTTCGAAATCTATTACAGGTTTAACTTTAAAATCAGACCTTATCATTGCAGGTAAATTTCAATCGGGTAATGAATTTAATATTTCAACTTTTGTAGGAGAAAGCAATTCAAAAGCAATTCATACCTCTCCTTCAATTGAACATTCTATTAAAGTACCTCCAAATAGTAAAATGAAAATAGCAATGATAGGAACATTAATTACTGAGGTTCTACATTTCCGATCAATTATAACAGTACAAGGCATGTTTGGTGCATGTTTTCCACGTATGGTTCGTGGACATTATGTTGGGTTTAAAAGTGCTGGTCACATCCTAAATAAAACATTTGGAATAATTGAAGAATCCATTAACAATACAGCACTTCATGATATAGAAATAAATATTAAAAGGATAGAACCTTATTCCGATAAACAAAAAGTGATCAAGTAGTAAAGTTGCAAATCAAAAAAATATACTGTTTTTTGATTCTATATCATATATAGATAATTAGAATAAGGAAAAGGAAAAATCTATAGCTAAAAGGACTTCAAAATCATTGAATGGAGGAAAATCAATTGTCAAACAAAAATGAGTTAAGTTTTTTCATTATTAGATTAGTATTAAGGTTAACTTTTTTTGCACATGGACTCATAAAATTTCAAGATGGCATTCATTATACGGAAAATTTCTTCAACAGCCTAGGAATATTTGATTGGCTTGCATATCCAGTAGCAATTCTTGAACTAGTGGGTGGAATTTTAGTTATTCTGGGGCTTTGTACACGAATTATTTCAACCTTATTTTCTTTACTTATGGTAAGAGCCATTATTACTGTAAAATTTGATCAAGGATTTATAGGAGGGTATGAATTTTAGTTATTATTATTGGCTGTTTCTTTATTTTTTGTAGTAAATAAAAGTCAATCTATTTCATTAGATCGCTTTCTATCGAATTGTAATAATAAACAACAACAAACTCTATAAACATAAAGTTTCTCCTCAACACGTAAATTCTTATTTTGCGGAGAAGCTTATTTATATTAATTACTCAATTTAGATCCGAAAAAAACAAAAAGAACCCCTTATATTTTGAAAATTTCTTTTCAAAATATAAGGGGTTTATAATTTAATTTTAAATTATTGTATAAAAAGGACTTCAACTTTCGGTTACATAAATACCTTCTTATCTTTTTTAAAACGCTCTGTATGCATTTTCTCAGTTGTTAATACCACTTTCTGTGGAATCTTATATAATGGTAGTTTATCTTTACAGAACTCTCTTAATCGCTTTCTAAATTCACTTACACTTTCATTTGTATTTAATTTAACTACAGCCTTAACCATTTGTCCTGTGATTGCATTTTTTTCACCAACAACAGCAACCTCTTCTACTCCATCCATTAGTTGTACTACATTTTCAACTTCAGCTGGAAATACTTTTTCTCCGCCAATATTTATAATCTCTGATTTTCTTCCTAAAATTTTAATATAATCTCCATCTACTTCCACCATATCTCCTGTCATAAGCCAGCCATCCTTGGTAAATGGACTTGGAGCATTAATATAACCAATCATTGTAGACATTGATTTAATCTGCAACATTCCATCCACAATTCTTGACTCAATATTCTCATCACTTAGTTTGATCCACAAAGAGTCATTAGATTTAGATTTCGAATATAAAACCCCATATTCTGATAACCCATACATTTGTGTAATTTTAACATGAGGAAATATTTCGTTTATTTTACTTAGTGTAGCCTCAGGCATAACTTCTGATCCATAAGAAATAGTCTGTAAACTATTTAAATTATACTTTTTATAAACCTCGCTCAGTATAAGTAAATTTATAAAAGTTGGTGATGCAGGTAAAGCTTGTACCTGATGTTTCTCAATCATGTTACATACTCGATTAGGGGTACGATCATCAATTATTACCAAACACCCTAAGCTAGAAATAATTTGGAAGAGAGTATTAACCCCTCCAATATGATCAAATAACATAAATGGTATAACACGTTTTGCACTCCTTGCGACACTGTACTTCTTTTGAAGTAATGTAAAATCATGTACAATTGCTTTACTACGTCCAGTTGTACCAGATGAAAACAATACTAATCCTGGATGTTTTAACTTTTTCAGTTGTAATAATAATTCATTTTGAATGTAATCCCTTTGTTTATTGATTATTTCAAAGCTTCCGCTTTCAACTTTAATTACATTTTCTAATTCAACTATTTCATAGTATTCTTCCTTCTTACTGTCAACCAAAGAATTTAAGATTGGTACTACAGTACATCCTAATTCAATAAGTGCTAAAAACATTGCTATAGAGTATGGAGAATAATCAGCTTCCAAAGCGACTGTTGTATAATCTATCTTTCGATGTTCATTTAACTCCCTTGTATAAATCTTTATTTGATTTAGAAACCACTCATATGTGTAGGTTTTCTCCTTCCAAACAATGGCTTCGCATTCTTTATTCATTTCAAACCTTTCAAATAAAAAATCAATATACATACCTAACCTCCTTTTAAATGTTCTTCTTTAATATTTTGTTATGTTAGAGATTTTAACTGTTCCTGGCATTCTAAAATATACGCAACTAATGCTTCTATTGTTTTAAATGGGCTATTATGTTGTGACATTGTATCTAAATTCACCAAATCAACTGATAAACCCAATTCATCTTCTAAGCCTTGTTCAATACTTACCAGTAAAGATACCAGCCCTAACGAATCTAAATACCCCTCCCAATCATAAAGATGTGCTTTCAAGCCTTTTTCAAGATCAATTTTATTTTCAAGATTTTCATTCACTTCTTCAACACAGCACAATACAATCTGAATAATTTTTTCTTTATTTGTATCTTTCAAGTAAATACACTCCTTTTATGAATCATCTTTTTACTATGAAGATTCCCTTCCAGCAACTCTAGTACTGTATAACATGAACACTAAATACACTTCTTCTACTGATAAAGTTTGTCAGTATACGTAGTAGCCTTACTCTACTTCTCCCAATTATCTCTTCCCTATTAAGATTGAAGACTATAATTATGTTGCAGAAGAAATAAAATATTCTCATGCAAGACACACTCTCTATTAATAATATCCATCATTATCACATTAAAAGATTCGAGATCACTTAAGTTACTATCTTTTTTTAATAATTTAATATGTGCAATCTTATAAAGTCTTTCCCATGATTGTTTTATATCCATTAACTCACTAGTAATATGAATAAATTTATCTTTAAATAACTCGTTCATGTCTATAAGTAAGTCATACAAAAAATATCTACTCCATCTCATATCAAATAAACATTTCAAATACCAAGGGAACATATTTCTTTGTTTATGAAAATCTTTATTTATATTTTCTTTAAGTTCAAGGGCTGCAATCTTACCAAAATAATATATCTTATTGTTTTTTTGCATAACTAAACCTCGAACATACTCACTTGATATTTTTTTTAGTGTTCTTAAAAAAATATCTCTAAGATTTTTCATGCTTATTTTTTCTTGTATAATTACATCAATTGATGAGTAAGATGAAATCCTTTCTATACCTTTTGCTTGAGCCAATTCAGGTATAGCTTTTCCTCCTTTCCAAAAAGAATGGAAATCCTCCATTGATATCTCACCCATAAATTTATTAGGAACTGGATCTTGAACAAATACTCTATCTTCTGTAAGTTTGTTAATTGCAAGGTAATGGTCTGTAACATATTTATCCGTATGGACATCTATATGACTTTTTATAAATTTGGGGTTCAAATAATCATTACTATATGGTAGAAAAAAGGTGCTTCCTAAGGCAATAAATACTTCTTGACGATTCAAACATTCTTTTATATATTGAAGCCCCTTTTCGAAATTAGAATATACATGTTTTTCCACAAGAAATGTTTGATTATATTCTAACAACTGTGTATATCTTGCTACAGAAGGTACCGATGTGATAGTATCCATACGATATGCTGGTATACTATATAACTCTTCATTCGCTATTAAACTCATGTAACTAATGCTACCCATACTTTTTAATTTATCGTGAAGAATTGGTATATAGCATGAATAATAATAAGGGACATCAAAAGTTGGAATTAATTCTTTCATTTTCACTACAGCACTCACCCCGTATTTATTTTTTTACAGCCCTATCCAGTTCTCAACAGTATAATTCAACTGTAAGTCCTTAGTAGCTTTAAATTTTCTATTTGGAATAGGTTGTCCTAATTTATCCACTTCAAAGAGCCTAAAGCCTCTTGAAAACTTAAACCTGCATGCAAGGTCCCTTGGTACTTTAAAATTCCCTGCAAAACGATTTTTTTCTATTCTATCTAGTATCATGCCTACACTCATATAAATTCGTTCACCAACTGGTGTATTTTCAGGTACTTCGACTGTTACAGAAACATCTACAAATTCTGATAATGTTTCTATTACCTTATATTTTTTAGGTATTCCTTTTACACCTTTTGTCACAAAGGTAACTTCGGCTTCTCCTATTTTCTTAGGTATAATTGTTCCATCCCCCATAACCTCTAGCACATCTGAGTTATCAACTAAAAATACACCATCTAAAACACTCATTTCAAAACCACTATCGTACGTAACAATTGGATTAATTTTCACTTTCATTCCAGTTAATCCAACTATATCTCGACCATCTAATGTAACATTAACTATATTACCAACATCTCCAAAGAAATATATTAATGGTAGATGCATACGTTCTCCCCAGTCTTTCTCAAAATGTGCACCATTTGGATCCTGATAAAAAATTAAATCATCTCTATATTTGTAACCATTCTTCAATAAAGTTTCTGCAATATCTCTCACATGTTTTACCAAGAAAAAACCTTCCGCACTACCTATATCCATCCATATTTTCAAGTCTTTTTTTCCTTCATACATTTCATATAATTTTAATTCCGAATGATCATCTTCAACTTTCACAAAGAATGGAGATAACATCCCAATTTTCCCAAACACTTCAGGATTGCGGAAACCAATATTATAAGTTGATAAGCCACCTGCTGATGACCCTATTAGAGCTGTATTTTCAGCATTAGTTAATGTTCCAAAATTTTCATCAATGTAAGGTTTCACCTCATTGATTATAAATTTTTCATATAATAAACCTGAGCATTCTATATGTTTATCTGGTGAAATGAAATGACAAAACTCATTATTTTCTATAATTCTTTTATGTGCTATACCTACTATGATTATTTCCTGAATTTTACCTTCATAAATTAACATATCAGTCGTTTTATGAACATTCCATGATTCATCATTTTTTACTACTGGTTCAAACAATCGTTGCCCAGCATGCATATATAATACAGGATACTTTTGGTCCGAATTGCTTTCATAACCAGGTGGTAAATATATAAATAATTTTCTACTATTCTTAAGTATTTCAGAATGAAAATTTTCAATCGTAATCACTTTAGAAGTTCGTTCCATAGTAACCTCCAACTTTCTATTTTTCACTTGCATTAATACAGTTCTCTTCAAATTTTTTAGCTTTAAAGCCTTATCCTTTATTAACTTTTAAGAGGATTTTTTTAGTATAAGATTTTGTTTTAGCTACCAGAATGAAATCCTCCGTTTTAATTACAATTGTAGAAAAGTAGACTTATATATTTAAGACTCCACCAAGATGGTTTTTTCTGCAGTCTGCCACTTTACAACCACCTCTCCAGTTCCAAAACCGGGAGTTTGATACTTATGATTCTCCCCGCCTTCAATAAATAGTTTGTTATTGATTTTTCTAATAAATTTAAATTCAAGCAAGGTATCAGCCGGAACACTTATATCAAAATAGCCAGTAGGAAATTGATACATTATTTGATTAAAAAATGGCCCTACTGCCTTGCAAGGATTCATATTTCCTAATGAATATGTGTTCCCTATTATAAATACTTCACTCTCTGGTATTTCATATCCATTTTCAATAACAAATCGAATACAAACTTGCTTTGTATTTAAGACCTCTACATGTTTATAGATATTACTCCTAGTTCCTGTATCTGTTACAACAGTAATTCCATATTTACCATCGTTCACTGCTGGAACTTTTACTTTTATACTAATATATGACCATGAAACAACTTCCGCCTCTTTTTCCTCAAATAATACTGATCCTTTTTTAGAAGTAAAGCCACATCCTTCAATACAAATTATTTGACCAACTGTTGTCATTTTATGTCCCACAGTTCCTATTAAAGGTATACTATTTACTCCTTTATGGTGCCAAACATGTACTGACCCAGGTCCAAGCCATAATGAATCTATATTATTATTTTCAACTCTAATTGCTTCACCATCTAAAAGGCCATCTAATATGTCCGTATACTCTCTAGAAGGAAGAAGTGTTTTAACATCTTTTATTTCATATCCTTCTGTTAAATTTCGATTCAACGCTATTAATACCACATCACTTCCAAAGTACCTTTCATATACATAAATATCATCCGTTATATATCTTTCTTTGGTATTTCCATATGGAAGTGCATAATTTAAACTACGAAGCGAAGATAAAGATTGTATTATCTTAAAGTTATCTGTATTCACATCAAAAGATTCCATTTGACCACGATTGTTCGGATCTCCATTTCCAACCATATATTGCTCTGTACCGTAGTATACAGAAGGTATTCCCCTTGAAGTTAACAAAAATGCTAATGATTGTTCTATTCTACGTTTACTTTGTCCATTAATGTGAAAACGGTCCATATCATGATTATCAATAAAAGTAACAAGATTATTCACATCATTATAAATTTGATATGTTTCTTTAATCATTTTGTGTAACCCATGCATGGAATCCATTCCATCTCGAAAAACTTCACGCACTTTATGAGCAAAACTAAAGTCTAATAAACTCATACCACTATTATTTGCAAAATGAACATTTCTATGGTCATATTCATTCGGATTGATATACCATTCACCAAAAATAAATACTGGTCTATAATTATAGATTGAATTTAGCCAACTTTTTTGCCAGCCATATGACATGTGTTTTACTGCGTCAACTCGTATACCATCTATCCCTTGGTCTAGCCATAGTTTAATAGCTTCTTTAAAATACAAATCAATAGCTATATTTTGGTGATTTAGATCTGCAAGATCAAATAAATTACGATAAACTCCATCTTCATATTCTTCAAAATCCGTCCCACCATTATGATGAAAATAATGATTGTAATCATTATCGTATCCACCAAGTAACAATCCATTATCATATAATCTACCATTTTCAGCATAGGTTACATCATCATGTAATGCAGGTGAAGTGTGATTAGGTGCAAAATCCATAATAATTTTTATATCTTTTGCATGAGCAGTTGTTATTAAGGTTTGAAAGTCTTCAAATGTCCCAAAAAAAGGATTTGTTCTTTTAAAATCACGAGCCCAATACCCATGATATGAAGTACTTCCTACCAAATCATTTATTGGTGTAAAGATATTTTCTACCGGTTGTGATATCCATAATGACGTCACACCTAGTTTAGTAAAATAATTTGTATTTAATTTTTCAATAATCCCTATCCAATCCCCACCAAAGTATTTCTTTTTATTTTCCCTAGATTCATCGTATAACTCTCCTTTTGGATTATATGATGGACATCCATTATGGAATCTGTCAGTTACAATTTGATATATTATATCTTTAGAGAAATTAACGTTGTTCCTTTTCATCTTAAGCTTATCTTTTTCTTTCAAATGACAACCTCCATCCCATAGAAGCATTTACCAGCTATTTTCAAACATTTAGCACTCTACCCTTAAGTACTATTTGAAAAATAGTTACAATATATTTCGCCCCCTAACTAGTAACTCATGTTTCGACTCAATTTTTTATACAAAATAATGTCTACAAGTGGTTTCTATATTTGTCCTATAAACTGTACCATTTGATTTATGTCGAAGTAAGGGAAAAAATGTCATTATATAGGAAGGGTGAATATAGAAAATTCTTACATAGAATTATGCTTACAAAATATAGCCCCAATAAAATACATAGACAAAACATTTTTTATTTGGTAATATTCACCTGAAAATATTTGGTAAAACTTTATGCGGAGAGGAGTATTAAAAATAAATACTAGATTATTAATAAAAATACTATTTGTACTACTAATACCAATCTTATATTCCAAAATAAACTATAAAATATAAATATAGATTCCGCTCTTACAAAGATTAAAAACCTAGGGGAAAGCCGTAAAGAAATTTCAAAATAATCTGGAGAAATATTTTATTTGTAAAAATCTTATATAAAATTTAAAACAGTATTGTACAGTTAAAATGTTCCTTCCTAAATGCTATTTGAAATTTTCTTAATTAAAGATGTACTTCTACAAATTTAATAATGCCATTAGTAGATATTTTCTCGTAATTTAATTTCATAACAATTTAAATCCACTTACATTCTAAGATTTCTATGGTCAATTTATATTGCGTTTTATTTTTCCAACATGTATGTACTTAAATCCATTTCATACCTACCGTTTTTACCTCAAAATAACAATATGTTATATTAATATAGCTCTTTTACAATTAGATTCCATTTAATGAATCATCTAATTCACTTGATTACTAATGTTCACCACTATTAGTTTGCAAACAAATTTTTATAAATTAAATACTTAAATTTGTGAGGTGACAATACTATGCAACAACGGGTCGAATTAGATTCCGCTCTTGCTGCTTCTTCGAAAAAGACATTATGGAAAAATCGTACATTTACTTTTGTATTTACAGGTTATACCTTATCAATGTTTGGAAATTCATTTCACAGTATTGCTTTAAACCTCTGGGTACTGCAAGCAACAGGAAGTGCCAAATTAATGTCTACAATTGCCATAACTCATATGGTCATGAGCATGTTGTTTTCTTCCATTGCAGGTACTGTCGCAGATAGGGTAGATCGCAGAAAACTAATGTGGATAACAGATATAATAAGAAGTCTTTTAATACTAAGCATCGCATTTTGTATTGCAATACCCGGTACTCCCTTCATTCTTATTATTATCTTAACCGCCCTTACTTCTTGTGCAGGATTATTTCAGTCTCCTGCATTCCATGCTTCCTTAGTTGATATTGTAGGAAAAGACAAAGTTCAACAAGCTACTGGAGTATTAAATGTAGCAGATAATATATCCCGTATTTCAGGGCTAGCAATAGGAGGAGTTGTAGTTGCAGCATTTGGTGGTAGCATTGCTATCTCAGTTGACGCAGTTACTTTTATTTTATCCGCTATTTTAGTGTTGTTAAGCGGAAAGTTTCCTAATTCTACAAAAAAAACAGGAATCAAAAATTCATTTCAGGAGGACCTTGTTGCAGGATTCAAGTATATATGGCAGAACCCTTTTGCTAAATCTGTTATTATACTCTCGCCTACTTTAATCACATTTTTCACTGCTTCATTAATGCTTATTCAAGTAATGTCTGTAAAAGTGTGGAAGGCAAATCCGATTGAATTTGGGATAATTGAATCTAGCATTCCAATAGGTTATATGTTAGGTGCAGGCATTATTATCTTTTTTGATAATAAGTTACATCGACGGGGTTGGTGGATAATCCTTAGCATGGTTTTACTAGCTCCAATCTTTGTAGGGCTATCTTTTGCTCCATCTGTTCTTTATGCAGTACCATTAATTCTCCTCTTAGGAATACTTTTTTCATTTTGTACATTGCTTGTCAATGTGATTATTAAAGTTGAGGTAGATCCTGATTTACAGGGAAGGACTTTTGGAACACTTGGTTCTCTTACGAGTATTGCATCACCAGTTGCTTTAGCAATCTCCTCATTTTTCGCTGACATATATGGTCCACCATTAATCTTATTAATAAATGGGGTCTTATTATTTATTTCAGGACTAATTGTACTGTTCTTTCTTAAATCAATTAGATCATATAAATGATTCTTTTTCGTTATAAAAAACATTAAGTATCCAAACTTAAAAAATGCCGAAATTGTTAAGAATATCAACTCTTTCGACATTTTCCCTATATCACTTAAGGAGAGATTTTTATGCGAAGGAAAATACTTATACTCGTAACCTTTCTGATAGCGGCTAGCCTTTTAGGTTGCACAGATATAGAACACAAAGATACTCTCAACAAAATAGAAGCACCCGAAAAAGAACCAGTGGATGTAAAAGAAAAAATTGCACTTAAACATATGACAGTAGAAGAATATTTAAAGAACTATAATAAAATTAAGAGTAATTTATCAACACAAGGTATTGAAATTCTTCCATTTAATCTTGAACGAGAAAAGCAATCCAATACATATAGGTTTTATTACCCTAAAGAAGTAGATAAATTAGATCAAGATATGAAATGGGTAAGTGTCATGTTAGGAGAAAACGGAAAAGCAATTGATGGAATTATGTATACTGGCTACGCAGATATACCTACGATCAAGGCAATGATTCAAGCTACTAACATTACATGGACTAATGAATTAGATCAGTTAATTGGTTCAATAGGAAATGAAGATTTTTCAAAAACATTGGAAATTGAAAAAGTGAAACTATCTGTTAAAGGTAATTCAAAAAATATTAAAATTATGATAGATTCAATGAAATTAGATTCACCTCAATCTCTTTAAAACAAATATAGTCCCAAATACCTATTTAATTTCTTTAATTTTACACTCTTTAGAAATTTATATAAAAAAATCGTCAGCCTTTAACAAAGCAACTGACGATTTTTTTATTCTCTTACATTTTCAATCAAAATAGGCATCAACAATATGACTCTGTCTATTTATTTAATTCTAACTTCCAAAACATTATTCTATAATTTCAAAAAGGCTATTGCTATTATTACCTCCTGGTAATATAAATTTCACATGTTGATCTGCTTGAATAGTTATATAATGATATTGATCAGGTTTAGTTAATTTGGTTGTACTTTTCCAACTTCCTGAAGTCCAGTACGTTACTTGTGAATAAAATGCTAGTGGCCGGAATTTCTCTGGATCAGTTGACTTATCATTTTCTGATATAATTTCAGGCTTAATTCTAATTTTCTTTCCTGCCGCATTTTTAAATTGAAAGTCATAAACAATTCCATAGTTCCCTTCAAGCGTCGGGTTAGAATTTTCTAGATACCATATAGGTGCTTCTCATTCATTAACACCAACACGAGGGTGAGGATAGGCTTTACTTGTCTTTGAACCTACATAAAAGGTACTTGTTGTTACATTATCAATAACAGCATACCTTTCATCATAATTATAATTAGCAGTTGAAGTAGTTTTATTATAATTTTTAACCTGTGTTGTTTTTATAGGATCAAAAATTTCTGATGGGCTAGAGAACTGTCCATCTGTTTTTTTCTTTGAAACAAATTGACGTAGTGTTAATTTTGCGTTCGGAATAAACTTAATTTTTCCATTAACTGCAAAAGTATCTTCTACATCTTTTTCTAATATAAATACATGTCCATCTGCTGGAATAATAAATGGTAATGCAGATTCCTTTGAAGTTACCAATAACAAATTACATGATAACAACAATATAGAAATTGTTCTTATTGGACATAAAGGAGTATCTCCAGTGGCTGCTTTAGATCAGGCGAGGAATCGAACCGTTCGTAACAATATTGTCCATCATAATTCATCTTTTAATAATACTAGTTATAATGAATACTCAGCTGATGGTATTTACGTGGATGGCGGGAAGAACATTATAATTGAGCAAAATCAAAGCTATGAAAACGACCTTGGTATTGACGTGGCCAGCGAACATGCGGGAAAAAGCGCAAGCCAAATTACTGTTAGAGATAATATGATATCTAATAATACCATGAGTGGCATTGCAATTGGTGGATATGACAGTAAGCAAGGGTATGCAGAAAATAACACGATTATGAACAATGTGATTTATAAAAATGATACAAAAGATCAAGAGAGTGGCCAAATCGAATTAAATTACGATACCCGGAACAATGTAATTACCAATAACCAAATCTATGCAAGTAATAGCCGTATTTTTATAAGCAATAATTTTAATAGAAACACTGGGAACAAACTGGATTACAATCACTACTATGGTGAATTCGATCAAAATAATGGCTTATGGCAATGGAAAAGAAAAACGTATAAAGGATTTTCAACTTATCAAGCCAGTATGAATCAGGAAGGAAATGAACAACATAGTATATTTAGCAAATTAACTCCTTCATTCAACCTAATACAGTAGTCTAATACTAAATTAGTATTAAGTTATAAGAAAGTACATGCAATAGGCACTTTAAGAATACTAATAAAATTAACCTTATTAAAACAAAAAGAGATACCCTAGTACCATACCTAAAGCATCTCTTTCATTTTATTTATTTCATTAGTTTCTTTAATACCCTTACAATTATCCATTGTTATATCTAATTTCTATTTAAAAACCTTTTTTGTAAGTTTATACCTATACATCGTGTTAAATTATGTGTGGCAAGATAAAACAAGCTATTAAATTTAATTATTGTTAGGTAGTTTCTACGGTATGATATTCTCACACAATTAGTTATACATACGTAAAAGATTTCCTGCTTTGTAACAGGAAACCTTTTACGTATTATTAACCTACAAACCTAAAATTTCAACAATCTGACGTGCCTTAGCATTATCTATATAATAATGCATCTCTAACCCTCTTCTTTCTGAACGGAGTACGGTTCCTCTCAATTTTGATAGATGTTGTGAAACAGTGGATTGGGGAAGTCTTAATATTTCCGTTAACTGTGTAACATTACACATTTTATGGTGTATTAATTCATTTACAATTTGTAATCGAACAGGATGTGCCATTACTTTTAATACATCTACATCATCTTCTTGGATTTCAGCTAGATTTCTTTCAGATATTAATGTTATCATTTCGCATTCTCCTTTATTATTTATTTCTATTTTCCTGTTATCCTTATAATTAATACTTATAGCTAATTACCATTTGTCCTGTTGAGAAAATATATTCTCTTTTTAAAACAAAAAGGAAACCAATTCATTAAAACGCTTTTTTACTGCTTTAATGAATTGGTTTCCTCTAATTTTTTGACCAGAATATATCTTATTTTAGGGTTCTTTTCTGTTCATTCCCAAAAATCCCATAAAAAAAAA
>NZ_JBKFAQ010000010.1:145238-210552 GCF_053345735.1 Bacillus sp. D48C
AATAATAGTTCACCTAGTGAATTATAACACAAATTCAATTACATTAATAGATAATATTAACATTTTTGGAATTATAGTGAAAGAATTGTTAATTTACATTCAGATTAACACCGGCCTTTGCAGATTCTAACAAGATTTCCGCCAACAACATTCCTGTTTATTCTATTCAGAACCAAGAACAAGAACCTTTTACTGGATATGTCATTTCAGTAGAGAACAATTATTTAGTAGTTGCAGCTACATCTACAAAAGATGAAGCCCTTGCTTATCAACATGATTGGTGGTGGGATCTAGTTTCTCAAAATAAGATTTTAAGGGTCCCTGTTTCAGATGGTGCAAACTACACATTAGGTGAGAATTTAAATGTATATGCAGTTGCATGGACTAAATCCCTACCACCAATAGCTGTTATGCCTACAATTGAAAAAGTATTTCAGTAGGTAATATTTTCAATAATTAAGCTATCTCATATAAAAAGGAGTCGAATAACGGCTCCTTTTTATATTCTACATTTTCTTGGATTCCTTACCTTCTCGTACCCCTAATATTTAATAACATACTTCTTTCTCACTAGCTAATACAACTTTCACCTTAGGAATTTTTCATCATATTACTTATTTAAATCCTTATCATAGCTTTAAAAAATATATATTATAAAAAACGTATCCCCACCTACATTTACCTATACATATTTAAGAAATAAATAGTTCAAAAAGAAAAAGAAAAATACCACCACAAAGAATATCCATTTGTTTCTTTTCGTTGGTTTTCCAGCATGTTGTATATAAAAAAATAAAGCAATGCCTGTCATAGTAATTAAAAAAATTTGATATTAATCATCTGTAATAACCCCTCCATACAAAAATAAGAAGCCCCTTTTTAAAGAGACTTCTCATTTCTAATACAAACGACATACATAGGATAAATATACACAATATTATCAGGATGGTTTGCTTTGTTGCTCCTTTAGTATAACACACAATATCTCATTTTTGTTTAATAATCCCAAATTGTAAAACTTTATCAACATTAAAATATTTCATTTAAAGCAAACGAACAAAAATAAACTCAACGAAATACTTACTTATAAAACCAACGTATGTAAAAAACAGCTACAATTCCATTCATGGTTTTAAAAATTTGTCCCCCTTTTCTTCTAAGAATATTCTAAATCTCAGATAGATTGTCTTATATCGCCACCTTATGTATACAGAATTACATATTAAACTATATTGAAAGTCATTCTCATTGTAACCCTAAAATTATAACTGAATCTTTTTTCATTTTTCTTTTCCACCTTTCTTTTTCCGTACAATTATATGTGAACTCATTCATTCTCTTAGATTTCAATAAGAACGGACATGCTCTCTAACACATTTTTAAATATAAATAGAACTTCTTAATAAAAAGTGAGAAAGTTTCTTAACTTTTCCTTAAGAAAAATATTCACATAAAAAAAGAACTCTTATTAACAAGAGTTCTTTTTTTACAATATAGGTATATAGTATCTAGAAATGAATGCCGCATGTTATCCCCCCTATAATGCAGACTGATTAGGGGATGCTCTGATTTATTTTTCATATGTTTTTATATTAGTGCCTACTTTTAAAACCAATATATTTTATGAAACATGTGTTATCATTGGCTAAGTAGTTTAGCGATTCTTGTCTCAAATTCGAAAAGTTTATAGATTTACAGAACTAAATACATGTAATTTTGTGTGAACGTTTAGTTTTAAATACTACATTACTTTTATTTATAAAAAAAGGTATCCTAAGATGCCTATCTATTCTTTAACAAATTTAAATACATAGTACAAAAAATAGACAAGATAGATGGGCTAGCCTGCCAGCAATTGATTCCCTTATAAATTTCATAAGTATTACTTTGATAAGCAATGCTAAGTAAATTTCGACATAAAAAACATTAATTTTACTATTGTCATCTTTCTTTTTGTATTATTTTCCATTTTATAGGGTTTAAAAAAATTTACACCCTATATCTTATAAACCCTTGCTATTACTGATTTTCTTCACTTTACTCTTCTCTTCTCACTCTTATATATAGCTAAATTAAGAAGGTTATTAAAAATTTATGCTTCACTTTTTTTATATAATAACATTAAGATTATTGAACTGATGAGAAAAGCAAGACATATTTGAGGAGTTTTTATTAATAAATCTTGTTTATATATCAAATTTATTTCATTCATTTTACTTGTATCATTGATAGATTCGAATAGCAAAAAACAAGTATTTATTATTAAAATAATTGTTAATGATACTAAAAATTTAAAATGTTTTTCTAATGATAAAAAGAATCCATTTATAAGTATTCCAATCACGAACAATAACATAGGAACTAGCCTCCAAATTTCACTTGAAATTTCCCATGTTTGAGATATGGAATCATCTCCTGTTCCTAAATACCTGGATGATGTATAAATAAATCCAATTCCATTACCAACTAATCCTAAGATATATACAACATATGATTGCATGAAAGATCATTCCTTTATTTTAAGATTACAACGTTTGATACACTTAGTAAGATTAACAAAATAAATACTAAATTTATAATTAAACATGATGCCAGAGTTAAATAAAGACTTAATATAAGTTAATTCTTTGATTCGACATGAAAAACGTTAATTTTACTACTTTAAGCACTGTTATAATTATTTATAAACTATTCAAAAAACAAGAGAACATAAATAAAATTATGTCCTCCTACTTTCTTATTCATACCGTAAACACTCAATTGGATCTAGCTTTGCTGCTTTATTAGCTGGCAGTAAACCAAATACAATGCCAATTAACATAGACAATCCTACAGAAGTAATACCTAAGCTTACCGAAATAACAAGTGGCCATTCTGCGAATAGTGCAATAAGCCAGGCAAAGAAAACACCAAGTATAAATCCAATAAAGCCACCTAATGCTGTTAAAATACAAGACTCTATTAAAAATTGCATTAATATTTTGCCGCGCGTTGCACCAAGCGCTTTACGAATACCAATTTCACGTGTACGTTCTGTTACAGATACAAGCATAATATTCATTACACCAATACCGCCTACTAGTAGAGAAATCCCTGCAACCCCGCCAAATACCATTTTCAACATATTCGTGGAATCATCTAAATCCCCCATAAATTCATTCCCATCCTCAGAAGTTTTGAACTTATTTTCAAATTTTGGTGATTTGATTTCATTGACAAGAGAAACAGCTTGATTTTCTACATTTTTTCGATCAGTTACAGAATATAATTTTAATGTCACCGTATCATATTCATCTACCCCAGATATAAGAGGAGTATTTTCAAGAGATGTATATCCTATTGGGCTTGAAGATATATGCTTTTCTTTATTTTTATAAACACCAACAACTTTATAAGGTTTTCCTTTTATATCAATGTATAAATTATTCTCCCATTCAGGAAATAATTTGTTGAAAGCTACTTCATTTAGGACAACAGCTGGAGATGCTTGAATTAGCTCCCGATCATTTAGTTCACGTCCATGAAGAATTTCTAATTTTTTATCCTCCATAAAATTACCTTTACCACCATTTAATTCTAACGGCACACCTTTTGCCCCAGCATACGCTTTTACTTCCATACTCACATTTGGGTATACACTTTTTACTCCTTGTACCGATTCAAGTTGTTTTATCATTTCAGATGTAATCTTTGCTTTCTCTGTACCAAAGTCAGGGTTATCATAAAAAATTGTAAGCTCATCATCTTTGACTTGGCTTAACTCCGCTTTCATCTTTTCGTTTGATCCATCCCCCATTGAAATAATTGTAATAATGGAGCAAATACCGATAATAATTCCAAGCATTGTTAAAATGGAACGCATTTTATGGGCAAAGATGGACGATATGGCCATACGTATATTTTCATTTGTATTCAAATTAATTTCTCCAATCCTAGGCAATATTACCGTCACGAATAACGATTTGGCGCGCTGCTGCTTCTCCAATTTCACAATCATGAGTAATCATGATAATTGTTGCACCTTGTTTATTTAATTCGTAAAAGAGATCCATGATTTGTTGACTCGTTTTTGTATCGAGTGCTCCAGTTGGCTCGTCCGCCAAAATAAATTTCGGATTATTTACAATTGCTCGAGCAACTGCGACACGTTGTTTTTGTCCACCTGATAGTTCATTTGGAAGATGGTTTGAACGATCAGCAAGACCTACTTTCGTAAGCGCTGCTAGCGCACGTTCACGGCGTTCTTTCTTATCTATCCCAGCGTATATAAGCGGTAATTCTACGTTTTGTAATGCTGTTAAACGAGGGAGTAACATAAAGTTTTGAAATACAAATCCGATTTCTTTATTCCGAATATGTGCTAGTTCAGTTTCAGACATATTCGAAATACTTTGACCTGCTAATGAATAAGTACCCGTTGTAGGTTTATCTAAGCAACCAATAATGTTCATAAGTGTTGACTTACCGGAACCAGAGGGACCCATAATAGAAGTAAACTCCCCTTGGTTTAGTGTGACATCAATACCGTGTAAGATTTGAACCGTTTCTTCACCATTTTGAAAGGATTTTGTGATGCCTTTTAAATCAATCATTGAGCGGCAACCTCCATACCATCTGTGAGATCTTTTTCTGGTTTAGCAATAATGGAAGCATCTTTTTTTACACCAGAAACTTTTGCTTCATTATTTGTTTCAAATTCAATCGTGACAGGTTGTTCCTTTGCTTTACCGTCTTTCACAGTAAATACAACGTTTTTATCACCTTTTTTCACAATACTACTCTTTTGAACAACTGTACCGCTTGCTTCACCTGTTTTATTTGTGACGTATACATGGAAACCTGTCTGTAGTTCCTCAGAGTTATTTAATGTTACAACAAACGGGTATTCAGAAACTGTCTTGTTTTCATCTACGCTTTTTACCGGTGTCGTTCCAATCTCCGTTATTTTTCCTGTCCATGTTTTTCCTTGTATTGTTTTGGATGTAATAGAAACTTCTTGTCCTACCTTTACTTTTGAAAGTTCGTATTCTGATAGTTGTCCTTTTACCTTTAATGGACCAGCAGTACGAATTATAATGCCGCTCATCCCTGCTTTACCATCTGTTTCCTTGCTAATCTCTTCAATCACACCATCAACAGGGCTTGTAACTGTTAGTGCATTCGCTTTTTCCTTATTCGCTTGTATTATTTGGTTTGCTTTTTCGACTTCAAATTTCTTCATTTCAAGATTTGCTTCTTGCCCTTGGATTTCATTTTCAGCTGCTTGCAGCATCGTTTTTTCAACACCAGTATTTTTATCTTTTTGCAATTTTTGTTTTGCTATATCAATTTGCTTTTGCAGCAATGCTACTTCTTTTTCAGCCAATTTCTTCTGCATCTCTGCTTCGCCTTTTTCTATTTTTATAGATGAATCATTGTATTGAAATAGAAATTGTCCCTTTTTTACTTCATCACCTTTTTTAACAGCAAGCTTATAGGAACCTTTTGATAAATCAAACGCAATGGTTTCAATCCCATTAGGAATCACTTCACCACCAAACTTCTGTGCATTTTCTATTTTTTTCTCTGTAATTTTATAAGTATCATATGCCATAGCAACTTCCCTAGTATCTCCGGCAAAGGTAAAATATGCCCCTACTCCAGTCCCTATAGTCACTAAACCAATTAGTAATAATTTATTTTTCTTTTTCATTTATCTCTCACCTTTTCGTATATATTTCACGTTTCTCATTTGAAGAAGACAAGTTTTAGTATATAGATGGTTTCTTAATAAATTCCGAAGAGATTTCTTAAGTTTTTCTTAATAAAATGAACTTGCCATCCCTGTTTTTTACTACACGTTAATACAAGATAAAGTTTTTTTGAAATATAAAAAGACCCAAAACCTTAAATTTTGGGTCTTTTTCTTCATTTTGTATTATCTCTCTTTCGGAAGAACGATTCCTTTATATAATTGTACTGTAATAAGGTAATAAACCGTGTATATGCCGACAAAAATTAGAATTGGCAACCAAATACGGAAATATGGATCGATTACAAAAAATCCAAAAATATTCATACCAATTAACACATGGATTATTCCTACAATTGCAGGGAATAAAAATACTAAAAATAACTCTTTATAAATAGATTTCGTTAACAACTCACGGCGAACACCTATTTTACGAAGCATTTCATAACGTATAATGTCTTTTGATGCACCTGTAAGGATTTTAAACATTAAACAACTTGCCATCATCGCTAGGAATGCAATACCTAGGAAAAATCCCATAAATACTGCTCCACAAGCACCAACGTAATTATCATAATATAATATATATTTACTAAACATATCTTCAGCTTTTATATTTTTATATTTAACCAGCTGCAACTCATCAATTTTTTTCCATTCTTTTGTATATGCTACATAATCATCTGTTTTTCCAACGAATATAATGTTTTCTTTTTCCGATATTCCCTTGTACATATTTTCGTCGACTATCTTGATTGTTTTCTCACTGTAACCTACATAGGACGGTTGAATAGAACTTATAGCTATATTCCATTCGTCTGGAATCATCTTAGCATCGCTGCTTTCTTCTTGAACAACATTCGAAATAGCTCCTACCGGTAGATCCCCGGAAACACGTTTTAATTTACCACTATACTTCCCGTCAATTCTCTCCTGTACAAGTAGACGATTTTTCTCTAAATCCTCTTTTAAGTAATAAACGAATTTCTCATCTACCTTATAACGATATTCACTTTTCTCTTTAAATGTAATACTGTCTAAAATGATTTTCTCTTCTGCCGTTGGGTTATGAATAACTGCATCGTATATTTTATAGCGCTCAGTCGAGCTTAACACATTATTTTTGAAAGCCATACCGCCAGAGATTCCCCCAGCTCCAAGAGCAACTAACATCGCTACCGTTGCGAGAACCTTCGTTAAGCTATTCATACGGAAGTTTAATTGAGCGAAGGTAAAAGCATTAAGACCTTTTTCACTTCGTTTTTTATTATTTTTTAACTTTTTAATCAAAAGTGGGAGCACAGAAACAAATAACATATATGTTCCTGCCGTTGTCGTAATCATTGCAATTACAATACCCATCTCTTTCAATTTATTTAAATAAATCATGGAAGCATAGCCCATTCCCAATAAAATAATTGAGCAGAAAGCTACTACACCAGTCATTTTCCCTTTCACTAATCCTCTCTCAACATGAGCGTCTGCGTGTACAAGCTTCAAAACGGATATATGGGAAAGTTTCATACTATTCATAATGGCAGATAGTAAAAATAGTACAAAAAAGAATATACAAGTAACTACCATCGACGGTACATAAAAGCCTTGATAACCACTGCCATTAAAATCAAGCTGCTTCATAAGGAGTTTGCCAATCCCTTGTGCAAGCCCTACACCTACCGTAATACCAATTACTAAGGATGCTGCCCCAATAATAATGGTTTCCAAAAACATAAGGAGTGCAACCTTATATTTTTTCGCTCCTACCATCATATACATCCCAAACTCTTTTTGACGAAGTGACAACAAGAAAGAATTTGCATATAAAATATAGAAGAATGTGATAATTGCTAGTAAGGCTGAACCTGTTTGGAAAACCATTCCAATTGATTTGAAAGCATTATTTGATTCAAGAAATGCTTTATTTAATGCTAGTGTTTGAAACATATAAAAAACTGAAATTGACATAACAAGACCAACAAGTAAGACAATATAATCTTTCAGTTTACCCTTTATTCCTGACATGGAAAGCTTAAATAACATAGTAAATCTCCTTTCTTACGCCTTTTGTGTGCCTAAGTCTGCAAGCACATCTAAAATTTCTTTATAAAACGTTTCACGTGTACTAACGCGTTGAATTTCTTTATATAGCTCACCATCTTGAATAAATAAAATACGTTGACAGTAACTTGCACTATATGGATCGTGTGTCACCATCATAATGGAAACATCTTGCTTTTCATTTAAGCCTGTCATTGCATTTAGAAGACTTGTTGCATTTTTAGAATCAAGTGCTCCTGTTGGCTCGTCTCCTAAAATAATGGCTGGTTCATGTACAAGTGCACGTGCAGCTGCAGAGCGTTGCTTTTGTCCACCCGATACCTCTGATGGATATTTTCGAAGGATTTCCGAAATTCCTAGCATTGCTGCCACTTTTTCTACTTTGGGCCCAATCTTTTTTGAAGCAACCCCCTGTAGTGAAAGTGGTAGAGCAATATTTTCATAAATTGATAAGTTTTCTAGTAAGTTAAAATCTTGAAAGATGAATCCTAATTTTTGAGACCGAAAATCTGAAAGCTCTCCTTGTTTCATCTTTGTGATATCGATACCATCAATTTCAACAACGCCTCCCGTTGCTTTATCTAATGTTGAAATAACATTTAATAATGTCGTTTTACCTGAGCCAGATGGCCCCATAATACCAACAAATTCGCCTTGTTGAATTGAAAATGATACACCATTTAATGCGTATGATTGACTCTCACCTTTTTTACCGTATACTTTTTGTACGTTTTTAACATATACAACTGGTTTGTTCATTTTTATCCTCCTACTACTTTTCTTGTTTTTTCTTTTGTAATTGATCTACTGTTTCTTAACCTTATATGTTATTTCTTCTTAAGTTTTTCTTTTGCCTTTTCAGGAATTTCCTTCTCTTGAACTTCTTCAAATTGGAAAACATACTTCCCTTTTACATGAACTTTTAAATAAGAATCTACATACTCGTCTTTACCAGCAAGTCCCACTTTAATTTGCTCTTCATTTCCTGATTCGTCTACTCCGTTTAACTTGTACATATATCGCTTACCAGCGTATTCAGGGTCTGGTTCTGCTTCTCCCTTTGTAAGAACATATACATCATTTTCTTCTATCATTGGATTAAATCTATCTCTATTTTCCTCTCCGATATAAGTGAATACTCCGCCTGCCATAACAATTAATCCTGATACCGCAATCAACGTTTTTTTCATCTGTAATTTCCACCTTTCTCTTTTGATGTAGTTGATTATTTTTCTTTAAAGTTTCGTGAGACTCTGTAACACATTTCTTAGTATAGAGACCATTTCTTAATAAAAAATGAGGAAGCTTCTTAAGTTTTTCTTAACAAAATCTTTCATATTGTATAAAAAAAGAACCCTTTATTCTAAGGGGTCTTCTTATCTCGTTATGTAAACAACATATTTACTTGCTAGTTTATTTTCTAAGTTTTTCTCTTACCTTTTTGGGGATTTCCTTTTCTTGTACTTCCTCATAGGAGAAAACATATTTTCCTTTTACATGTATTTTCAAGTAAGTTTTTCTTTTGAAAACATTAGGGTCACTAGTTCCTACTTTATATTTCCCCTCACTTCCTGCTTCGTCTATCCCATTTACCAAATACTTATATCTTCCTGGATAATTATGATCAGGTACGCCTACTTCCTCTACAAGGGCATATACATTTTTTTCGTTGTATAACGGATTAAATCTGTCTAAATCCCCTTGTAAAATAAAAGGTAATACGTATATTAAAAAAGATAGTCCTATTATTAAAAGTAATAATTTCTTCACATATATTTCTCCTCTTCTGTAGTCACAACTTTAAGTAAACTATAATTAATAATTTCTAAGACAAGTTCAATTATAGTAAGAAATCCTTGTACAAAAAGAATACATTCACAAAAATCTTCTTAGAAAACTTTCACATAGTATGAAAAAGAACTCTTCTTATAAGAGCTCTTTTTCATTCATCGTATAAACAATAGCTTATAGAAGCACAACTATTTTTCTCCTGCAAGAGGTAGCGAAATAATAAATTGCACAACACCATCTTCGTATTTCGCTCGAATTTCTCCACCCTGCAGTTCAACAATACTTTTTGCAATTGCAAGCCCAAGTCCAGATCCTTCTGAGACTCTACTTCTTGATTGATCTTTTTTATAAAATCGTTCAAATACGTTATCCAGTTCTTCTTTTGAAAATTCTTCGCTTTGATTTGCAATGGAAATCAAAGCGTTATCTTCTTCTTTTCGAAGAGAGACTTTAATTTCTCCCTTATCTTTACTATATTTAATTGCGTTCATTAATAAATTATCAAATACACGCACAATCTTCTCTGAATCAAGTCCTGCATTTATACGTGCATCAGGAAACTCTTTTACAAAAGAAAGACCATGCTCCTCTGCTTGTGGCACCAATTCCTCGATTAATTGATCAAGCATTTCATTGATACATACCTCTTGTTTTTCTAACACGATATTTTCATTTGTTAACTTCGTGTATTCAAATAAATCTTCTATTAAATTCTTTAGCTGTTCTGATTTTGAAAAAGCGATTTTTATATACTCATCATATTGCTCTCTATTATCATATCTTGCATCGCGTAATAAACGTAAATATCCCATAATAGAAGTAAGCGGTGTCCGTAAATCATGCGAGACATTTGTAATTAATTCATTTTTTTGTTTTTCAATTTCTCTTTCTTTTTCAATATTTACCATCAGCTCTTCTGCCATTTGATTAATATTTTTTGTTAATAATGCCATCTCATCTTGCCCTTTCTCTTCAATTCGATACGATAGATTACCTTTTGCTATCTCATTTACTCCTTGCGCCATTGCCTCTATCTGTTTCATTTTTCTCTTTGTGATATAAAAGAATAAAAAGATAAATATAATCGTCCCAATTAAGAATGGAAAAGGTCCCTCTTCCGTAGTATATATTACATCCCCCTCCGGTATTCCGCTAACAAACATATATAGGTTTTTGTCTTGAATTGTAACAGGGTAAAAAGTAATGAACTCTTTACGTGATTCTTCTTTCCCCTCAAAATCACTTCTATTTGTTGGATTATTTATTGCAAAATCCATAACATTTCTTATCTTACTATGCAAATTAAATTTTTCTTCTTCAGCTTGCTTTGTTTTATACAAAACATTTCCTTCTTCATCTGTAACTAATACTTTTAAAGCGTAACTGTTTAATTCTATATTTTCATTTTCCTCATCAATCATCTTTTGTAATGCATCAACTTTATTATCTCTTATTGCTTCATCTGCCACAGACTTTGCTCTATGATTAATTCGCTCCATATCACTTCTGTAATCAATCGTAACCGTTTGGTTGGCGCTTTGAAAAAATGGTGCTACTCCTCTTGATACGAGAAAACCTATTGCTACACAAACAAGAAATGTAGTAACGAGCTGAATTCGAATACTCCGTTGCACGTAGTTTAACACTTTTTTAATTACACTCTTAATTTTTTTATTTAAATAATAAAATGGTTTAAATATCTTTTTCAATCTTATAACCTACTCCCCAAACGGTTTTAATATAACGAGGTTTCCTTGGATTTTCCTCTATCTTTTCACGTAATTTCCGAATATGTACCATAACGGTATTATCAGATTGGAAAGACTGTTCTTTCCACACTCTTTCATAAATTTGTTCGGCACTCAGTACCATTCCTTGATTCCGGGCTAGCAATTCTAAAATTGAAAATTCTCTGGGGGTTAGTTTCACTTCTTGATTTGCAACAATTACTTCATAAGTTGCTACATTAATTTTAATATCTCCAATTTCGACTTCATTTTCGTTTTGTTCACTTACTCTACCTTTCATTTTCATATATCTACGAAGCTGTGACTTAATTCGTGCAATGAGCTCTAATGGATTAAACGGTTTTGTTACATAGTCATCTGCCCCAGTTGTTAACCCTAAGATCTTATCCATATCTTGCGTTTTGGCTGATAACATAATAATAGGCATTTCTTCTATTTCTCTAACTTTCATGCACATATGAATCCCATCGATTTTTGGCATCATAATATCAAGTACAATTAAATGTACTTCATTTTTCTTTAATAGCTCTAAGCCTTCTTCTCCATCTCTGGCTTGTAGAACCCTATAGCCTTCACTTTTTAAATAAATAGCGATAAGCTCTCGAATTTCTTTCTCGTCATCTACTATTAGTATCGTTTCTTTACTCACAAAATTTCCTCCAATATCATTTTCGAGCGTACATTCTACCACTTACTCGCTAAAGTATTTTATATAGAAGCGGCATACCAATAATTCTTTACCATAAGCAAAAGAATTAAATATTATAACCATATTGCTGGAAATAATACAACAATTCATGTAATTGCTATGGTTTTAATTTAAATTCATTATAAATCGTATTTCTTAACAAATATCGAGGAGGTTTCTTAAGTTTTTCTTAAAAGAATAGAAATGAAATTTTAATATACAGTTATCAAGATTATTACTGATTAAGTAATTGAGGTTTACTTATCTTATGTTCAAAAAATATAAACTTTGATGTCCTGTTATTGAAGCAAGATATTTTAGTAATAACCGCCTTTTATTTATAACAAAATGAGGTTTTTATTTTGTTTTTTTTACATAATATTTTTTATTCTTCTCATACTATAGCTGTAACATTACGTTACAGTGTATTGTGGGTATCGTCACTGTTGGATGATAAAGCAGTTAGTTCATTGAGCTAGCTGCTTTATCATTTACTAAGTACAAAATAGCGTTTTTATATAAATCTTTTCACCTTTTAATTAGCCAAGCATATATTATTGTGTATGGCACTCCACAGTTCATACATTCAAACCTTTTAGTCTAGAAGCACACTTATACGTGTGCTCTTTTTTTATTTACTTTCAAATAACAATTTTGTTTTCACTGTCCCATTCTTTTAATAAATTACATATACTAAAAAGAATAGTCGTTACAGTACATTCAATTTCGAGCGTCTTTCTCCCAAGACGCTTTTTATTTTTCTAATGACAAGCTCCATGGGTCTTAGCAAAACATACAATATTAAAAATTTACTCATGAAAATCTGATTACAACTTTTGGATTTTTCTGTTTCATGAGACCTTCACCTACCTTATTAGTAAATGTAGATTCTCCCTTAACTTACTGTTGTACATAAACTTTGAATAATACTATAATAAAAGCTGTTCTACTGTGTGCGAATACCTTTTAGGCTAGGAGAAATCCTAGCTTTTTATTTTTCCTCCCTGAATAAAACTAAATATTTCGTTAACAATATAGGTGGAGGAATTTTTATATACCCATTAATTCCTCCCTTTCTTTAAGGGTTGGACAGTTAACTTTCGTTAGCTGTCCTTTTAAATTTATCACCTTTTATGTGAAGATGAATAATCTATAAAGGGTATTTTTGATGCACCTTTCTTTATTAGCTTATTCGATTATTCACTCCAGGAAAGAGCGCTGTTCGAAGGCACTTTTTCTTATGCATTCTTTTCTATAATTTTTTTATAATCATTACTAATTAAAATTCACATATACTTTAATGAAAACGGATATTCATTAGCGATTGGAGGCATCCACTCATAGAAATCTACCTTTCTTGTCAAAGGGCATACTTATATGTGTGCTCTTTTTCGTTTGTTGCGAAATAATGCTTTTGTTTGAAATTCATTCACCTTATTGATTCCTTTGCATACATTACAAGCACAAGGAATTCTACAGGTTTCCCTAGGCCAGTTACCTTGTATTCCTTGCACACCTTAAAGGAAGAATCCGTTTATAACAAACGGGTTCTTTTATTTTTACTCGTATAATAAGAATTTTGTTTAGCTATCATTTGATTAATCATATTTAGATTTCATTAACATAACTTAATATTAATCAGGAATTACACTACCCCCCAGTAGATTTGTAGTTCCTGTAATTGAGTCTATGGCTCTGATCAGAACCTGTTTGTTATAAACAACAGGTTCTTTTTAATTCTACTTTACGAATATTCTTTTCCACATTACACATACTATCTACGAGTCAGCTACACTCTTTCAAAACGGAGTTTTACTCCTCAGGCAAAATGGCAGGTGATTTGGTCAATCACCTGCCATTTCCGATAAAAATAACGCTTTTCTTTATTTATCAATAACTGAAGTTACTTAATGTAGTAAAACAATAATCGGATTGGCATTCAATACCATATTGCTAATGATTCAAATCGCAGAAAGCACCTTAGGGTGTCTTTTCTTTTGTTTGAAACAAAAACTGCCAAAATATTTGTATTTTCATTGATTTACGACTCGTATAAACTAACAAACTTCTTATATACAATTTGTTATCCTAAATGGGTTGACAATATGAACAGTTATAGAAGGATTTTGTGAATTGTAAAAACAACTTGTGCAAGTATTATTACTGGAATTTTTTTAATATGTTCAACAGGATGTGCCTATCAAACTGATTTCATCGCAGCTAAAACTCAATCTGTAGATGGAACATATACAACAAAAGATATCACAGAAACATTTTCTGTAGGAACACCCATAACTGCTTACATTCAAACAGCAGAAAAATGAACGTAAAATATCTCACTATTAAAAATAGTATTGATTAAATGCTCTAAACGTTACTAAACTATAATTCGGTAATTTGTTTGATCTGTCATAAGTTATAGTAATTTTGTGGTTTTACAATAAATAATTTTTTTAATATGCTATTCATAAGTACGGTTGGAAAATACTTTAACATTGCAACTTTGAAATATCTCATTATATGACTGTCAGATGAAGAAAAATTCGCTGCTTTGATAGATTTTTTTTGTATTTTTTCAATTTCATATTTTAAGTAAGATTCATAGTTATAGAAGGCTTCTTTGTGAGAAGGGCAATGTATTAACTCTTGAGTCAATTTGTAAGCCCCCAGCATAGATTTCCCACCACCAGTTCCTGACATAAAGGTCATAGCATGAGCCGCATCGCCTAATAATACTATACGTCCATCACTCCATTGTGGTAACTGGACAAGTGTCATTTGATCTTGAAAAATAAGATTTTCGTTATTTATACTTTCAATAACGTCACGTATCCCCCACTCAATGTCTTTGCATAACTCTAATAAGAATTCTTTATTATTTTTATTATGGAACTGTTCTCGATGCTTATTCTTATATATAAACATTCCCCAGATATAAGTATCATCCATCCCGCAATGAATATAACATCCTGGTAACAGTGTCTCTAAAGTTTGATTTTGCTTCAATTTCTCAGGGATAAGAGTAGGCCTTGGTATAGTAAACACAGAAAAACCTATATCCAGCTGTTTCATATATTGTTCTTTCATTAATAAATTACGTGTAACTGAATGAATACCGTCTGCCCCAATGACTAAATCAAAGGACTCCTTCCTTCCATCATGGAAGGTGACCTCAACCTGATCGCTATTTTGATGGAAGGAATGAATTGTTGTATTAAAATTCACATCAATAGAATTTCTTATGGATTCATAAAGAATCTCATGCAATATAAAACGGTGAATACTTATTGAACCACCCTGTTGGATATGAAATTTTCTAAAATCGATTTTGCGCAGTTCTTGTCCCCCTTTATCAACAAATTGTCTCATTTCTACTATGACTCCGTTTTTTTTAACCTGTTCTAATAATCCTAATTTATCAAGAACAAATATCGCATCTCCTCTTAAACTAATTACGGACCCAATCGACCGAAACGAGTGAGCCTTTTCAATAATAGTTGGAGAAAAACCATTAGATAAAAGACAATTTGCTAAAGTTAGTCCCGCAATACCACCACCAGAAATTAATACTTTCATAAAACCCCTCCTGATATTGATAATCATTATCATTTATAAATATAATATTACAAAAAATGGCTTATAACAAGAAGGAACTATATAATTACGGTATTTCTTCCATAGACATTTTCAATGCTGTCAAACAAAAAACGTCATTTAGTTTCAAATCATGTACAAGTGGTTATCATACACAAAAAGTATTAATTGGGTTAACGCTGTAAATAATAATTAATAAAGGAGGTGTAGTGTAATGGCTAGAGATGTTCTTTGTGAGGTAAATAACTGTAAATATTGGAATTCCGGAAACAAGTGCAATGCAGATGCTATTTATGTAATTAGTCATACAGGTAAACAAGCATCAGATAGTAAAGAAACAGATTGTAAAACATTTGTACCAGAAGAATTGTAATTTTTTGATGGATGAAGAAATAGAACATCTAATCCTAGGGTTGAAAATAACAGTACAATCTTGTATAGATAATAATTTATATAATGCTTACGAACTTAAAAAATATCTTGAAAATTAAGACTAGAATAAATAACCCACTTAATTGGAATTGAGTGGGTTATTTATTCTAGTTAATTAAAGAATCATGAAGACATTTTGAAGTTTTTGGATTTAATGTTTGTCACCGTATAAGTACTCTTCTCCCACATTTCTGAACGATATGTACCTGGTGGTAAAACAATGTGCCAGTATTTTTAATTTATACATATATTACTATTTCATTTTATCTGTTTTTGCAACAAATTGAGCTGCTTCTGCACGCGTTACGAATCTATCAGGTTCCCATCCAGATCCTGTACCAATAGAAATCCCTTTATTAATGAGAATATTTACATAGTCCTCACCCCAATGGCCTTTTAAGTCTGAAAATATAAGTTTGCTATTATTGGAATTCACCTTGGTATTAAGATTATATGTTCTTACTAAAATAGTCGCCATTTCGGCTCTCGTAATAGCTGCTTCTGGATTGTATTTTCCTGTTCCATCTCCTATAATAATCCCTTTTTTCTCAACTGCAGCGATGTAAGGTGCAGCCCAGTGATCTTGTGAATCATAAAATGTTGGTTTAGCAGATGAATCTACAGGTAAATCTACAGTTTTTGCAATAATTTTGGCAGCCTGTGCACGTGTTAATTGATCATATGGTGCAAATCTTCCATCTGGATAACCATTTATAATATGCTTATTAACTAAATAATCCACGGATTCTTTGGCCCAATTAGGTACATCTGAAAAAGAGGTTGCTGGAGTTTCTTTCTTAACTACAACATTTTGCATCACTGTTCCATTAAATAATATTGGATAATAGCCACCTGCATCAAAGCTGGTTTCAAATGTAAATTCTTTTTCCCCTGCGGTCTTCCATTTTATGACCCCGTTTGTAACTGTTCCATCTTCTTTCAATTTAATGCTCTTAGGTAGATTCCCCGCTGGATCAAATATTTGTACTTTTTGAGCCTCATTTATATTTCCTTCATTCAAAAAGATTTTTTGCCTTTGGATATTTGCTCGCTTTATATTTTTTAATGGGCGAATATCTGAAATAGCATTTGCATCTAAATTTACATTACTTAAATTCGGTAACATACTTAATGTTGAAATATCATTAATGTAGTTTGTTTCCAGGTTAAGAGTGTTTAATTGTTCCAATTTAGATAAAGGACTAATATCATTTATCTCATTATATTTTAAATCTAACTCTTTTAAATTCTTTAATTCGCTAATTGGTTGAATACTGTGGATTGTATTATATCCTAGCGACAATTCTTCTAAATTAGTTAATTGGTTAATACCAGTTATATTACTAATATTATTACTTGATAAAAATAACGATTTTAAAGAAGTTAATGTACATATTGGCCGAATATCCTCTATATTATTTCCTATTAAATCCAACCGTGTTATACTTTTCATCTCGTTTAATGGCGAATAGTCCGAAAGCTTAGTTTCTCTCAAATATAATTCTTCAACTTTTTTTAATTCAGTAAGTGGTTTAATATCATTCATTTGACTATAAGATAAATCAATAACTTTAAGATTTTTCAATTTAGATATTACTGACGAATCTTTGATTTGTGCATTTCTCAAGCTAAGACTTTCTAAATTTTGCAGGTACTCTAATCCTCTATAATCCTTTATCTCCTTATTGTCTAAATATATATCTTTAATTTCCAATAAATCTTCTTTTGTTATAGGTGCATTTGCATCCTCTCTATTTAAGACCCATTGATTAATATGTTGTCTTAACTTTTCATCGGGTATTAACTCTTTACTATCAACTGGTTTATTGCTGGAATCCTCTTTCATATTTGAAGCATCTATTTCAAATTGAACTTGATATTTATGATCATATCCCATGGTCGGAATCAGAACATGCATCTGCATATTATATTTCTTTGAGAATTCTCCTATCTCAAATTGAACCACTTTTGTCCCATTTTTTCTTTTATCTTCAGAAATTACCTGTACATCATGGAATACACCAGGTGTACGATAATCTTCTACTCTAAGATATTGAAAATAGTCACTATCCTGAACGGTTACCGTTACAATTTTCTTTCCATCTTTAATCGTAACTTTTGGCTCCTTTAAGTAATTAGATGTGATAGATGATTCATTGGTTTGATCCCTATATGTTTTTAAGATTACATCATAGGTACCTTCTGAAACTTTTTGATTTGTATTTACTTGAATAGGCGTTTCTGCTTTAACTATTGGAGAAGCAAGCACGTTAAATGGAACTACTAAGGATGCAGCCACAACCAATCTTTTTAGATATTTCGTCTTAATTTTTCCCAATATAATATCTCCCTTACATAAAGAGTAATAAAAAATAATTAACACTACAATCATATTGATAATGATTATCATTGTCAATATGATTGTGTTCAGAATTTACTTCTTGTTAGTAGTTTTTTCGGAACATCAATAATGTATTTATATAATTTTATGGAGATATACTCATTTTTCTAAATCTGTTGTATTATCTAACCAGCTAAATTTTAGAATTGTATGAGATGTCGGGATACAAAATATATTCAAGATTATTTCTATAAAAAAGTGCTCCTAAATTTATATAGGAGCACTTTTTTATGAAACGTTATTTTTAATCTGCGTAGGAACTATTTTATTATAATACCCATGCTTCACAACTTGCCTAACATCATCTACTTCAATATCCATTACTTCTGTAATATCTACAACAATTGTATTTTGTAGAACAGTCACTACAAATCCTGTTAATTGTAAATTAGGATTTTTACGATATGAAAATTGAACGTAATCTCCAAGTTTTACTTTTGTGTTATGATCCATTTTGTGTCCCCCTAAATTATCGTTAAGTATTCAATAGTTTCCCCCAATTTTGATTCTTCATACTGGTTGGCAAGTATATAAAATAAAGAACACTTAATCTTATTTTTCGTAGCTCCTGTTACAGCATTGGATTTTTAAATAATTTATAGCACATTTTATAATTTGTTTCTCAATATAGAAATAGATGTTAAATATAGGTTTTATATAGAAGTAAAGTAAGGAATATACTATTATTAATGTTAAGAAAGTCTTTGACTTTTTCTCCTTATGAAAAAGATAAGATCCTCTCCGGTCTTATCTTTTTTATTTTGGATTTGTTATACAAAAAAGAGCATCCCTATAACGAGGACGCTGCAACAGGAAAGAACAAATATATAATAATAAAAAGAATTACTTATATTATAATTTGAGAATGATATAATAAATATTGAGAAAATTCAAAATAAGTTGAATATATTTGTATACTTAATTATAATTGATTAAGAGCTGGGTACTATCCTGTCATCTATTCCTTTTTTAAAGAAGATTGATTCAATCTTCTTTTTTTTATTTTTTGTCTCTCTCCCCCGAAAAATAGAATATGAATTACCTAATAATTGTGGAAATCGCTTGTTTGTAAGTTAGTTGTTGCTTACCCTGAACCATCATAAGAACCGTAAATTTATCTGTTGCAAGAATTTTCCCGCGTATGGGAACCCCACTCTTTAAAAATATGGTGCAGTCCCCCTTTTTTACTTTTAATTGTTCATACGTATCTCCTTGTAAGTTATACATGAAACAAGCCCCCTATTTATATATATTCTCAATACTTGCTACTATATAACTATCGTAACACAATTAAATACAAATGCCGCTCCAGGTACGTATTTCGCAACAAATTAATTTAAAATACAGAAAATTGATTATTCTTTCTAAAAAGCATAGTCAACTTGTAGTAGTAAATACAAGTTGACTACAAACTGTAACAAATATTACCAATAAGCACAATGAAACAACAGTAATCCGTTTATTTGACTATTCATTCCTGGAATTAGTCTTGGTCAAGTTTACTCTTTTTTCACTTTGATACACCTGAATATTTCTAAATAATAAACACATACTATACACAGGCAATAAGCCATAACTCATTTAATCTGTCCCAGTATTTCTTCTCTTCTCTTTTCTGTATTGAGCAGTTAGTCTACTCTAACTGCTCTTATCCTTTCAATTAACTTGTCACCATTTATAAAAATACATATATATTATGTATGTGAAAGCTTTCCCACTCATATTATTCTCCCTAAAAGGGCCTACTCTCACAACAGAACCTTTTTAAAGAATGATTTTTTATGACATGTTTTGTATCTCAAAAAACTTATATATATCGTACTCTTTACCAGTAAGAGTAATATTGTTTTCAGGAATATTTAAACACAAACGCTTCTTTTATTCACTTTATCTGCTAAAACACATACAAAATGCATAGTTACCTCAGTATTAGTCATAAGACCCCTTATAGGGTGCTCTTTATTTTTTCTGGTTACTAACCCTTTCTATGAAACAAGCTATTGTTTTAAAGTTGTTTCAAATTCCCCATAAATTACATATATTGAAATGAATAGTCGTTACTGTATACTCACCTTAAAAGCATCTTCTTCTCAAGGCGCTCTACACATTTATCAATAAATGCCGATTTTTTTGAAATACTATACACATTTTAACTAGACAAGCATATATTTATATAGACAGGACATAGCTTTTTATTACGCATGCACAAAATTGTTCATGTTTTTTCGCATATATCATAAAAGTTCACACTAAAATTGCACATCTATAGAACATTTCCTTTCAAAAGGTTCTGTCCTTAGCAACATCCTTCTGCACTTTTTTTGATAAGCTGCTTACCATAACTTATATAAGTGAACCTCGGTAACATGTGCTATATCTTTTTAATTGATACTTCTAGTTTAATGATTTTTTCATTTTGAATTTTCTATCAATTTATGTTATACTAAAAAAAAGAGTCGAGTCTCCTTTAGGCGATGTTTATTATAAAAAACCAATTCTACCATACAAGAATTGGTTTTTTGTAATTTATTTACTATAAATATTAAAACTAGTTTGTGGTATACTTTTAAAGAGAAAAAATCAGTGACAAGTCTCTTCTATTTATCAGTACCTTGTCACTGATTTTTTCTCTTGTGTCTACTTCTTGCATCTTAAAAGAGCCATAATCTCAGCCATTGGGGATTATGGCTCTTTTTCTTGCTTTCTTTATTATAATACAGTTGAAGGAACGTTCCTCAAGTTTTACAATTAATTATTTTTTTATTTCCTTTTTAGACTCAGCTCCCAGTTGCTCTAAAAAGCCTAAAAGTCCTAATAACGTAGCTAAGGTGGCTGCTTTTAAAAAAAACTCAGTTTAATCAATTAATTGTGTTAAGAATCCATTGAAAGGATATTGTTAAACTTTTCTTTATTTTTTAATACAAGTATGTCACATTGTATTTCGTATGTATATCAAATCAAATTGATATACCGTGTAGTTTAAGTATCGTCACCTAAATTTGAATCTTCGTATCTAATACTGTTCGATATTCTTCTAAGATCAGTACATCAAGATGCATGCTACTTACCTTCTAAATACTAATTAGGTACATGTTTTATGTTATCGAATGTGGCTTTGATTTTTTCAGCTCGTTCATACTACGTTTTTGTTGTAGCTGTTGAAAAAATTCGAGATTTAAGGAGTATAAGTAAGTAAGCAGGTTCTTGTAAAATTAACATCGCTCAACTTGCTATATCTCTTCCTAGCTAATAGCTATATCTCTCATTTATATAGTAATACAAGATTTTTCTTCTAGTAGAATGTACTCCGCCTCTTTTAACTGATGAAAAGGGCCTAATTGCACACTATATATCGTATTACCCACTGCTTTCATTCCCGAAAAAAATATATTTCTCCTTCTATTTCGTAGTCAGGACGTATAATCAGCCCTTTTTGACTTTCATATTGAACATGACCAATTTCAACCATCCCTTCATTTAACAAGACATCTCGAGCATTTGTATAGTCATTTCGAAAATCGGTATGTATCGTTTTATAAGACATTGTATCCCTCCAGCGGTTTGATGAGTGGTTTTTAACTTTGTACATCCTAAGTGTCTGGCATCTATTTTTAATGGCATATACGTTTAAATTCAATGTAGGAAAACATAATTCCTAGTATGTTCTTGTTCTTTTATGAAAAAGTAACATTTGTCATGTTGTATTTATAGAATCCAAAAAGAGTAGCACCCTTACTCAGGTACTACTCTATCTTCATGCTATTGTATACATAGTTTAATATCCAAGTATGCCAACAATTTGAGTTGCTTTATTGTTACGAATGGAATAATAAATTTCTAAACCTTTACGTTCAGCTTTTAGTACTTTACCCTTCATTTTCGATAAATGTTGTGACACAGATGATTGGGGTATCTCTAAAATTTTTGTTAGCTGCGAAACATTAAAAGTATTATGCTTGCTTAGCTCATTTACAATACGTAAACGAATTGGATGCGCCATTATTTTTAAAATTTCAACATCTTCTTCTGTAATATTAGTTTTTTTTGATTCCAGTACAGTGCTTGTCATAGTTATTCTCCTTTATTATTTTCTTATGAGAAGTTATTTATCCAAGTATCCCGTATCAAAATTTATATTTTAATAGATAAACATTAGTGTACCATTAAAAACTATTATATAACGCATTATCTATGTGAGTGTGAAGTTAATCTGGAGTTTGCGTGATTTTTATATATTCCAATGTACAATTAAATAAATACACATCTGACATCCAATGTTTCATAAAAATAAATAATAATATAAGTTTCTCTTACTTACTTATGAAAGAGTTTTGGTCAGAATGCATCGACAGTTCTACAATTCTATTACATATAATTACGTTCTTACACTCTAAACTTAATTACTATTTTCACATCTTTCTATAAAAGTGAGTAGCAACATACATCTGTCACAATTTGAACCATAACTTTACCCTTTTAGAAAATTATGGATCAAGTATCAAATAACAAGAAAATGAATACTAAATGTTGCAGGTAATAAAAAGATTTTAAAATCAATACTCTTCACAGAAATTAACCAGCTCCTCAAAATCAAGAACTGGTTAATTTGTGTTTAAATAATACATTTATTAATAGATATATAAAAATTATAGAATTCAACATATACCTGAAACAATACATATAAAGTTACCTACCAAATCGTATCTTCCAAAGTAATTAGGTATTATAAAGTGGTCTCCTTTTTTAAAGGAATAGTCCTCCCCTTCTTTAATTAACTCACCTGCACCCTCTATTACACTAACAAGAAGGAATTCTTTTTGTTGTTCCAAACTAGTTAATCCATCTAACTCCCATTTTGCCACTGAAAAATATGGACATTTGATAAAGCTAGTTATACTCAAATCATCTACTTTTTCCTGTTTAACCATTAACTGATTTGATATAAATGGAGTTTCTATTACATCAATGCTCTTTTCAAGATGCAGATCACGTAAATTCCCTTCTGAATCTCTTCTATCATAATCATACAATCTATAGGTTGTATCAGAATTTTGTTGTGTTTCTAATACTAAAATCCCTTTACCAATTGCATGAACAGTTCCACTCGGCACATAGTAGAAATCTCCAGGTTTCACCTTCACACGATGTAACAGTTTGTTCCACTCTTTCTGTTCAATCATAGACATTAATTCTTCTCTTGTTTTCGCATGATGCCCATATATAATTTCTGCGTCTTTAGTGGAATCGATTACATACCAGCATTCTGTTTTTCCTAATTCTCCATTCTCATGCACGCTAGCATATTCATTATTGGGATGAACTTGAACAGATAAATCTTGATTGGCATCCAAAATTTTTGTAAGAAGGGGGAACCGTTCCCCCTCCATATTTCCAAATAAATCTCGATGATTTTCCCACAATTCCCCCAAGGATAGCCCTTTATATTTTCCATTCTTAACAATACTTTGTCCATGTTGATGTGCAGCAAAAGCCCAACACTCTCCGGTTTGATTTGATGGAATCTCATATCCAAAAGAGGTTAAATGTGTCCCCCCCCAAATTCTTTCTTTAAAAACAGGTGCAAAAAATAATGGTTCCGTCATGATTATAATCCTCCGTTCTATATAATTTCACCTAGTAGCTTGTATGCTTCTTCTTTTGTTTGGACGGATAATAACCGCTCTCTATAACTGTCATCCATTAGTTTTCGAGAAAGCATTTGAAGGATTTTTAAATGTTGATTTCCCTCATTTTCTTTTGGTACGGCAATCATAAATATTAATTTCGCTTCCGTTCCATCAAGGCTCTTCCAATCCACCCCTGATTGTTTAATTCCAAATACCACGCTCGGTTTCCTAACAGCATCTGATTTTCCATGCGGAATCGCAATATTTATACCAATTCCTGTAGTACCTTCTTGCTCACGGTTCATAATAGCTTGTTTAAATTCTGTCACTGAATATAATGCACCCACCTGCTTTAACTTTTGAATCATTTCATCAATGATGTCATCTCGTGTTTCCCCTTTTAAGTCCGTTTCAATTAATTCTAAACTTGTAATATCTGTTAATTTTTTAATTTCTACCTTGTCTACTTGTTCGCCTCTTGCTTGAGCTTCCTGTTCCAGTTGTTGCACTTCTATTGTTGCTGAAACTTCTTTTATTTGTTCATTTTCTTGTTTTTCTAACTTTGAAACGTCTTTTTTCAATACATTTACTACAACAGCTGTCACAATAGAGCCTACAATTACAGCCACAAAAAACATAAATACATTATCTACTGCTCCTAACACAGCAACAATTGGACCACCATGTGCTACTCTGTCTCCTACATGACCGATCATCGCAATCACAGCACCCGTCATCGAACCAGCCATTATACTTGGAATAACCCGAAGTGGATCTTGTGCTGCAAAGGGAATCGCACCTTCCGTAATACCAAATAGCCCCATTGTAAATGATGCTTTACCCATTTCTCTCTCTGAATCTTGAAATTTCCCCTTACCTATGAAAGTAGCCAGTCCCATTCCAATTGGTGGGATACATATTGCCGCAGCAATTGGACCCATAATTTCATAGTTTCCTTCTCCAATCATTGCTGAACCAAATAAGAATGCAACTTTATTAACTGGACCACCCATATCAAATGAAATCATTGCCCCTAAGATTAAGGCTAAAAGAATTGAACTTGAACCTTGCATACCTGCTAACCAAGCTGTTAATGATACGAAAACTTGTGCAACAGGAGCACCAATAATAAATACAAATGCTAAGCCTACAATAAGAGAAGTAAATACCGGAATAATAATAATCGGCATAATTGGTTGAATCGCTTTTGGAACTTTTAATTTTTTGATTCCTAACGCTATGTAACCAGCTAAGAAACCAGCGATAATACCACCAAGAAAACCAGCACCACTTTCACTTCCGTAAAAGCTTCCTGTTGCTGCAATATATCCACCAATCATACCAGGAACAAGTCCAGGCTTATCCGCTATACTATATGCAATATATCCAGCTAGTATTGGAACCATGAACGTAAATGATGCACCACCAATTTGTTCAATAGTTTTCCAGAAAGAACCCTCCGGAATCACTAAACCCCCAGGTGTTTTTTCTCCCCCAATTGTTAACGCAATTGCAATTAATAATCCCCCGACTACGATAAATGGGACCATAAAAGATACACCATTCATTAAATGACGATATATCGGATTTTGCTTTCTTTCCTGTTGGTTACTTTCTACTATTTTTGACTGTGAATGATAAAGAGATACATTCCCGCTGATTATTTTCTGAATTAATTCTCCTGGTTTACGAATACCATCTTGTACCCCAACAACCAACAATTTTTTCCCTACAAATCTATCTTTATTTACGACCCTATCTGCAGCTATAATAATGCCGTCTGCTTCGCGAATATCTTGTTCCGTCAACTCATTTTCTACCCCTATTCCACCTTGGGTTTCAATTTTCATTTGGATTCCTAATTTATCCGCTGTTTTTTGCAAATTTTCAGCTGCCATATAAGTATGGGCAATCCCATTTGGACATGATGTAACCGCTAACAATTTCATTCTTAATCCTCCTCACACTTTTTACTAAGCGCCTACACTTACTATAAATTAATATTACGACGTCAAAAGTTTCATTTTTTACCGTAACTTCCGGAAAAATAAACCTTTTACCCAAGCGAAAAACGGGTTATTTGATTCTCCACTTTTCGGTTAATTATGTAAAAAGGACAAAAATTTCATTACGTTTGTTTCTTTCGTAAGCTTTTGAATAAAGGATGGTTGCTCACTTATAAAGGATAGTTCCTGAAACAATTGTTTCGTTACCTCTTGTCCATCACTTTTAACTGCTAGCATAAATACAAGTGATACCTTCTCTGCTCCCCAATTAATTGGCTCCTTTAATGTAGCAATTGCTATTACTGACTCTTGAATAAATTTCGGATTTCCATGAGGAATTGCGATTCCTGCCCCAATCGTTGTCGCTGACATTTTTTCTCTTATGATTGCATTTTCTGCATACTGTTTATCTACATAACCCTTACTATGCAAAGCATACGCTAACTTTTCAATTAGCTCATATGGATGTTGTATATCCTGTTGTAAAAACACTAAAAATGGAGATGTATAGTTGAACATAACAAAGTCTTTTGGTTCTTTATAACTTGGCTCATCACAATTTTGTATAAATTCCCCTAGCTTCTTTTCTTCCAGCCCCTCTAATAATGGGGATACTACTATATGAGGAATGTTTAAACTTGAAAGAGTAGTAGTTGAAATAACGAGATCCACATCACGATGTTTCATCATATAACTTTGTAAATCAGCTTTTGATATACAGTCCATCACATGAATATGACGAAATTTACGCTCAATTTTTGTACGTAACAACTGCGACATGCCAATTCCCATATGACAAACAATAATTACATTTTTAGATTTTCCCTGGTAATCTAACCGTTCAACAGATGCTTCAAAGTGTAGAGTAAGATAAGCCGCTTCTTCTTCTGGAATATATATAGTTAGAGATTCGTAAATTTCTTCTAATACTTGTATCAATACATTAAACACATAGGGATACATTCTTTTTATATCGTGTAACATTGGATTTGAGACAGAAAGGTCATAGTTTAAACGATTCAATGTGGTATATAAATGAATAGTTAACCCTTCTATTAAAATATCGTCTTTACTGAAATCAATTTCATACAACTGCGACATACGTTTAACTAATTGCTGTATAACCATAGAAAGAATTGGATTACTTTCAGTAAGTGTGCTGCCCTGCATTGGTTTATCTTGATAACGAATTTTCCCACCTAATATATGAGCTGTTAAATACGTAACTTCTTCCTCAGTAAAATGCACAGAAAAAACACATTCCAACTGTTTTAAAAATTCCAATGTCCATATATATTCTTTTGTTTCTTTCAGTATTTTAATTTCCTTTTCAGCATTTATAATAGGTTGCTTAAGTTTCATTCTTCGTACCATAAGCAACGTATGCACTAATAAACTTTCAAATGTATCATCTGTAAAAAATAATGCATTTCGTTTTTGCAACGCTTTTAATTCGTTCGTAACAAATTCAACCTCATGATATTGAAATTGTTCTTTAATAAATTGATTCGTAAGATCTGAATTACGAATCAAATCTGATAATCTAGCCAATGCTCTTCTTTTTTTCTTTTCATCTCCATCAATAATAAGTCCAACTCGCTGTTTTGAAATAATAGTTAAATCAAAATGATGCAACCATTTTTTAATTCTATCTAGATCTTTTTTAATAGTAGTCCGACTTACAAAATGTTGAGATGCCATATCCTGTGCAGTAACTGCCTTTACATTCATTAATAAGTTGTAAGCAATTTGTAGAATTCTTTCTTCATCTAATTCATATTTTGTACGATTATTAATACAATAAAGTTTATTAAACAAGTCCACCTTTTCATATTCCTCAATCTCTAAGTACACACCTAATCCCGGTTTCCTAACAAGAATCGCACTTGTATAATTCGCAAGGTGCTCCTCGATTATTTTAAAGTCATTACGAATTGTTTTTTCAGAGCAATTCACCTGATCCGCAAGGTCTTGTACTAATAAATAGTCGTTAGATTCAGATAATAGAAAAAATAAAATTTCTTTTTGTCTTGTATTCATAAATTTCACCTATCTCTTATATACTTCTATGTTATATGCATTACTTTACAAGATACTTTTACCCTCTCTTATAACTAGCACTTTCGATTATTTGTACTCACTTTCAAATTTTTGCTACCTTACGTTAAAAATTCCTATTTAGATTAAATTATTTTTCTCTATACTCCAGTATTGCTTCTATTTTAAGTATCTAAGAAGACAATTACTTTCAATATACAGTAAAGTAGCCTAATTAAAAGTTTAATATATTACCAAGGCTCCGGAAAAGCGGCTTTATTACTTAAAACTATCAGTGGGAGCGATAATCAAAAATAGAACCCTGTATTTACAGTTGTTTATCTACATAATTAATTTTAATCTCTCTTCTAGAATCTCTCTATCCGATTGTGATTTTGAAATTATAAGACATGTATCATTTCCACAAATACATCCTACTTTTTCTTTCCAGTCTAAAGAGTCTAATAACACACCTATAACATGTGCATTCCCCGGTAAAGTTTTAATAATGGTTAATTGATTTATATAATCAATCTTTACAACAACTTCTCCCAGCTTTTTCTTTAACATCGTATCAGCTTGTATGTTATCTCCTGTAAGATTTTTGTATATAGTTAAACCGTTTGAAGAAACTGTCTTTATTAAATTTAATTCGCGAATATCTCGGGAAATAGTAGCTTGTGTTACTATTTCTCCTTTTTCTGCTAACAGCTCTACTAACTTTTCTTGTGTATCTATTTCATGCTCTCTAACCACTTGTTTAATTAGCCTTTGTCTTTTCTCTTTTCTCATAAAAGACGCCCCTTATATCGTTATACTTTTATTATATCTTGCTATAAATTTTATTCGAAAGAGACAAAGGAGAATGTTGCGGAAACGTTCATAGTTTTGAGTACTTTACGCCTCTTTAGGGGTCTAGCCTCATTGCTATCAACCCATTTTATGATTTTCGTTTCTATTTACTTATATTTTCATTGTTACTAAACTCTACTTCATTTTTATTTTGTCTATATCCAAGTTTGCCTTGTGTGAAAATAAGAATAAATAACCAAACCCAATCCTAACACTACAAATAAATCCGAATTCTTTAAAATAGGATTATTGAAATGAGTTTGTACCAGGCTAGAACTAGCAAGATAATAAATACGTTACCTTGATGGCTATTATAGAAACCAGTGAGAATCATTGAGATCGGCAAACACAACAAAATAAAATTGGCAAATGAATATATAGGATAGAAAGATCAGAACCCTGTTCACCTCTTTGTGCAGCTGTTAAAAAATGTGACAGATGCCAAAAATCCCACAAAACACCAAGTAGTAATGTATATTTTAACAATCCAAACTTTAATTGTCATCGAGGCAGAGAGAAACCACGCCATCCGATTTCCTTAGGCAAAGATCCATCAAGAAAGAAAATGGCTACATAAGAGATGAGATAGGTTACAAAAAATTCAGAAGTAAGGCCATGGAAAGTAGGTATCCCTCCATTTAATATCACCATACCCAGAAACATTACAACAAGGATAACCATTAGAGTAGACAAGCAGAAAGAGAAGTCCATAATTGTATAGACTTCTCTTTCTTACTTGCAATTTATCATTAAAAAACTATGCAAATTATCTCCTAAAGTTACAGTATGACAGGTAAAGAAATACAATTAAAAGTGGAATAGTAAAAAAGCACTCAAAAGATTAATTTTTTTCTCAATAACCGACATTATTTAATGTGATAAGATAATATTTGGATTGGCATCCAATACCATATTACGATGGTTCAAATCGCAGGAAGGCACCTTAGGGTGTCTTTTTTATTATAAGCCCCCTAGTATTAATAAACTTAGGGGTTAAACAATTGAAAGGTAAAAATATTCGGAATTCCATAAACCAAGAACAAAGTGGGATTTTTCCTAAACCAATTCGTAGATCTGCAGCGAACGCTCGAATTGGTACAGAAATCTGGATACCTTCTACAACTAAGAAATATTGTCCACTTACTACTTGGAAACAAGCTAATTGCATGGTTATTACTCCCCTTTGTTAGGATTAATACATTACATTTTCGTAAAACATGTAATTGGTTGATAATCAGGAGAAATCACCCTAGATTGCCTTTACTTTATTTTCAAATGGACCTGCTCATTTAATCCGTAAAAACATAACGTAAATTGCATTCATTAACGTATACTTACATGTGCGACCTCTGTTCTTTCTCCTATTACTCAAAAAGGGATTCGTATATTCTATAGTGGCGGATTTGCTTTACTGATTGTTCTATTCATACTGTTAATCATTATCGGATGTAGTTGTTGGGGCTATGGTGGTGGATTCGGTTACTAAGAAAAATAGGAGGAAGACACCTTTAGGTGTCTTTTCTTTATGTATTTTGAAATCTATTATAATGATAAAGAGGTTTAATTTAGAGAGGAATTTAATATGAATTTCAGTTCATTGAACTACTCACCACTTAACGTCCTTACGGACTTTTTGAAGTGGGAGATTCCTGCGAACACCGATGTATCCACCAGTTCTATTAACAGGCTCTACCCGTAGTCCCTACGGTGAGAACATAAGTATCTTGTACGTTGACGCACCACACTCCCTACTTTAGCCTGGTTTTCGCAACTTCGGCAAGCATAGGGCGATAGAACGTTGAAGATTTTACGGTTGCAACGTTTTTCTGCAACCAACCTCATATCTTCAGTTTTCGAAGAGCAATCTGTACAAGTAAATGATAGCAAACATGTCGGCTTATGCCACCCAACATTCATATCCCACCTAAAATTGGTGTTTTACACCTTCACGTTTTTGAGGAAAGAGTCTTCTGTCGGAAGACGATAAAATTACCAACACACCATACAAAATATGGACATATATACCAGTTCTATTTTAAAGATATCAATAGATATCTTTTTTCTCCTTTGTTTTTCGTTATGTCCATTATATGCTCTTTGATTTACAATCTCACCAATATAAAAAAGACTACCATTACTGATAGTCCTTTTTAGGTAGATTTAGAGATTATTATTATAACATATATACATCAAAATAATAAGTTTAATTGTTTTTACGATAAGAATATTGTTCAAAAAAAATGTGCGTAATTCTTTTATAGACTTTTTTTATGACCACTGTTTTAATCATAAAGTGCTTAAATTCAAAAATATACATAGCATAGAACTTAATATGTTAATCCTAATAAATCAGTAATCTCAATGACCTTCTTATCCACTACTCTGCAATAAAGCCTTGTGCCTTTGCGCTCGCTAATTACAATATTACCTATAGTTAGTTTTCGCAAATGTTGTAAAATCATAGGTTCCGAAATATGCGTCGCAGTGCTCAACTGAGAAACTGTTAAGGTACCACTTACAATCAATTCACGTACAATTAATAAACGACTTGGACTACCTAATAATTCTAAGATTTTAGCACTACCTTCATAATCACTAGAATCCATGTTGAAATCGCAAGACATAATATTCATCTCCCTAATATAAATATTGAATATTTTAACATATAAACCAAAATACACCCTAATATTTTCTATAAAATTGAAAAAAATCAATTTCAAGTTATTTAAATTGGCGAAAAACACCTTAGAGTGTCTTTTTTTGCATAAAAAAAGGCTCCATTTCTGGAGCTCTCAAAAAATAATATAAGTAAATGAATTAAAAAAATAACAAACAATTAATTATATAATATATACATATTAAATTCATAATATAAAATCCCATTATTGCTCTACAATCAAATTGAAATGGTTCAATTCGAAGAAAGGTACTCTTAGATGTCTTTTCTTTATTTGAAACACATTCTGCCAAAATATTTGTATCTTTGTTGGTTTACGACTTACATAAACTAACAAACTTCGTATATATAATTTGTTATCCTAAATGGGTTGACAATACGAACAGCTATAGGAGGATTTTGTGAATGGTAAAAAAGACTTGTGTAAGTATTATTACTGGAATTCTTTTAATATGCTCAACAGGTTGTTCCACTCAAACTGATTCCATTGCAGCTCAAACTCAATCAATAGATGGCACATATACAACAGAAGATATCATAAGCGTATTTCCTGTAGGGACACCCCTAACTACTTATATTCGCAAAGAAGAAAAACTGAACGTAAAACATCTCACCAGTATTACGCTTACAGATGGTGGCGTCGGTAAAGTCCTGGAAGCAACAGATGGGTTTGTTATTGTATGCAGCAATGAAAAAGGAGTTTTTGATGTGTTAATATTTAAGACTATGGAAGATGTAGAGAAATATGAACAAAGTTTGGCGCTATAATTAATACACTTCCAGCCTCCTCATATACACCGTATCTATTCTAGATTACAAGCTCACCAATATAAAATAGCCCACCTACTCCCGTAGATGGGCTATATCTTTATTTTACAATACCAAAATATCTCTCTTTTCTTGTTAACTTTATGCAATTATACATATTCAAAAAAATTACACTATAAAAATATTACATGTAGTAAAATATAAGTTGTGGATACATTCTATAAAGCAGATTCTTTTGAAAGACGTAACATTTTAGCAATTATAAAAGATGTCGCGTCACTCTAATATTGATCTCAAATCTCTTGTATTTTGTGAACTAACAATCTGGTATATATAGACGATTCTGTTTTATAGGATGTGTTTACACGTATAACAAAGGGATAATACGGATAGGTTTATACTAAATGAACGTGGTTCAATTCGGAGAAAAGACACTCATTTTAGAGTGTCTTTTCTTTATATACATTATTAAAATTGAATTTCTTCTACAGCTCCCTCTAATTGAATAATAACTACGCCTCAATTTCATCCTGATATTACAAGAAAAGAACGGAGATATTTCATCCTAGCTCTTATTTAGCAATATCAACTTATTGTATATATTCCCCAATCATTATTGTACTTCATTGGCTACAAAGAAATGCTCACATACGCTTGAAATACGTTTTAAATCCACATTACCACCTGAAATAACCGCTACTACTTTTTTCCCCTTTACGTATTTATCAACTTTCCCTGCAAGAAGAGCGGCTGTGGCTAATGCTCCCGCTCCTTCTACGACAGCCTTTCCGCGTTGCAGTAAGTCTTTCATTGCTACTTCTAATTCTTCTTCCGATACAGTTACAATATCATCTACTAGGTCTTTTACAATTTCAAAAGTTAAATTTCCTGGTATTTTAACTGCACAACCATCTGCAATTGTTGGGGCTTTATAATGTGATACAATTTCTCCAGCATCGTAAGAAGCTTTCATACCGTGTACGTTTTCAGCTTGAACTCCAATAATATTAATGGAAGGATTAAATGATTTCAGTGCAACAGCGATCCCTGAAATAATACCTCCCCCACCAATAGGTATAATGACAGTATCAACATCCCACATGTCATCCAGAATATCTAAACCAATTGTCCCTTGGCCAGCCATTACTTCTACATCATCATATGGATGTAGGTATGTTTCTCCTGTTTCTTTTATAATCTCTTCACATTTCGCTTTTGCATCATCAAATGTATCACCGTATAAAATAACTTCAGAACCATATCCTCTAGTCGCATCCACTTTAGCTTGCGGTGCGGAAGTTGGCATTACAATTTTGCTTTTGATTTTAAGTAAATGAGAAGATAATGCAACACCTTGTGCATGATTTCCAGCTGAACAAGCGATTACACCACGTTCTTTTTCTTCATTTGTTAGTTGGGAAATTTTATTAAATGCACCACGAAACTTGAATGAACCTGTTAACTGCATATTTTCTAACTTCAAATAAATTTCTCCACCGGTTTTACTGGTTAAATAGAATGATTTAACCAAAGGTGTTTTTCTAGCATTTCCATACAAAATTTTTTGTGCTTTTTTTATATTCCCAATGTTGAGTGGTAAAATTGCATTACTCATAATAACACTTCTTTCAATGGCTTATAATCTAATTCTAGTGTTGTTCCTAAGTTCTCATAAGTTATCGTACCCTTATAAATATTTATACCAGTTGCCAAAACTGGTTTATGTTGAATTGCATTTTCTAATCCATCTTTAGCTATCGCTAGTAAGTATTCAATATTCCCCTTAGCCAATGCCATAGTAGAAGTACGTGGGGTAGCACCAGGCATATTGGGTACTGCGTAATGAATTACATCATGTTTAATAAATACAGGATCATCGTGGGTTGTATAATGATCGACCGTCTCGATCGTACCACCTTGATCTATTGCAATATCCACAATAACACTTCCAGGCTTCATGGATTGTACCATATATTCTTTTACAATTTTCGGAGGTTTAGATCCTGGTATTAAGATTGTTGAAATAAATAAGTCTGCTATTTGTATATGTTTTTCTAAGTTTTGAGTATTAGATTCAATAACTTCAACAGGATCATTTATATATCTCTCTTTTAAATATGTTATCTGTGTTTGGTTCAGTTCTAAGATAGTTACACTACACCCAATTCCAATTGCCATATCACATGCATTAATCGCAGCATTTCCTCCACCTAAAATGACTACATTTCCGGCAGGGATTCCCTCAATACCTGATAATAAAATCCCTTTTCCTTGATGTTGTTTTTCTAAATAATATGCTCCCATAAATACGGCGCGACGGCCAGCAATTGCACTCATTGGCTTTAATAATGACAAAACACCATCTTCGCTAATTGTTTCTCCTGCAATTGCAGTAGTACCAGCATTTCTCATTGCTTCTACACACTCTTTCGATGCAGCTAAATGTAAAAACCCCCAGATTATAAGATCTTTTTTAAAGTAACGATATTCTTCAGGTAATGGTTCTTTTACTTTAACTACCATGTCGACTTCCCAGGCTTCTCCTTGTGCTACTAAATTTGCGCCTGCACTTGTATATTCATCATTTGTATATCCAGATCCAATGCCGGCATCTTTTTCTACTAAGACTTGGTGTCCTTCTTCAACCAATTTTCGAGCATTCTCAGGAGTCATGCCTACACGTGCTTCTCCTTTTTTTATCTCTTTTACTACTCCAATTTTCATCTCTAACACATCCTTTTATACAAGATATAGTAACTACAATTGAAAATAAGTAATAATTTAACAAACTTATTATATCCATTTATATTATTTTTATCGCCAAATTCCCTTTAAAGAAAAAAGCCCTGGTTAGGGAGCCTTATTTTGCTTTTACAGTAAGGTTATCTAAGAAATTGCTAATTGAAGAAGCTTGAAAAATACGTAGATTAAAAGATCTAATATCATAATGCTTTTCAGTAATTATAAGTATTGATGGAAAGAATTTAGATTCTTTTGGCTGCCAAGATTCGTTATGCCAATTCTGACTCTGGAAGTACAACTCATACCTATTTATTTTATCTTGCATAACTTTTTTACTGTAAACTGAATTCTGAACTTCAATGAAGAATGGAGATCTACGCCAAATTGTAAATGCATCAGGTTCCATGAAATCTTTACCGTACTTTGGCTCCACTTTAAACAGTTTCGGTTTTTCATAATGGATAAGCTGTTTATACACGTCTACTATACCGAGGAAGTGGAGAATTTTTTGGCTAGTTTTGCAAAGTGTGCTGGGTTGAGGGAAGTAGATGTATGGCTGCTGCGAGATATTGGCATCCACATGACCATCTCTTCTTAATCGTTTCATCACCGTATTACAGCAAGTCACTGCATTCTTTAATCCTTGAAAGTGCAAATCAACAATATCATCACGAGACATACATCTAAAACGTTTCAGATTGCTAAGTATCGCTTTGTCTCTACTCATCATAATTTAACACCCCGAATAATTGATTTTCTTCTTTTGTTGAATTTTGAACTTTTATATGCTCTTTTAGAACACGATAAGGTTCAACTATCTTCTTAGCTTTACTTAATTCTAAATAAGGAGCTTGCACTTTCTTTAATCCATTTAACTTTAATATCATTTGACCCGATTGTTCTAACTGTTCTGATCCAGGTGTACCCATGATGTTACTGTTAATTACGCTATCACATTTAAATCCCATTTTAACTGTCATATTGAGCTTTAACTTACCATCCAATACCTTTGCATCTGGTCTCTGCATACTGAGCATCAGAAAGACTCCGAGTGCCCTGCCGACTGCTGATATTTTTTCGACTATAGACATGCATTCTTTTTCATCTTGTAACATGGCAACTTCATCTATAGCGAGTATGATATATGGTTTCTGATTGTCAGAGTTCAATTTGTTATATTCATCGATATGATCCACTTCATATTCTTCCATCAGCTTTCTACGCTCGCGTATTTGCTTCCACACTTTCTGTAGCACCATCTTCATTTCAATTTCTTCCATGCAAACCTCTTTTACGTGTTTCACTCTTCGCAAGAAATGAAATTCGGAATTCTTCAGGTCGCCTAGGTACAAATGCAATTTATCAGAGGACATATGCTGAACGAGTGTAGTTAGCACAACACGTACCATACTACTTTTCCCACTCCCTGTTTCTCCTGCGATTAGAAGATGCGGTGTATTCGAATCTACCAAGTCATACGTAATCATGTTTCCGAATTGGTCTCGGCCTACCACAACAGGAAGACGATGCTCTTTTAGTAACGGCTGCCATTTTTTATAACTGTAATTATATGTTTGTAATCCTGCATCCGAATGAAACACATTTAGTAAAAACCGTTTAATATCACCTTCAATTGCTACATTGCGTCCTAATATTTGTTGAAAGCAAAACCATTTCTTTTCGATAATCTTCGGATCCAAACCATTTGGAATGGTAAATATATATCGAACTTTTTCTTTCGAAGAAGCAATGTCCTGTATCTTCGGATAAATGGGTACTTTCCCACCCCGTGTTTGATGGTCTACATATAAACCCGCTTTTCTAAATACCTCTATAAGTTGATTCCTCAAACTTTGTTTATGAATCCATTCTTTGATAAGTCCCATGTAACACCTCCTAGAACATGATTAAGATCTTGACAAATACATAGCCAATAAAACAAACTCCACCTATTCTCATTCCATGATACATTCCATCACTTAAAAGTTTAGCTGCTGCAACGTGATCATTTTTTACAAGATGCTTTTCTAGTAGCACCCCTCCGATTGTCGTTACTCCTAAAACTCCTAAAGAGATAAATGTAGTTAACATATAAATCTCCCCTTTATAAACAGAATTTTGAATGCTGATTATATACAAGTTTATAGACCAAATACCTTTGTAGCATTACTTTGATAGCTAACTTGATAACTACTTTGGTAGCAACCTTGATACATCATATTGCGGATGGCTTGTACACTATTCAAACTTTCGTGAAGTTTAAAAAGTTTAATTTTTGTACATACTTTTTACTAATTAAGAAAGTAAGGGAGTGGAAATGATGTTTGGACTAGGTAAACAACGTTCGCGTTTTGGCAAATTTATTGATAAAAACGGGCTTTCGCAACAAGATATAGTAAAAGAAAGTGGAGTGAACAGAGGGACCATCAGTAGGATATGTCAGGGAGATGCATTCCAACCTTCATTGAAGAATGGGAATAAAATTATAAGAGCGTTAAAAAAATTAACAGGAAAAAATGTTGATTATAATGATTTTTGGATGTAGCTGACTAAACGTGGTCAGCTTTTTATATTGTTGAAACTTTAATAAAATAAAAACTATGTAAGGATAAAAAAGCGTCCAATTAAGGACGATTCTTACTTATCGCTTCACATATACATTGCTTTATGATAGTTTAATAACTTTTGCTCATTGCTATGTACCTGTTTCTGGATAGGTTAAGTTACACAAAATGACCTGTGTGTTACATGAAGCTCGTGATCTCTTTCTCCGTATGAGCCTTTAATTTATTTTTGGTAGTGGAGAATTGTTTTCTTCAATTACATCATTAATAAATTTGTCTAGTACACTTCCTGCTGCTTCTCGCATTTGATTTGGTGTTGAATTACTAAACACCTTTTCTATCTCCCGGAGTAGTTGCCTTAAAGAATGATTGTTCTCGCTATTTTCTAGGAATTCCTCACCCAAACCTTGAACAAATGTGCTAATAACAATTACCTTTTCCAATTTAGTTAGTTCCATCTCTATTCCTCCTAATCAAATCATCATTCTCATCAAGCATGATATTTTCACTATTTAATAAAGAGTTACCAAACGCCTTTGTGTTATAACAATGTAGACTTTCATGAATCAATGTGGTATCTCAGCTGTATATATTCTGTGGTCTACAATCAATGGTATGGTTTCCATTATTCCCCTTCTGTTCTTTATCATAAATATGTGAGATGTCATTAAGAAAAACTACAGAACCTCATTACAAATTTACTCATAAAAACCTAATTACAATCTTTGATTTATTCCTATTTCATGAAACATTTACTACCTTAATATAGTTTTTAGTCTAGAGCACCCTAACCTTCAATGGTTCTCTTTTAAATTCAAATAACCCCTATCTATTTTGGACAAATTTACCGGCTTAATTAGCAGAAAATTTGTGTTATTATGAACTTGTTGGATATCCCAATACATTCAACAATGCTCAAAATTGCATATTTATTATGCAACCATCCATCCAGATACCTTAGCTAATACTTCTCCCTAATTGTCGTTATTGCTAAGGTATCTTTTTAGATGTCCTGTGTGCAGGGCTTTTTATCTCAGTGATAAAACTATTTTCCCCATCATGTTATCAATATTTTTATTACATTTTCTTAACAAAATTCAATTCCGTATTTTTACTTTATATATTGATTTTAAGTTTTCAAGTTTTGTCCTTACCATTTTGAAATCTTATTCTAAAATCTAAACATATTTTTGCGACCACTAAACTAATATATAAAGTTTAAATAACTAACTTTTATTTCATATAAAATGGTTGCCATAAAGATAAGGCAAATATCCAAGTAGGATCTCCATTTCCTTGATAGCTTTGAACCGCTTCATAAAATTTCCCTTGATATTCTACTTTGTCCCCTTTTGTATATGCCTTTTTCGGATCCCATTTTTCATAAGTTACATTTTGACTCTTTGTTGTTACTGTAAGGATATTGCTTTGAGCCGAGATATTTCCAGCCGCATCTACAGCCTTTACAGTATATTTATATTCTTTATTAGCTGTAAGATTTTGATCAGTAAACATTGTCCCTTGTACAGTTTGAATCAATTGTCCATTGCGTAACACCTGATATCCCTTTACACCCACATTGTCTGTAGAAGGATTCCATTTTAGCTCTACACCGTCTGATGCAACATTGCTTGCATATAATCCTTGTGGCTGTGTTGGAGATTCTGTGTCCGGTTTCGGATTAACAATTTGATTTATTTTCTTCAGGCCATCCTTTGTAACTTCATATATTACTTTTTTATCAAAGCTTTCGCGTTTATTATTATCCAGATTTGTTAATGTTGCTCTCTCTCCACCTTCTAGGTGTGTAAGTTCAATAAAATTGCCCACTTTTACTGGGACTGTTTTTGTTTCAGCATTTTGTCGGTTATTCCCATAAATCTCTTTGTTATATACCACTTTACCTGATGTATCCTGTACTTTAATACTTGCATACGTACTATCAAAATAATTGTGTGGTGTCCCTGCTATTAAACTAACTTGCAATTCTTCTGTTGATTTATTTAAATCAAGTTTTGCAAATTCAAAATCTCCTATACCCTTCATCGACCATGCAAACCGATCCCCTTCTAAAATGTTTGGAGATTCATTTTTGATTTTCACCTTTTTTTCCACAGTTTGATCAAATATATCTGTTAATACAATTTTTGCATAAGTATTTGTTGGTAATGATATAGATTGACTGATTCCATTTTGGTAAGATTTAATATCATTAATTACGTTAATCGGTTGGCCCGTCATATTTTCATTATTATAAATTTCAATTTTCCCCTTAAATTGAGGTGTACTACTATCTTTTAATTGCCAAGTTATATTTAATTTTTCATTTTCATAATACGTAGACTTTACATCATAATCTAGTTTTCCTATTTCAGGTTGGCTAGGTTGATTTAACGTAAATGTTTTTCCTGTTCCAATAGTTGATCGAGAGTCTCCCCCAGCCTTAAACCAAAGATATTCTGAAGTAGCTCCCCCATCCCAATTATTATTCAATGGCTCTTGCCCCTCTATTGATTGAGTATTCCAAGATGTCCATTTTTTATCTGAGATATTTCTTCCATATCCATTTTTTACACGTGCCTCTCTTACATCTTGTCCATTACCAAGCCAGTCTTCTTGAAACAGCGTTTGTCCATAGTTAAATGTAACGTTAGGAACTGGAAAGTCCATAATCCCAATAAGCTTCCATTGGTTTTTTGAAACATCTTTTAACCACTGTCCAAATTTTGTGTGTCCATTCTCTTGCCAAGAACGCATTGTCATGCGATACCAATTATAATTCTTCCAATCATATGTCGTCTGAATTTTAAGACCTGTTCCTTCTCCACCAAAATTACTTGCAACTGATGTAGGGGATACATATTCTGCTTTTATTGCTTCCTTAGAAGAAATAGGATCCCAAACTGCAAAGTGCAAAGTACGCTTTCCATTTTCATCAAAACCGCTTTGTTGTTGGAATCCAGCATACCCACCAGCTTCTCCCCCCTGGTTCCAGTTATGTACAGCCCAATATGTATAAGGTGCTGTTTGAACAGGAGACCAATCTATACTAATAATATCTGAAGAAACACTATTTTTAGGTGTAACATAAACTCCTGGAGCAGACGCCGCCTCTATGATAGAAATTGATGATCCAAACATCGAAAACACCGTACTAGCTGCTGTAATTGCTAGGATTTTTTTGACGCCATTTCTTGTTCTTTGATTGAACATAATTTTCCCTCTCCTCTTTCGTTATTAATAACTATTTAAAATAATATCTCTCTATATACAATTGAACAAATTCCCCATGAATGTAGTACTATTTTAATAAAATGGATATATTTGATGTTATTTTCACTGTTATTCAATAAGCATTTATAGTATTTCGTTATAAATTTAAGTTATATATCGCTGAATTTATCCTATTAACAATAGAAAAATTCATAAAAATAAAAATATTTTAGAACTTTTTAAGCACTTATTAATTAAAAACCCCCATTTTTCTACAAATGAGGGCGTAATGCGTTGAAAATCTTATAGTTTACTTTCTACATCTTACTTGTCTAAAAAATATTGAATTCATTTTTAAGTATTTGATGATATTGTTTCTCTGTTATTTCTTTTTTAATTTTCTTTCCATGCCGGGTTTCTGTAAAACTTTGCTTAGTAAGTGCAATATGCCCGTGTTCAATTAATTTACAAATAATATTCGCCTTATTTACTGGTGATTCTGGATGCTCTATAACCATGTTTTGTATAGCATTCACTTTCTTTTCATTAATTGCATTTAAATAAAAAGCATAACCGATAGACCAGGTATCACTAAGATCCGAATCAAAAAAATGTGAAGTTTCTCCATTTTTTCCTTTTTTCATTTCTAATACATGGGTTCCTTTCTCCGTATTTTGTTTACGAACACGATATTCACCCGTTACAGAAGTCACGCTGTCACCGTGAAAAGGAACAGGATGTAAAGGGAGATAGGATGCAAAACCGGCGTCTATAATATAGTTTTCATATTTGTGTTGTAAAACGATAAGTGCATGGCCATCATCAGGGTTCCACTTTCTTGTTTTTGGATCATATAGAGTTCCAGCTATTCGATACACATTAAATCCACAATCACACAAAAAATAATATAATAAAGAATTAATTTCATAGCATAATCCGCCACGATTCTTTAAAAGCAGCTTTTCTTCAATATTTTCTCTAGAAAATTCTTTCGTATTTCCTTCCATGATGTCTAAGTTTTCATAAGGTAATAAGTGCCCCATCTGCAAAAGAATTCTATGTAAATCTTCAAATTTCACATTTTCTCTTGGGGGAATTTTTAATTTTAAGAAAAACTTTTTTTGTAATTCAGTTAACATTATATATCTCCTCCATTTGCAGAAATCATATATATTTACCTATATATTAAGACTATTAATTATATATGGTGTACAGCTTGATTAATACATTTCATAAGAGTGTGTAGCACTAACCATATTAGCGACAATTAAGGAGCAAGTGCTCAAAAATTCCTTAATATTTATTCAAATGTATGTTTTTGATATTTTGATATCTTTGCTAATTCCCCAAAACTGAGTTGATAAGAATTTTAAATGTAACGTCTAAAAGTGTACTGTATGAAAAAACAAAAATAGAGAATCTAAGATGCAGTTATTATTTAGATAAATAACTATATAACCTTTAATCCTTCTACTTATACATATAATACTCTTTATATCGTTCAAACTTAGATTTTTTTGTTTTTGCTGGTATTATGGGTGACCTTAATGTTTTAGAGGGTGCCGCTTGCTTTGGCATTTCTAATACTCCACGTTTCTTGAGCTCTCTATACAAACTACTCACTTTGCACCCTACTATTTTCGCAATGTCTGGATATTCGGTCCCTTGATTAAATAATTGAACTGCTTGTTTGCATCTTTCATCCCATTTTTCTTCTGTCGTTCGATTTTTAACTGATTTTTTTTCTAGCTTGAAATACTCTCTTTCTATATTACACTTCTCCGCATTATACTGTTCTGCGTCCGCTTGAAGATTACAAAACTCCTCCCCCTCTAAGGGTATCATTTGTGCTTTTTTCGTAATTACTTTCATGTTTCATTCACCTCATTTTATTTGATAAATTCTCGCATCCTACTACGTTATCTACAATTATTGCTAGTTTCTCAGATAATACTTATAATAAGGCCATTAATACTTCTATCCTTATCACTTCTATTACAACTTTTAATTAATTATTTACAAGCCACATTGATTTTGCTGTTTACGTAAACTACTTATTTGACATTCAAATTGATGTACATTTCTTATACATATCCATTCCTTCTTAACACCAGCGCCTGCTAGCAAATGTAATCCCACTTCAGTTTTATTTTTCTTTTAGCAGCCTTTTCATCAAAAATCAATTCCGTTCCTATTTGACATACTGCTTTTCCAATTTTTTAATCATCAATAAAATATTTATGTACACTACTAGTATGATGATCTTGCAAATCTAAAATACAAATTCTCATTTCTCTACTATTCATAATTCCAATCTCTGCGGTATAATAGTTGCCAATATTACACCCCTAATGACAGCGCTTTCTAATTCTAATAGATTTGATTGATCCCATTTGAACAAGTCTGTCCATTTTTGAATCCAACTCCAAACAAGCCTACAATTCCATTCAAAACAACGGGTATTTTAGTCTGAATTTTAAAATTATTTTTCTGTACAAATGTTGCCGATGTGGTAAAATTATAAATGAAAAAGAGTATGGATTTAAAAGAAGTCAATGAATATAAAAATTGGCTTTTTTCTTGATGGAAAATGAAACAAAAACTTCTTTAAATCTTTATTAGTGATAAGTTTTAAAGAAAATCCATCCTGGTTATAGTTTTACATAATTGTAAACTATAGTAAATTGATATTATTAATATTGAATATTCTTAACATTAATCCCACCTATACACATCAACAAACAAAACATTACTATTAATTTCTACTAATTTTTTGTAAACATACTAAATTATCACCTCTTAATGTATTTATCATTAAATTTATATATTCTGTTTTATAATTTAAATACCTCTTTGTATTTAATATTTATTTTACAAATACAGGTAATCTATCAAATATAGTGAATATGAATTAGGGATATGAAGTCTATACATCTTCTTTAATTTCTAAAATTACTGATTCAGAAAATTTATAAGTAACCTACTACTATTTATCAATGTGTAGCATAACAATTGCCCTCGAATCTTCAAGTAACCCACCAAAATTAATTTGTCTTTCAATAATTCCCTTTAGGTGTCCACCTACTTTTTCAAAAAGCTTCTTTATCTTGAATAGATCCTTTTTACGTTCAAATAAATATTTTGTTCAAACTTGTGCTTACCCTAAAAAAATACAAGTGATTTTATTCTAGTCACCTTGAATTTCTTGCACACCTAGTGAAAAGAATCCGTTTTTTACTAACGGGTTCTTTTCTTTATTCGTCATACTATAACTAGATTGTTACATTTTTTCACAGCTCACCTTTACTTGCATAAATATTCCGTTCTTATAAATCCTTAAATCCTCTTTCCTTTAATGCTTTTATGTTATTTGAGTCTATTCATGTAAATTCATTATTTCTCCCTTATTCAATAGCCTCTGAACCTGTGAGTATAAGGTTTATCTAGAAATATAGTCTAGGACACATAGGATTTTTGTGTACGAAAGAAAAAATCGTAATTGCAAACAAAAACCATTTATTTACCTATTTTAAGTTTCTAAATTTGTATTGATAATTCTTGGCTTTAGAAGTATCCTATACATATTCAAACATTTGAAGATGTATAGGATACTTCTGAAATGTTAAATGTAAATAAATACTAGAGGTGTTTTAATGGGGACCGAAATGCAACAATTTAAAGCAGATTTCTTTAAAGCTTTATCGCATCCTTTACGAATAGGTATTTTGGAACTTCTATCAGAAGGTGAAAAAAGTGTAAATGAAATTCAAAGCATTCTTAAAAAAGAAGGTTCTGCAGTTTCTCAACAATTAAGTGTATTACGCGCGAAAAATATTGTTGTTGGCACTAAAGATGGAAAACGAGTATTATACTCCCTTCGAGATCCTATGATTATGAATTTATTAGTGGTTGCGCGGAAAATTTTTAACAATCATTTAATTGATACAATTTCTATGTTAGAAGAGCTAGATGAAGCAGAAAACGAAATGGTAAAGGAGGAATAAATTGAGCAATGAGGCTAAAAGAGAAGATATCATCCAACATGGAATTGAGATATTTCACTCTATAGGAGCTCATCACGTTTGTAATGTTTGCATTAAAAGTGGGTATTCTTGTTGCGTTTCATGTCAACATTTACAAGATGGTATTGGATGTCAAAAAAGGAACACAGCTTGTACAGCATGGTTATGCGGCATTCAGAACTTTTTGTTTGATCAAATAGGATTATTAGAAGAATGGAATCGTTTTTGGACTGAAATTCCAGGACAGATGTTTCGTAGAGATATTACTCCAGATAAAGTAAAAGTCACTACGTTTATTGATACGAAGAAGCTAGATAGTCGAGCTGGAGAACTTCTAGCGGAAAGATTACAATTCCATGTACAACAAGGTGGAGATATAGGAAAATTAGAACGTCATTTAAGCAAAACTTATAGTAAGTATTAGGATGTCGTTTTCTTTGATAAAAATTAAATCCTCCTGTATAAAACGAATGAGACACATAGTTTTAATCCGGGTTTATTAAAAAGAGAAAAGAAGGGTTTGTAATGAGAGGTTTATTTACGGGAAGGTTTGAAGGATATTCATTAGGGCATTTTCAAAAAGATCTTCTTTCAGGACTGATTGTTGGAGTTGTTGCGATTCCTCTTGCTATGTCTTTTGCCATAGCTTCTGGTGTAAAACCAGAGTATGGAATTTATACAACGTGTATTGCCGGGATACTTATTTCTCTATTTGGTGGTTCAAGGTATCAAATTGGAGGGCCTACAGGGGCTTTTGTTCCCATTCTTTTAGGGATTGTCATTACTTATGGGTATGAAAATTTACTACTCGCTGGTTTGATGGCTGGAATTATCTTATGCCTTATGGGAATTTTTAAATTAGGTTCGTTAATTAAGTTCATACCACGTCCTGTAACAATTGGTTTTACTTCAGGTATTGCTGTTATTATATTCACTGGACAAATTGCTAGTTTTTTAGGTTTAACAGGCATAGAAAAACATGAGGACTTTATAGCAAACTTGAAAGAAATATTTACTCATATCGGTACCACTAATTTTTATAATGTAGTAACTGCTTTGATTTGCTTCTTCGTTATACTCGTAACACCAAAAATTTTGCCAAAAGTACCGGGTTCATTAGTAGGTGTTTTGATTTCAACTATAATTGCAACTATATTTTTCTCAGGTCATGTACCTACTATTGGTACAGCATATGGTACGATTCCAAATACACTGCCTCAGTTTGATATACCAGAGATCACAATAGAGCGTATCCAACATTTAATTGGCCCTGCGTTTGTTATTGCTATGTTGGGCGGTATTGAGTCCCTTTTATCTGCTGTCGTTGCAGATGGGATGACAAATAGTAAACATAACAGTAATAAAGAACTTATTGGTCAAGGAATTGCTAATATTGTTACCCCATTATTTGGAGGAATTCCGGCGACTGGAGCAATTGCTCGAACAGCAACGAATATTAAAAGTGGCGCTGTTTCACCCATGTCCGGTGTGATTCACGGAGTATTTGTGTTATTTACGCTTCTACTGCTAGCTCCATACGCCTCGCACATCCCACTTGCTAGTATGGCTCCTATTTTAATGGTTGTAGCGTGGAATATGAGTGAGCAACAGCATTTTGTTCATATACTTAAAATGAATACCGGAGATTCTCTTGTATTACTAGTAACATTTTCCCTTACTGTATTTACAAGTTTGACAACGGCTGTGGAAATCGGTCTTATTTTAGCTATTATTTTGTTTACAAAACGTATGAGTAATATGCTTGTGATGTCAAAAGTGCTTCCTGATCATACAACAAAGAATGAAAAATTATTACCGCATGTGGTAAATAATGCTCATGATTGCCCTCAAATTAGTATTTACACAATAGAAGGTCCATTATTTTTTGGAGCTGCGCAAACATTCGAACAAAACATTTTAGCGACAATTCATTATAGACCCAAAATTCTAATCTTACGTATGGGCAAGGTTCCTTTTATTGACACAACAGGCGAAGCCTACTTTAGGAATATTGTCCAACATTTTAAAAACCAAGGTGGCGTACTTCTCATTTCAGGGGCTCAATCAGAGTTGAAAACAACTCTAATTAAAAATGGATTATATGCTGAGATTGGAAAAGAGAACTTTTTTGATCATACAGGAGAAGCAATTAACTGTGCTTTAAGACATTTGAATAAAGCGAAATGTGTAGGATGTAAACATTTTGCTTTTCATGAATGTGCCCAGCTCTCCCAACAATGCCAGGATATTAATACAATAAAAAACAAATCAAAAGCATTAGAATTTTAAAAAATATATTTCCTATACAAAGTTTACTTATTTTGATTTACTCTTTTAAATATTTTGCTAAAAAGCAGAAAAGGAGAATGTTTAATTTGGCGAATGCGAAGAAGATTTTTATAAAGTTTCAACAAGAAGGATTTTCATACATTCAAAAAATGATCATTACACAGCAAGAAGAGAATATATTCCTTACATTTCAATGCAAAAAAAATTGTACAACTAGTACCCTTTCAATAGATGATAAAAAGAATTACGAAAAAGCTATATCGTTTTTTTCTCATGCTTCTGGTGGTGTAATTATATGGGGAATAGATTCAAATAAAAATAATAATGGTGTTCACATAGCTAAAAAAATTCACCCTATCTCTAATGGAAAAGAATTTTTTAATAATCTAAATGATTTATTATTTAAAAATCCCAACAATACAAACCAGGATGTTAGAAATATATATATTCCTTTGCCTAAAGAAGTAAACCGTGGATTTGTAATCACCTATGTCCCCAGGAAAGACTATCTATTAAAACTTAATGACTACTATACAAAAACCAGGGATAACTTTGCAATGATGATGGGACAGATTCTATTAAATGATATGTTAGAAAATAGAAAATTGTTAAGGGAATCACTATAAATCATGCATATAAAGGAACCCTCTTGCTTTTACAAGAGGGTCTCACTTTACATTATTTTATTTCGGTATAAAGATAAATAAAAAACTGTCATTTGAATAAAGAAAACACTAAATACAATGTATAAGGGATATCCTGGAATATACATATTAAAAATAGGAGAAAGCACTAAAAATCCAATTGCGATGATTAACACATACCATAGTGAAACAAATGCTGTACGACAAGCTCTTTCAGTAATTAACTTTTCACGTTCGTCTTCTAGGGGAAACAATAGTGGATACATCAGATATGAAAGGGCGTTATATTTCTTCCTCTGTATTTTATAAAAAATTGTTATTACAATACCTATAACTAATAAGAATAAGACTGGTGTAATATTTAATGATACTTCAAAGGCTACTTTCTTAGCTTCAATAATATTGGCAAGTTCTATAATGTCGTAATAAAGTTCAATGAATACCCAACATGCTAATGCCATAATAAGTACATTAATTACATAAGAAATCATCAATCTATTCATCCTCTTCTTCCTCCTTATTTAATACAAACACTTCTTCCATCTTCAAATCAAACACATCACAAATTGACAATGCTAGTAATAATGAAGGGACGTAATCCCCTTTTTCAATTGCTGCGATCGTTTGCCTCGTCACTCCAACTTTTTCAGCTAATACACTTTGTGTGAAATTAAAACGAGCTCTAATTTCCTTTACTTTGTTAAAAATAGTCAAGTTCGCCACCTCTTACCTTCAATATATACCAGACTTAACAAAATGTAAAATCAACTTAACATTCATTCCGCTAATAATTCAACTTTATAATAAGCGGTACCACCACACATTCATCAATTTAAAAATTGTATAGTGCTCCTAAAACAAAACGCAGATTCCGTGCTCTAAGGCTGAATTATTTGATATAGCAGTAAACTTCAAATACTCCCCACCTTCCAATAGAATCAATTAATAACTTTGAAAAATCAAGTGAACTCTTACTGTTCAAGACCTTTAGACACACGAAGCTCATAAGAAAAAGAAAGATGTATATTTAAGCCTTAGGAAAGAGATAAACATTAGAAAAACTGTCAATAAAAATTCAAGTACACTCTCTAAAAAAGTTTTACAATCAAAGCAGTGAGACTTTGAAACAGGAGGCACCAACCTATGAATCGAATTGAACGTGAAGAGAAAACAATTAGCATAATGATTGATATGTATTGTAAAAACGAACATAAACAAGATAAAATATGTGAAAAATGCAAAAAATTAAAATGTTATGCTTATTTCCGTCTATCAAAATGTCCATTTCAAGAAAAGAAACCAGCATGTCAAAATTGCAAAATTTATTGTTATAAACCAGATATGAAAAGTTTAGTTAAGGAAGTTATGAAAAAGAGTGGACCGAGAATGATCTTAAAACATCCATATCTCACGCTCATGCATGTTGTTGACACAATGAAGAATCCTCCTAGCTTACCAAATAGAAAAAAGGAATAAAAGAATTCTATATAAGTTTTAAACAATCTTCTTTTTCAAAATGCATTCATTTTATGTGCCAGAGAACAAGGATTTGTAGACTATATTTAATCAAATCTTTTTTCAAAGCTACAAAGTTAAATAGAGCCTATCTATCACTACATCAAAGTAACATTTGCATCCTTTATTTTGACCATTTAATATAATTATATTAATATATTGATATAAATATTTTAAATTTTATAGGAGGTCATATCTTGGCAAAAAAGAAACGTTCTTCAAAAACACAAAATGTTCAAAGCTGTAACCAATGGAATTCAAACATTTCTTCTGTATCAACTGAAAATACTAACTCAAAAGAAAGCAATATGATTCTTACCACATTTAATCAAGCTGCTATTATAGTGCTAGTATTTACAGCTTTAGCCTACGCTTATGCTGCTTTATTTAAATATGGATACCATAGTTTTTATGATTTAACTGATTATTCTTTATTAAAAATAGATACAAGTGATTTAACTCGATACTTTTTGGAAATATTTCCTTGGTTAGCAACTACTTTAACTATTTATATTTTTGCAAGATATGTTTTCCTTATACCAGAATTACTGTTAAAGCGGAAAGGCGTTAAAAGTAAAATAATTCTATCATTGATGATTTTATTCTTTATCAGTCCTCTAATAGGATGAGTCTTTATAATAGACATATATAGTAACTGGTATATATCAATCTGGTGTATTATTTATGTATTTACATTGGCATATTATTTTCTTCCTCCCATTGTACAAAAATATATACAGGTGGTTTTATCACCATTTAAACCATTTAAAACAATTGCAATTATAGTTTTTATTTTGGTGTTAGGGTTCATTTCTTTTAGATTAGGTGCAGAATCTGCTGAAAGACAAAGGAAATATTTAATCTTCAATCAAAACAATCAAGACCAAATTGTAATTAGCAGTAGTGGCAATTACTTAATAACCGCTCCTTTCAATAAGAATAAAGGAACAATAGAACCAACATTCTATGTTATGCCTATAAAAAATCAAATAATCTTAAAAACAAAAAAACTATCTAAAGCTCTAAAAGTTGCCCCAGTATATGAGAATATTAATACGTCAAAAACACCTTGATGCAAATAAGGTGTTCTTCATATATTTCTTACTACAAATATGAACGATATTATCCTTTTTGCAGTTTTAAATTTAATCAAATCTATTGTAATTACACAGATTAAAATATCTATTCGATTTCAAAAATAGCATAGGGAATGTATACAAAAAGATCACTTGTCTTGGAAACAAGTGATCTTTTCATTAGATAAATTGCTACTTGCCAACAGCAGGTAGTTGTTATCCTATTCATATGTTCAATAGATATTATATCACATTTTTCAGTTATATAGACGGAATTATTTCTAATGAAATGAGACCGAAAATATTTCAAAAGGTACCATTAATTATTTAGCACTTTAAAAATGAAATTTTGAACCTTTCGAAGCACTAAATTAGCTAGATTTTAATATACTTCAAAAGGTGTACCTTTTGATGCGTATTAAAAATCATTATTCTTATTATAATGAGGAGTTAATCTTAATTTGTTTTTGCAGAAGTTTTGATAACATATTTAAGTATTATATAAGAAGAAAATTATGAATCTAAATTTTTTATTTTTGGTACGTTTAATTTATGGAAAATAGATAATAAAATAATTTTCTCAATAAGTACTATTCTTATTTCAATACAAAATTTTTACAATTAATGCTATACCTGTATTAAGGGGATCGTTTTAGTTGATTAGGGAGAAAAATTGTAAAAATGATATGGGAGGAACAAAAAATGTCATTGAAAAAGAAATTAGGTGTTGGAGTGGTTTCAGCCGCTCTTGGTTTATCCTTAATTGGTGGGGGAACATATGCATATTTTAGCGATCAAGTTGTAACAAATAATACATTTGCTGCAGGTACATTAGATTTAGCTATGCAGCCAACTACTTCACTTAACTTAGAAAATTTAAAACCTGGGGACAAAATATTAAAGAAATTCAATTTAACAAATAGTGGTACATTAGACATTAAAGATATCATGATGAAAATAGACTATAATGTAAACGATTTAAAACAAAACAATATTTCAGAAGATTTCGGCAAACATATTAAAGTACAATTTCTTTTGGATTGGGATCCTGCGAAAAGCCCTGTATACGAAACAACTCTTGCAGAACTAAAATCACAAAACCCAGAGATTGCTTCCAAAAAAGTATTTCATTCCAAGTGGATTGAAACAGGAGGATTAAAATCTGGGAAAATGGATTGGTTTTGGATAAAGTTTATATTTGAAGATAACGGAACGGATCAAAACATGTTCCAAGGGGATAGTATTGCGTTAAAAATAGAGTTCCAAGCCAATCAAACAGAAGGAAGAGAAAGATAATCTTACAAAAATATTTTTGTGAAAATGTAAAACTGAGCTTGTAATTTTTTATAATTTGTAAAATCGACCATCAAATATCCATATAAAAAACCAGTGATATCAATACATGTGTATAATATCACTGGTTTTTATGAGTTTAACATTTTGTAAGTTTTGTAAAACTCATTTCAAATTATAAATTCTTCTAATTAGATTCAAGTATATAGTTACTTATTTCTATCTTTATAATATTAATTTAGATGAATAATTCATAAAAAATACAAAAAATAAGTTATTCATACAACTCAATGCATGATACCTTAAAAATGTACTCTAATACAAAAAGAGGAGGATGAATGTATGAGGAAAAAGGGCGTACTGCTTAAATGGATGTGTAGCTTAACAATTGGTATGGCGAGCCTAACAATAGGTGGTTTAAATACTTCTGCAGATGAAGTATCAGATTCTTTAGCAGATGTAGGTTTTCTCTATGGAAGCTATCTCTACGACACTGGTCAGCATCAAAAGAATACACTACCTATAACCTACCCAATGAGAGAAGTCAACAATTATAAAATTATTGATAAATCTGTTTCTCAAATTGGAGATACAATATACGAAGATGGTCCAGCTTTGTTTATTGGCACTGATATTCTTGCAAATGAAACAAATGTAGATCAAGAGTTAAAAACAATTCAGTTTGAAAAAACATTAACAGAATCAGCCACAGCGACAACCACACATTCTGTAGGTGTAGGTATGGAGGAAAGTGTAAAATTTGATTTCTTTATTGGTGAGGGTTCAGCTAAGTTTACAGTAAACTATAATTTCACCAACACAAGCTCTGATACAACAACAGAATCTATTAAATATACGTTGCCTTCGCAAACAATTAAAGTACCTGCTAATGCTAAATATCAGGTTCAATGCATTCTAGAAACTCAAAAAGCAAAAGCTAACGTTCAATTAAACCTCGATATTCTTGGTAATGCTAAATACGCGTATAACAACACTGCACCTTACACTCCTTTATACGAAAGTGGAGCTAATATGGTAAAACTTTTGAATGATCAAAATCCTGGTCCTGTCGTTTCATGGTTAGATAAAGAATGGGAAAAATGGGAGTATAACAATGGAAAAGCAAGGTACAAAAATGGAAAAGGTACAGTTTCAGCTGATTATGGTACGAGAATGTACCTTGTAGTTAAAGATGTAACAAATACTAAGGCGAGAAGTGATAAAGAAATTGCTAGAATTCCTGTTACACCAATCAAAAAACAAATCTAACATAGAAAATGTACTTTTATAGGTAAACCAAGTCTTCCATACATTATAAAATACCTAAAGAAAAATTGTTCAAATGGTTGTAACTTTGTAAACTAGAACTTGAACAATTTAAAAATAATCATAATCTTTAATGATATTTACTTATAAAAAAGCCCGTGATATCAGTACGTAATATCACGGGCTTTTTGGAGTTTAATATTTTGTATCTTTTGTAAAACCCATGTTTTATTACATATCAACTAAAAAGTAGTCTTTAATCATTCTAGGCTCTACTACCATCACTTCTGATTCATCAAATAAGATAATACATAATTTCATATTCCCAAACTGTTCGCCTGTTTCAGACAACCCCACCAGGTACTTTAATTAAATATGAAATTCCCATGTATTTTCCACCATCCTTTATTAGTTATATAGTCTAACATACTAAATCAATATATGTTTCTTATATAGGTAACATATATTGATTATTTTTTTATTAATGCAAAACATTATTGTATTATTTTACGTTTTATGATAAGGAATAGTTTGTGTAATGAACATGGATTTCTTTTTGATTCTATATGAAATTGAACTATTTCATCCCCCTCCTATTTTCGGATTACATTTGACTCTAAATTTTCCGCTTACTTATTTATACTAAAAATAGCAGAATTTCATTTGTGGTATAATTTTCTGAATAGATTTTATTTTTGGAAAATATTGTTGAATATTGGTAATATTTACTGTATGTTTAACATATACTAGTAAGTTATAAAAAAATAGAGAACTGGGGATGATTTTGTGAAAATGCTAAAGAGAAATATCTTTGTGTTATTTGCAGTTATTATCGGTTTCACTACAATTGGAGTTAGTTCAGCAAGTGCTTATACAAGTCAAAAATTCCCTGTAAGACCAGAAAGATATGGTGAATGGGATGGCGTAACTATTAGTAAACACGTTGGTGGAGACATTGCAGTAAGAGTTTGGCAACAAGGTGTTCACAGTGGACAGCAAGCGGAAACGCAATGGGTTTTAACAAGTTGGGAAACTGGAAAAAGATATACTCAATATTTGAAATATGATTATGATGGCGCATTCACTTTTAAAAACGTTCCTTATGGTTCTTATTCACTAACATGGACATCTTTAACAGGTGCAAAAACAGAGGGATGGTTCTATGTAGCAATGCCAGGTGGATCGGTTTATAAATAAAAAAAGAGGGTGTGTATGTTTAAAAACATACACACCCTCTTTTTATAATTTCTGCATTGATTGAGCTAGTGTAATTAATTCTTGTTTAGAAATTCTTGAACTAAATAACTCAATCATTGTTCCATCTTGTACCCACATTAATTGTCCGCCTTGTACGTCTTTAATTCTTTTTGTTGGTGTTAATGGATGAAACACACCATTTATATTGTTTATTTTCACTCTTTCTCCATGTTCCCCAGGTTGAATATCATTACCTGTTGCCGCCTTTTCAATAATTGCCACTTTTAATTGCGTTCCTGCCCTATTCAAAAAATGTATTTGTACTTTTTCCATATTTTTATGTACTTGCTCTGGATATTTTAATTCTATATTCCAATCTTTTGCTATCTCTTTAGGAATAAAACAATTAAAAGAAGTCTGTCCTTTTAATTCATTCAGGGAAAATCCTTTATTAACCATATCCTCATTTTCAGCATAAATAATGCTATTAAACAGACTACCTGTCATGAACAGAAACAATGCCGCCATTACCTTGAAAACAATATTTTTCATATTTTATCTCCTACCACAACGAATTTTACTATTAGTATTTGATTCCATTAGAAACTTTATACTAATTAGGGGTAGCACCACATGCTGGTGACCCCTTATAGAAATTTACAAAATGATTTAAAAATATTAAAAAAGTAAAAATTACAGAGGATTTAGTCGTTTTTAATCGAATTGTATATTTTAATTGGATTTAGTTTATATAATTTAATTAAAACGTTTACTTCAGGCAGTGGGTATACGAATGTAAATTGTGATTTAGTGTATCAAAAAAAGAGTATTATAAATCTTAGTTTGAAACCATCCCATACATTTGTAAGAAGTGAATATGATTAAATAACAAGTACTTATGATACAAAAATAGTAAAATATACAATGAAGGGTGATTGGATTAAAGATAATAGTTAGCTTAATTTATTTACGGAAAAAAAGGTTAAGCATGCAGTAGTTACAGTTACTAAAAATCAAATAATTATGTGAAGGAGATTTTTAGAGCATGAAAAAAATTGTAGTTAGAAGTTTTTTATTGATAGGTATAGCATTAGGAGGAATCAGTATTACAAAACCTATACACGCAGAGGGCTTACCTGGATCAATAAATCAACCAGCATGGTCTGAAATGCAAATTGGTATGGGGAAAATAGCTTATTGTGCCGGATATGGTTATACTGGACCACGTGAATCGTGGAACTTTCCTATTCCATCTGAAAATAGAGGAATTAATCTTGTGCAACAATTCTCTCAGGGATATGGACCGTATGGCGTATTACCTACAAATCAATATGTAGAACTGGCAGGTGAACCTGTGATTCAAGACTCTAAATCACTTTCGGTTGGAAATAGTACTTTAACAAATGAAACTAATCAGGAAATGAATATGAATACTCCTGAATTTTCATATGAAAAAACTTATTCGACAACTACCACTACAACTAAAGCATTCGATTTAGGGATTAAGCAAACTGAAACAATAAAGATCCCATTAGTTGAACATCAAACTGAAATAAGTGCAGGATTTTCAATGAGCAACACAGGTTCTACAGAAGAAAGTACCAAATCAACATATACAGTACCGTCTCAATCTATTCCAACACTTCCTGGTCATTCATACAAGGTAGAATACATGTTAGCTATAGGTAAGGCATCTGGGAAAGTGAATTTTTATGGTGATGCTACAGGAACACTACCAATATTAGATGCACCTGAATATCATACATTAGGCTTCTTGGGCGCTGGTGATGCTTTGAGTATTGGTGAAAAAAATATTTATTATGGAGACCAATTTAAAGAATCTTGGGTAAGAAAAGACGAGAAAACCATTTCTTACAAAGGCGGTCAAGCAACTTATGAAGCTGAATATGGTTATGACTTTTTCATGAAAGTAACGGATACTACTACAAATAATGTTAGAAATTACAGCATCAAGGATTTTAGAGTACGAACTAATAACCTTTAATATAATTCTCAAAAGACCTTCGGGATAAAATCTTAAATTAATTAAAAAGGTGTTTCATCACTATTGTTGTATCTAAATGGAACATGGCAATATTTACTTCTTTTTTGGGACACTTAATAAAAATAGCCACAGTCTATTTATAAATAGATTGTGGCTATTTTTGTTAAATTTGCTGCTGTCTTTTGTTTTCTCAATCCAGCATATTCATAGAAAATACCCCAGAATATTGCGTTAATATCCTTATTATCGTGTGTACGCTAAGAAGGGCAGTCCCATGTATGTAGCTTCAGAATTTTAACGTTTTGGTATTAACAACAAGAACATAGTTGGCTAGAAACAAATGTTTTTGATTCAACAATAACTTGTTTGACGTACCATGTTGCTTTATATACTAACATGGTTTGAAACTGTGACCATGACAAATTGAACAACTAAGGCTGAATCCTAAATTCGTCTACAACTGATATGGAGTATTTTGTATTAATCCCCCTTTTCGGGGGATGGGCAAAAACATCCATTTATATAAGAGAATATACTTTGCAGGATAAAAGTATAAAATCCATTAAAGTGGAACCCTGGCGTTCGTTTAAAGAGGAAATGAAGGTGCTTGGTATTAATGACAGTGACATTTTTCAGATTCAACTAATTGAAAAGCGAGTGTGAATTAAAAACCTTAATAATATCATATAATCATAAAAAAGAGTCCTTATTATTAGGACTCTTTTTTATAGTCTAATTGCAAACTTTTAGTCATTTCGAATAAATAATTCTAAATCAACATTAATTGTAATAAATTATTAAAATAACTTATTTGCATCTAAATCGTAGCCAGCATTTTTTAACTCTTTAAATAACTCCATGTGCCAACCAGTTTCTGAATCATAGTTAATATATACAACTCCTGATATATCATTTGGTTTTTCAATATTATCTTTAACTAATGCACAAACATTGGATCTTCCCAATTTTGCAATTAGATATCCATGTTCAAATACAACATTTTGTCTAGCTCTTATTTGTAGTTCGGCATCATTTTTAGCCTTACCTAAATCACAGGGCGTATAAAGTACAATTCCAAAACCTACATCTGTATTATTTTCTATTTTTTCAATAATTGTTGTGCCACCACTAGCTTGTTCATGTAAAATTATTGGTTTCAAATCTAACCTTTCTAAAAATCTAGCGACGGCAATTTTTACACTCACATCATGTCCATGTACTATAAATACTTTTTTATTATCAATTTCAGTAGATGAAGGGCTTGCTGATAGCTTTGGAAGTTCTTGCATTCTTACTTTAGCTTCTTTTAATAATTCTGTCGTTACGTCTTTAGTATATTGATCACTATCAAAAGCGTCCTCTTTTTCTATAAACATAATCACATTAGCTGGTAATTCAGCGTCTATTCTGCTTACTATAGTTTTTATAGGCAATTCGGTAGTTTTCACGTTTAACCTAACTATATTTGGTTCTTTTAAAAAATAACCGTCGAATTGTAGTTCTTCTTTTTGTAGGTATGGTAAAATTATTTCTTCAATAATTTTATTTTTGTCTTCTTTATCATACTCATATAGATGTAAGTTTTTAGTAGATCCAGAAATGTTTGTTACTTCCATGTGCACTTGATACAACATTTATTTCAATCCCCTTTTTACTATAATTTATAGTTGTGTTAATCTGTATAAATCTATATTTGGCACTATAATTATACTTTCAATTCCATATTTTATATACCTATTCGTATTTAATAATCCATAAGGATGCTTATTTTCTTTCAATGCTTGCTCACTTCTTTAAATCTTGGTGCATAAATTGTCTCTCTTTTAATTATATTAATTAAATAAAAACATGACCAACTCATTTATTGTTGCTGAACACTAAATTAGATGCGAAATGTATCAAGTACATTATCTTTTTCTTCTTTATTAATTCCAATGTATCTTAGTGTAATTTGTGGTGTACTATGATTCAATATTTCTTGTAACATAGCAATATCTTTTGTTTGCTTGTAAAACCAATATCCAAATGTTTTACGCATAGTATGAGTACCTAAGGATTCTACGCCGGCAAAATCCCCGGCTTTTTGTAACTGTCGATAGGCTTGAATTTTACTAATGGGTTTATCACCTTTTCGAGAAGGAAATAACCAGGGACTTTTTAGATCCTCAGAGTATGGAAGTACTTCCTCAAAAATGGATGTAATATTTATGATACGTTCCTTTTTTGTCTTTCCTTCTTTCACTTTAAATTCTTTCCGTTTTTTTCGCTTCAATTTTAAAATTTCGTTCGTTTCCATTTTAAGTAAATCACTTACACGTAATCCTGTATTAATTCCAATTAGGAATAAAATGTAATCTCGTTCTGAACAATGACGTTTAAGAGACCATTTCATATCTTCGAGCTGTTCTTTGCTTCGAATTGGTTGTACATCAATTAAATGTTGCTTTTTATTCATTGGTTTTTCAATCCTTTTATTTTCAATGATTTGAATGTATACTTTTTTGTATGTTTTTATGATATCAATGAAATTAGATAAAAGTCAATATTTAAGGGGAAATGAAAGTAAACTTTTTGATATTAGTTTACATTCGTTTTTTTCATCATTTATCGTTTATTTTGTAATTATTTTCTCAATATAGATATATATGTTATTTATGGTTTTATATAGAATAATAACGAAAAATATAATATTATAAAAATTAAGCTGTTGTCATTTGTTTTTCCCTTACGCTAAAGATAAGATCATACTCTCCGATCTTATCTTTTTCATTTGTAGTTTCGTATTACAAAAAAGAGAATCCTTTTAATATTAAAAGGATTCCGCAACAGGAAAGAACAAGTATATAATAATAAAAAGAATTACCTATATTATAATTTAAAAATAAGACAAATATATTGATAAAATTCAGAATGCATTGAATATATATGTACCCTTATTTATAATTGATTATGAGTTGGAGTACTAATCTGTCATCTGTTCCTTTTTCTAAAGAAGATTGATTTCAATCTTCTTTTTTTTATTAGTTCCTCTTTCCTCGAAAAAAGGACAAGAATTACTTAAGAATTGTGGAAATAGCTTGCTTGTAGACTAGTTGTTGCTTACCATGAACTATCATAAGAACGGTGAATTTATCCATTGCAAGGATCTGCCCACGTATTGGAACGCCATTCATTAAAAATACAGTAACTTCCCCTTTTTTTCTTTCAATTGTTCATACATATCTTCTTGTAAGTTATACATGAAATACTCCCCCTAATTGTATCTACTTTTCTTTTAATGCTTGCTGCATCTCTTTGTTGTCTATTTGTATTTCCCATTCTTCTTCTATTTTTCTAAACCATTTTCCTATTTTGCTTACATAGTATCTTTTTACTTCACTATACGGAATCCAAATTTCACGTTCTTGTATTTGATTCATCACTTCATGAAGAATCTCATCATGTTCATACTTTTTAGGTCTTCTATAATGCGTTTTTACAAATTGTGAATATTCTCTACGTAACCAAGTAGAAATATGTTGTCTTTGTCTTTGCTTGAGATGTGACCATTTTTTATTTGTTTGAAGGATTTTTCCATTTACTTTTATGTGGTTTTTCATCGACACTCATCCCCTTTTACCAGCAAAACGAATATATAACTATCGTATCACATTTTAATTGAAATACGGCTCTAGGTACATATTTCGCAAGAAATCTATCCAAAATAAAAATAATATCTCCATTTGGGTGTTTTCTTAATCCCCCGAAAAGGGGGATTAAGAAAACCTCATTGTACCCACTTTTTATAAGAGATAGCACCAGACATTTTACGAAATTCATACAATTAGATAACAATAAAACTTTAATTAGCCCTCCCAAATTGTGCTCTTAAAGACAGTTAATCTACCATCTAACATTATATTTGTATTCGTAATTAAATTGATAAATAAAATACAGAATATTCAAATTATTAAACTGTAAATATCTTGAAACAGCGGTTTTAAAGGTAATAATCGTTGGATTTCATTATTTTTCCGCTTTCTGAAGGGTATATATTTTTATAGCTTTATGTATTAAGATAGAGCTGTGCTAGAAAATACCGGTAAAAAAGCATAAATAAGGAAAAAAGGGATGGGATTAAAAATGAAGACTGTATTAAGAAATATTGTATCGATGGTTCTTGTACTCGCTTTGTTTACAACTTCTTTCGCTGGAATCTCCAAAGCTCAAGAGATTAATAGTGAAGAAGAAAAATTAGTACAAGAAGTAGCTGCACAATTGAAGTTTGTTGTTGAAGAAGCTGCAGTTAAAGATAAACACGGAAGAGTTGTAGATATTGATATTGATATGATAGAAAACAAATATGGTAAAACCGAAGAATTAGAACAATTGAGACAAGAAATCCAACGTGTAAATACACCGCCTGGCTATGAGGATCCATTCAAACAAGAAACAGAAGCTGTAGATAACTGTATAGAAAGAAAACTTATAGCAAATTATAAAGAATTTCTATCAGTAGGCTTTATAGGTTCTATTATTGCTAATATTACTAACAAAGAATATGAATTAGCAGCTAGAAAAATGATTAGATTAGGCGTCAAAGGTAATTTAATTGGTTTAGCTGGGCAGCTTGCTTGGTATCTAGGTACATGTATATATGAAGAAGAAGGATGGACTGGAAAAACTTGGTGATTGATAAAAAACAACCTCTTATTTTCTAGAGGTTGTTTTTTTTGAAGAAAATAACCACATCATAATTTCAAAAAAACCTACTATAAATAGTGTTTTTATAAGGTTTTCAAACCAATTAAATTGATTATGATTTGCATAGTTAAAAGCTATTAATACAATATACAGTAGGACAATAAAAATTAACGGTCTCTTATATGTCAAACTCAAAATATTCACCCCTTAAATACTTACTTAGGAAAGTTACCTTAATACTATGTTAACCCAAAGCGCAATCACTTTCGATATTTTTCTATATTTCTCCACATTTGTAACACCCCCCCTTTTTTTAATAACACGTCTTCATAATAAATTTTCTTTGCTTGTTTATGCCCATCCACCGAAAAAAGGGGGATAAGCCTAATCCATAAGAAATTTAAACTTGATGTCAAAAAATGTAACTTTGTGAAACAGCTAAAAATGTAGAGTTTTTCACTTCAAAAATACAACTTATTTATATTTGATACATGTCGATACAGTTATAGAAGATGTGAAACATATATTTTTAAGGCTAATCCAAATGATATTTGGGATATTCTGTATTAATACCCCTTTTTCGGGGGATGGGAAAAGATACCCATTTCACACAAAATAGTACCCAAAACATACGAGACCGAATCCATTAAGCGGATTAATTAGGCACAAAAATTAGTAGTGCTGATCCAGATGCCAAAGAGTTTGGGAAGAAATTAGAAACAGAAATTACTGATTTGTTTAAAACAGAAGAAGTAAGCAAATGGATTGGAAGTAATTCATACATGATCGAAATTTATAGTAATGATAAACAAAAGATTAACTCATAAGGAATAATAAAAAAGAATGCACATAAAATGTGCATTCTTTTTTATTACTATATACCTAAGGACTTTGCAAGAAAATCTAATAAAGTTGTTGTTCCCAAAAGTAATGATATTATTTTTTCGAAATCACATCGAAAATCAATCTCTACTTCTCCTGATGATGATTTCTTATATTTAATAAAAATCAAATCATGTCACCTACTTTTTTTAATGTAGGCGTCGGAAGAAAGACATGTCTTGATATAAATTAAAAATTCCCTTATGTTGATATTATCTCATAACCAAAATGGTTTTACAACAAATATAAGAATGAGATATTTCGATCTTATTTTGTATGTATTCACCAGTAAGAGATACTCTTAGATTAATTAAAACATATTATTTATTTCCTCTGGTTTTATTATAGCCTCTTTTATAAGAATCGTAGGTTTCAATTGCATACCTTTCTAATTCATTCAAAGTATTAAAACCACTTTTTTCAAGAGCTATCATCTTGATTGTCCAATAATCTCCGTATTTGTAATCTGCATAAACATCTCCATTGCCCTTTCCAGTGAAATGATTGTTCACTCGATTTAAAACCTGCTTTCCTTGTCCCACATAATATAAATCTTTAGATTTATTATGTAATATATACACTCCTGCGAAGTTATAATTATTAGAATACAATGCTCTCCCTTTTCCACCGAAACTTTTATTTCTCATTTCTAAAAATTCCTTAGTCGTTAACTCTAAAGTATTATTAGCTAATCCGAAAATTTGTTCTCTAATTTTTTTTTGCTGACGAACTTGAAATATAAAGATTAAAATAATAAGTACTATAACAATAAATGGTAATAAGTACAAAAAGTCCATATTCGTACACTCCTTTTGATTAATGCAATGATGACTTCTCTCTCTTTTCTCTCATATATACTGCAAATTGCATCATTTCTTCTTGGGTAAATTGTTTTCCTTCAGTCGCCCCTTGTTTAGCCGACCCAATAAATACTAAATCATCCCATTTGGAGAATGGTGCTTCTCCTTTAAAAACCGTTTCACTATATCTTTTCCATTCCCCATTAATGTTCACTACATTATATCTTCCCTCATTTGCTAAGAAACTCATTGCAAACATTTTATCAGAGTAATAGAAATCACATTCCCTATTCGAATCGAGTAATTCTTCCCAACTAATATTAGCCTTTAAATCTTCTTCTGGAATTTCACGTTTCTCTGTTTCAATAAGTTCATAAGATGAAATTGGTAAATCGTCTAATTCATCATCATATACTTCTTTCATGATCCAACAGTCTTTACTAGCGTCTGCTGCATAATATTGATACCATTCATTGTCATGCGTTTTAAATACATAAATAAATCCATTTGTAACTGTCTTACGATAAGTTTCAACGATATAACTATGATTAAAATTCCCTGTTTGGTCATATAGTGTGTCATCATTATCATAAGTTTCAGTTTCAACAAAAAGTTTCTTTTTCTGTCCCTCAATTATATATTCATAGCCGTCTACTACTGGAAAGTCTTCTGGATACTCATTCATACACTCTTTTTCTAATAAACAGTCCTTCACTTTGCTTATAGCTGCTTTTGGAATCTCTTTTAACTTTACGAACTCTTCAAATTCATTATTAATATTTATTCCATAAGGCTCTAATATTTGATGCAATTCTCTAGCAACCCTTGTTTCTTCGTAAATCATATATTCATACTCTTCAGGATTGAATTCTGTTACTAAAACATATCTATCCAATGGGTTGATCGTATACGTATTTACCCATTTATTAGGCTGATTGAAAACTCCGTGTGGGATTAAATATCCCCATAGCACCACATACTTCTGAAATTTCTCTTCTGGTACTACAAAATACGAGGAACCATCGTTTGTTTCTCTTTCTAGTACACGTTTTCCACTGAACATTTTACGCATATATATACCCCCATGATTAGTACAAAATAATAAAATATAATGCTCATACTAAGTGTAATACTATCATATTTAAATTGAAATACGACTCTAGGTACATATTCCATAAGAAATCTATCCAATATAAAAATAATTTCGCCATTTCACATAAGATAGTATCCAAAACAGACGAGACGGAATCCATTAAGCGGATTAATTAGGCGGAAAATTAAATGTAGACATATTTATTATGTCGTTTGTTTTTTTATTAAACATTGCGGTACGTGAAATTATGTGTTTCTCTTACAAAAAAAAGCTCCTTGAAAGGAGCGTTTATTTTACAAGGTACTGTTCTATTTCTTTTATTAATAGTTCTGCACCTTCTGGACTTAATGAGATTTTCCCCTTTGCTAATGCTATGTTACGATTTGACACTTCTCCTGTTAATGCACAAACATGACCAGGCTGATACTTCTGTAAAATGATGTCTTCCCCTTCTACAAAAATCTCTAATGGTGATTTTTCTTTAATCCCAAGCGTATTTCTAAGTTCCTTTGGAATTACTATACGCCCTAATTCATCCACTTTTCTAGTTACTCCGGTTGCTTTCATCCAGCATATTTCCCCATTTCATTATCAATTTGTACCCAATTTATTCTTTACTATTGTAACAGGCTTTCACCATACATGAGAAACATAATGAACCAAAAACAGACCATCATAATAAGAAATTCTTTAACCCCTTGCTGAAAGGAAATACGCCCTTCTTCCATTCTACATGCCCCTTTTCTCTACAATTTTTTATATGTTAAAATATAGAGGAAAGAAACCTGCCAATTTCTTTCCCAGACGGTCACTCATGACTTTGCTCTTTGTTTGCTTTTGCAAATGAAGAGCTTTTATTTTGCATACTTATACTTACTTTCTAACATTGCATAACGCAATAACTTTAACTTTGTTTCTTTTTTCAATGCTTTCCATTCCGATACAGCAATCTTCATTTTCCATTCCTCCAATAATTAAATTTGTTATTTATATAACTTATAAGTTCCAGTTGTAAATCTTTCTAATTTGTTTATCGCTAAATCCTTCATGAACAGCGAAGATTTCTGGAAAATCAGAGATACACAAATCAATAATTGTATTGTCTGTTGTTCTTATATAGTAATACTGAACAGCTCCCTCATAATCCGAATATAAATAGTATTTATGAATTCTATAATTTAATCCATTTTTCTCTAATACCTCATAAAGCTTATTTTTAGTTTCATCCATTACGTCAAAGATAGTTAACTGCTCCATTATTAACAGCTCCTCATCGCGTAAATTTACTAAACTAACTCTAAGAACAAGGTTGTTTCATTATGTTCATTGGTATGCACATTAAACCTTTTTCCTGTAGCTTCTAATGCACTAAAAAGCATTCTTTTATATCCTTGATCCATGAAATCTACACTGATTTGACCATGATTCATAATAAATTGAAGATCAGCCATCATCTTTTTTACTTTCCGTTCCATGTAATAACCTCCTCAATAAAGTTATATAACTTATATAACTATTCTATTCCTCATTTTTCTGGTTGTCAATATAAGTTATATAACTTATAATATTTTTTATAGAGGAGGTTGCTATATGGCTGTTAATAAAGACAAGTACACTCAA
>NZ_JBKFAQ010000010.1:210685-222668 GCF_053345735.1 Bacillus sp. D48C
ACTGAAGAACCGAAACGAAGCAATTCGTCAAATCGTAGACAAAGGGTTAAGTCGTAAGTAATGGCTACCCTTTTTATTTTCCCTAAAAAACCTAAAAACGCATATAAATTCCCTATCTTCCTTTACATGCGTTTTTATAATAAATATGACTTGTTATATTAATGACTCCTTCAAAACCCTATACAAACAAATCTGAAGGGTCATTTTTTAGTTGAACTGATTTTTTTCATGCATTCTTTAAATAAATGAAAAAAGAGCCGGATTTTCATCCCAGCTCATGTATTAATTGGTTCTGTATGTGTACATGTCGGATATTGTGAACAGCCAAAAAACTTATTTCCTGTTTGATTTGAATTACGAACGACTAAATCATGTTTACATGTTGGACATTTCCGTGCTGCAGGTGTTACCCCTTGATACACATCTTCAGCCGAATATTCGGGATTGATTTTATTAATCAATTTCTGAAGGTCTACACGATCTATTAGTTTTACATTACAAGCTTCCGCTAATTCTTTCGCCTGCCTTGTATACACATTGTTCGTTACAACCCAGCCCTCATGTGCCTTGTAATAGGCTTGTGCTGCATATATCTCTTGTACGGCACTAATGCCAACTCTATTTTTCATCCCGTAGCGTTTTGCCTGGATTACAATACGATTTTTTCCCTTCAGTACCAGATCCGCTCCGAAATCATTTGACTGCTTTGTGACTGTTGGAGAATAACCCAACTCTCGAAAGAGAGCTTTTAGATATACTTCGAATTGATGTCCGTCCATTTTGTCTATAAAGCGAATACCGGACTTTGCTATCCGCTTCAGTATTCTTCGCTCCTGGAGCTTCCGGTACATAAATTTACAAATACGAAAAAGAACATAAAGGATAAAACCATACATCAAAATTTGTAATATGTTTGGCATTTCTGGTAGATTAGACACTTCGCTCCACCTCTTTAATTGGTTTCATTTTCTTTGGTTGGGCTGTTTCTTTTGCCTGTTGCTCACTCACTTGTTTCTTCCGAACATCGTTCCAATCTTTTTCATTCGTTGGAATATCTTCTTTAAGATCTACAAAGCATTTCATTGTCTGAATGAAGTCTTTCCCAGCCTTATCGTTATCAACTGCCATTATGACTTCTCTAATATCGTGCCCTTCTTTTTTCGCATCAATTAAAGATTCAATCACTGTTTTTGACTTCAATCCATGCATAGAAACCAGGCGAGCGTTTTGGATATTATTTTGTTTAATGCTCCAATGAGATAACATGTCGATTGGATCTTCATAAAAATAAATCTTATCCGGTTTACCTACATCAACCGTAAAACCTGCATTGATTTTTTCATAATTCGGGACAATTTGCTTAAAGCTTCCTCTTTTATTCTCCATTTTGACTGTACCTTGACGGTTCATACCAATAACTTTCCCTTTTCCTCCTTCTTCCCTCCATTTAAACACCACATTATTTTTCTTATCCTGGGCGATGAGATCTTTTTTAATCAGCCAATTCGCCAAGCGAGGATCTATTTTTCGTTCATGAATTAGATATTCTTTTATCTCTGTTTGCTTATTTACTTCCAGGTGTTTGGGATACCTAAATGGCTGCTGCTCTTTTTTGCGCTCCTCTTCAGCTTTTGAACGATCAAACTCTTTGTAGTCCCCATTCTGAATGTCCATCACAGCTTGTGGAAATGTCATGTCATAGTACATCATGGCAAAGCTAATCGCTCCATATCCTTTTTCTCCTCGACTATTCCAGGCGTACTGATTTCCTTTAATGATGAGACTATCATGCTCCGTATGACGATAATAATTTCCTTCTTTCTTAAACGTTTCTCCTTTTGCTTCCAGATATGAAATCAAGTCAACTTTTCTTGCTTTCATCGCATCCTCCGTACTGACACGTGCCATTACGGAATCCCCCCTTTACTCTATAAAATGAAATAAAAAAGAGGACTATTCCGTTTCTTAGTCCTCTTTTACATGCATTCAATTTTTATTTGCCGAATAAGAATTTTAATCGCTTCTCCTGTACGCTGTATGATAAACGAGCGTCAAATTTCTTTCCGTTTTTGTTTGAGATAAACCCTTTAATCTGATCCGTTACATTCTTTTCTAATAACTTTTTCACATGGTTACTACTTAAATTTTTCCCAGAGAATGTACCAAAAATAATGAAGTCACAGCCTTTTTTGTATTTCTCACATAAGTAGTTACTTTTCCCTACAAGGACTCTACTCTTACACAATGGACATTTACCAATCGTACGATCTTCAGTCGTTGGAAAACGGAATTTCAAACTTCCGTCCGCTTCCATATAGATAGCTGCTGTAAATTCTCCCTTTTCTCCTTGAAAGCCGTTGATAAAATCCGTTGTTTTATACTGAAGTAGCTTTTTCATCTGATTACCAGGGATTGCTTTCCCTTTCATTTTGGCTGGTAACATAAAATCACATCCGTTTTTATGCTCCGTGCATCCATAAAAAGTTTTACGATGAAGCATATCCCCTTTTTTACATTTTGGACATTTACCAAATGACAGCTCCTCTTGTGTTGGGAACTGAAATTTAATTTTCCCTTCATGTAACACTAAATAAGCTGCAAACTCCTTCTCATTGGACTTAAATCCTTTTAAAAGATCTGTTTTCTTATCCTCGAACAGCTTTTTCGCTTGCGCTTCCGGAATCGCTTTTTCTTTAATTTTTTTCGGTAAGGAGATTTCACATTCCGGATAATTACTGCACCCATAGAAACTACCTTTATGAAGGATTTTTCCTTTTCTACAAGGGCATTTACACACTTCAATTTGTTGATTCCAAGTATTAATAATGCTATCCGACACCTTATCATCCATTGCGCCTAATTGTTCCACCGTATCTTTTACAAACGTATTTGTTTTTTCCACAAATTCTTCATAATTCATTTCGTTTTTTTCAATCATGTAAATCATCCCTTCCATTTCAGCCGTATAAGCTGGATTTTTAATTGTATCTACCGGAAAAGCATCTATAAAAGCACGACCAATAGGTGTCGTTCGAATTTGATTATTGGTGACATCAATATAGCTACGATCTAACAGTTTCGGAATAAATGTTTCTTCCGTTGCGACTGTCCCAATCCGTTTTCCTTTCATAAGTTCTTTCAAATGTTCATCATCTAATTTACGCCCTGCCGTCTCCATAAAGGTTAAAATGGAACTTTCCGTATGAAAGGCTGGTTTCTTCGTTCGAGACTCAATCAAGTCATACTGAACGATTCTGAAAGAATCTCCTTCTTGTAAAATAGGTATCTGGAATGCTTCAACTGATCCCTCTTCTATATCCTCTTGAAACACACTTAGAAACCCTTTCTCTTGTAGGATCTTTTCTTTTGTACTGTATGTGTTGCCCTCTTGATCTATAAAATGCACTTCTCTTACCAAGTAGATTGCTGGTTTCATAAAATTCCCGATAAATCGTTTTACAATTAAGTCATATAACTGTTTTTCTAATGGTTCTCGGTTGGTCCCGACATATAATTTTGTTGTTGGGATGATGGCAAAGTGACTACTGACTAATTCATCATTAAAAGTAGAATGTTTTTTCGTAATAGAAGATGGGGATACTTGTTGTACAAGATTTGCATAGGCGCTTTTTTCTAATGCTGCCATTACTTCTTTCACTCGTTCCACTTGTTCTGTAGGTAAATGCCTCGATGAAGAACGAGGATACGTGATAAAGCCTTCTTCATATAAACTCTGAATATGTTCTTTTGCTGTTTCAGCATTTATTTTCAGTTTGGCGTAGGCATCTTTGTAGATATCCGTTAAGTTATATAATAATTTTGGTTTCTTTTTTCTCGTGCTTTCTTTAAATTCCGTTACGATTACATTCGTTTCTTTCAAGCTATCTCCAAGCTTTTGTAGTGGCGATGGATCTATCAGTTGCTCTTCTGTTTTCATTACTGGTGATAAACCGTTTTCCGTTAGTAGCTTTAAATTGTAATAGGTTTGTTCTTTATAGTTTTGAATAGCAATTTCCCTTTGACGGATTTCATTTAAGATACACATTTGAACACGACCAGAAGCCAATAAGAATTGGTTTCTTGCTAGTTTTGATGTACAGCCCCTTGTAACATTAATTCCTAAAATATAATCCAGGTATTGCCTTGCTTTAGCGGATTGAGCAAGCCCGTCATAGTCTGATCTTGGTTCTAATCGGTTCAAGGCTCCTTCTAGTTCTGCGGCTTCATAAGAAGAGATAAATAGGCGTGATTCTCGCTTGTTCACACCTGCATGTTCAACTATTTCACGATAGATAAGCTCACCTTCCTTGTCCTTGTCACAGGCGTTTGCCACATGATCTACATCGGGACGATTTAACAACTTAACCAATATTTTAATTTGTTCCAGACTATCCGGTTTTTCTTTATATTCCGGCTCTAAAATAATAGGTAAGTGATCAAATTTAAACTCTTTGTATTTTTCATCCATTTCCTCCGGATATTTTAGTTCTAATAAGTGCCCACGGCACCAACTAATAATGTAATTTTCATTTTCATAGTAGCCATAATATGGCTTGCTCCCCGAATACCTTTGTGAGTTTCTAAATCTAGGTGATTTTAATAATTCAACAGCTACCTTCGACTTTTCAGCAATAAATAATGTTTTCCCCATACGTACTACCTCCTATTAATCTGCAATTTCACGCTTCCATTTCTTATTTCTCCGCTTTTTCATCATTCTGTGACCAAATAATAGCAACATGTTCAAAAAGACAGCTACAAGGAACATACAGCCCGCAAACAGCCATACATTCATGGCATTCTCTCCTTTCGTTCTATAAATAAGAAAGAGGGCTTTTCTACCCTCTTTCATTTCTGGATATAAAAAAATCACTCTCCGCTATCTCAATTGAGTAACAAAAAATGATTTAATCTGGTATTCCTGTTATAAAATTTTTCATCGTTCCATTTCCATTGTTTCTTTTTTTCTACCCGATTTCTTTGTAGACTTCGACTGTTCTACATTCCCAGGATCTATTTCCCTGTCTTTTTCTTTATCATTCGCTTTTTTTCCATTCAATGGCTGAAAATTTTTATCAAAATCCGTTTCCTTTGAAGTTGTAGACTGATTCACCGTTATTCCTTCTTTTCCAAGCTTCTCATCCACCTGACTTTCTAATTTTACTACGTGTTCCTGACTTACAAGCTCATTATCAATCGAAACATATTTCGTTGTATAATACCGTTCTTCAGCTTTTACACGAGTGACAATGCTATCAATATTATCTGGTGTCTCTTCATATTGTGAACGTCTGTATGCTTCGAATTTTCGGCTTAAGTCCTTATCTAAGGTAGCTGATTCTTTTTCTTTTGAAGGCTGAATTTGTTGATCTAAAGAGACAATAGGTGCATATCCTTCCTTTTTCATTTCTTTATACAATTCCACTTCTTTTTCATTAAATGAGTAATCTTTTTGTGCTTCCGCTTTATCAACTAAGTGTCCATATCTTTCATCTTTTACGATTTCATCGAGACTCATATTTGCATCCTTTTCATAAACAACAAATGACAAATTTCCTCTCCCATCAAAGATAGAACTTTGAACCTTTTCATATAAATCTGGTTTTAAAATGTTATCTAAATAGACATTTTCTCGTTTCCCGTTCTTTTCCATGAGGGAAACATATAAATCGTCCCGATTTGTTTTATCTTGATTCCATACAGACAAATGATTTATATCTTTCGTAACGGCATCCATCATGTGGATTCTTGCCAGTTCTTCATCTTGCATACCATTTGCTAATACTTCAATTGTAACTAAATGGTTAGGTGTCTCTTTCAAGTTCTCTAATGTACTTTCCTGTGCTTTTTCCATCGGTATTTCTTTATCAGTTCTATAATTCACCACTTCATCACGTAACGCTTGTTTCACCTCATCCGATAGATACCTTTTCTCGTTTAATACTTGTTCATATGGCGTCTTGTAGTCACCATCCCCCATATTGAAACGATCCATACTCACAAGCTCCATTCTCCCAAACTCCCTATCGACTTCTTTTGGAATGACAATATGGTAACGAGCTTGATCGTAGGGGATCGTTTGACCTCTTTCTCTAGCTTCTTCTCTTGCTTTTTCAATACTTGAAATGGCTTCAGCCATTTTTTCATTGGCTTCTCCAAATGGGATTAGTTGATTACTCTTAAAGTTTTCGTTGTCGCTCCATTGAACTAACATGGTAGGACGATTAATTTCATCTTGATTTAGTGCTGCATACTTTTCTTGATTCGCCTCGTTAAATGCATCAATAAATTCTTTATCACCTAATTTTTCTGCACCTTCTATGGGCTCAAACGCTCGGTTTCTATCCGCTTGTTCCCTTAACTCTGCAACAGAAACAAGCTCTTGTGTCGTGTTACTTAAACTCATAAATTCGACCAATAAAATATTTTTATCGTCCTGTTTTTCATTTTTATTTGCCATACTTTCCACCTCTTTTTCATTTATTTGTTCTTTTTCCTTTTCTAATGTGTTTTCGATTGTCTCAATAAATTCAATCGAAGTTTCATGTACTTCCTTCAACAGCTTGGTTTTATCTTTCATTTCTTTTCCTTGTGTCCAGTTTGCTAAATACCCTAAAGAATATTCGCTCGTATCAATCCCAAAGTAAGAAGAAACGGCGTAAGCTGTCATTTCTGCTTGAAACTCTTTTTCTGGTGCTGTGTAATTCATATGTGTCTCTGCTGTATGAAGTTTGGCGTGTGCCAATTCATGAAGTAAGGTTTTTACATTTTGCAATTCACTGTTTCGTGGATTCAAAGCAACCTCTTTTGTTAAGGTGTAACTAACTCCCTTTGCGACCCCAAGTTCTTGCTTTGGCTCAATAATTTTCACACCGTTTTTTTCCGCAATGGCTTCCATTCCCTTGTACAAACTCTGGTAATCTGTAACGCTACCTTCTAGCCAACGATTCGGAAAAATACGAGGAAGATCTTCCGCTTTTGCGTTTGTTTGGGACACATCAAACACATGACCAACAGCAAAATATAAGCGACCAGGTATCATTTCTACACTTTTAGATTCAATTTGTTTCTTCTCTTCCTCATTTGCTTTAGTTACTGTTTTCCAAGCGCCTTCTTTGTCTTTAAATTTTGCTACCGTTCGGTTTGGAACAAGAATTTTTATTCCTTTCTCACCCTTCTTAACCGGAAATCCTTTTTCTTTCCAAAAAGAAAAGGAACCAACTGCACTGGCTCCCTGGAATTGACTCTGTATTAATGAAATGTTAGATGGTGAATAGTGATAAAACTTTGCCATAAATGATAGATACTCTTTCAAATCTCCTGTTGTACGAAAATAGCTTTCAATGCTGTTTTCCATTCCTTTTGTAAGTGCTTGAACTTCTTCTTTTTTCTGTTCTACAGATTTTACTGGATATTTTTTTTTATAAGCCATGATTCAAGAACTCCTTCATTACGTAATTAATGTTTTATTAGTTCATCAAAATTTACATTCCAATTGTCAGTGAACCCTAAAAATATCTCGTAACCTATAGGTATGCCTTTTTCGCTTACTTCTATATAAACTCCATCTTCATATTCGTCTTGAACATTAATTTCTTTTTTCCAAAGATCAATGCCCTTCCACCCATATATTTTTGCGAAAGTTGATGCCACTTGAATTATTTCTATTTCTTGCTCTTCCGTTGCTACCATTTCAAACTGAAAGGAAGAATGTTTCCATTTCTTTTCACCGTCTTTATATGGAACTTCTTTGAAATGCGGGTACTTATTTTGGGTATATAAATTTAGTTCATCATGTTCTTTTCCAGCCTCAGTTGATTCAGTATCCTTTGTGATTAAATATAAATTTTTCAATGCCAATTCCTCCTTTTTCAAATAAAAAAACTAGATAACTTTTTGCCATCTAGTTTCAATACAGTAACTTATTGTTTTACTTTTCTTTAGATGCTTCCAATAATTCTTCCATATCTTCTTCATTCCAGCTCTCAGCTGTATCAAAGAAAAGCTCATGAGTTTTTACATTGATCGGAACTAACATATTCTCTTGATTCATGACATGAACTGCAAGTTCTTCCTCTTGTTCTCGTGTAATTTTAATTGTTAGTTCTTCCTCTTTTACAAGTAAAACAATTTCACCTTCTCCAATCTCTTTAATGACTCCTAATGCGATATCTTCATGAAATAATAACATCCTTATAACCTCCCGTTTTTTTATAAAAAGAAACAATGTAGATTACGTTACATTGTTCTTTGATGCTTCATGATCTATACGTTTTTGTCTTGCGTTACTAATTCGTTCCGCTACAACTTCTTTTGCTATCTTCACGCCACCAACTTCTATTTTATCCGTTGTAATAATACTCTCTAAATCCAAGTCATTAGCAAAAAAGTATCCATTCATTAATTCAATTAAAATTTGCGTATTTCTATCCGCACTATTTGCACCAAGACGAATTTTTGTTAGTTCACTTTTTAACACATCATGTAAGTTTTTTGATACCACTTCCGTTACATAATTTAACGACCATTCTGTATTTTTTGCCGCTTCATGTTCCTTGCAAATTCGTCCCATTGCTTCGCCTGTATATCGAATTCCGTGTTCTTCCATATAATCATTTATATAATCTTCTGTCGCTTGATCCATCGTTACCTGTCTTCTAATTGTACTCATTTAATAACCCCTTTCATTTTGATACGCACTCTCTTTTTGCATACGCTCATAATACTTTTGATTCTTCCAACTTTCATATTCACTTTTAAAAGCGCCTTCCACTTTTCTCATAGAATACTGAATAGATACATTCTGCTGAAATTTTCGAAATGACTTTGATTTTTTCATGTGATGGATTCTTTTTTGTTCTTTATCATATGCCTTCATTTCTTGTAAAAAAGCGTTACCCATTCTTTTATACAGATCATTGATTTTGTTCGTCTTGTAATTTTCATATTGCTTCTTATCATACTTTCCTTCCCCATATGCTTCTTTAAAAACTTCCACTTCTTTATCTAACTTTTGAAGAAACTGATTGTAATCTTTTTTATGATGATGTTGAATATACCGACTGCTTAATTCATCAATTTGCGGCTTTAATGGTTGAATCGTATTGTAGCTATATTGCCACTGTCTTTTATCACTTGGTAACTGTTTATAGATTTGTAAAAACAATGGTTTCAAATGTTGATTACGCCAATCAAAAACGGAATCTTCTTTTTTCCTTCCCACCATATTGTTTCGAATCAGATCATTAATTTGTTTTTGTTCCTGCTTACGATCTAACAAATTATTTACGACTTTCCCCTTCATCGCATCTAATGTTTTTGGTTTTCTTTTACCACGTCCTCTCGTTGGAAATGGTTCAACAGTTGCTACATGAATGTGAATATTATCCGTATTAAAATGAATGGCTGCCGACCAGATAGAGCTTTTTTCCAACCCCTCTCTTTTTTGCATTTCCTTCATCGCAAGCCGTGTTACATCCATTAACTTTTTTTCATCCAACGTTTTTGTTTTCTCATCATAAATTTCTTGTTTCTCTAACCAGGGATTATGAAAAGAAATGACATCTTGCCACATAATACTTCCATTCTCATGAGCGGTTTTAAACATTTCCTTTAAGGACTTTTTTTCACTTTCTGTTAAACGATTTGCGTGTTCCGTAAATAGTGCTGATGTCTTTTCTGAATCCCCCATGTAGTCTTGATACGTTTCGAACATTTTCGGATTCAGCTTCACTTCACTTTTCGCTTCCTCCCGATCTACATAATCAATATAGTTTTGAAAAGCATCCGAACTTGGCAACACAAATTTCGTTTTTAAAACAACACCTGGTGTGACGGAAGATTGAACAGGAATGACATTATTCATTTTCAACATCCTGCATCATCATTTGAATAAACTCATTCATTTTTTCCATTGCGCTATAACAATCACTCATCATATGGATGTTCTTTTCAATGAGATTTTCTAATTCCATTTCCCTTTTATTTTGTTGCTGAAAAAATGCCAACATTTCAATTTGGTCTTTCAAAAATTTCTGCCGGGATAATCCTTTCCTCTTTGCCATTTCATCTATTTTCTTTACGGCAATTGGATCTACTTCTCTAATTCTGATTTCCACTTTTCCCTCTCCTTTCTGCAAATCTGGGTAGAGATCAAAAAATAGTGAGAAGAGCATAAGGGGTTTTTGTTCCCACCTAAGGTGTGAAGCTAGGCGGAGCCTAGCAAAACGATGGGAACAAGAAAAGAAGTTGAATGTCCCCATTGCGTCCCTATCTTTTTTATTAATGTCTCCACCATGTCCCGTTATTTTTTATTAATGTCCCTTTCGCGTCCCCTTATTTCAACTGAATGTCTCCATCGTGTCCCCATATCTTGTTTTACTTTTTATTAATTTCTTGTGCCTTTTGCTCTAACTTTTTGATTTTATCTCGTGCAATTTTTTGTTCTCCTTTAAACAATTCCACGTTCTTTTCTGATGATTTTATTTTTGATTCTAGGGATGCTATTTTTGATTGTGTTTCCGTTTTTTCTGCTTCCGTCTGGTACTTCATTTCATCTTGTAATTCCTTTACTTTTTCATAAACTATCTTCGCATTTTCTTCTTCCAGTTTGATTGCTTTCCCATAATTTTTTATCTTTGTTTCGATATCCTTTTTGTCTCTTTCTATAAAATCTAGCTCATATGTTTTTTTATCTTCAGCTATCAATTCGTCATTCGCTTTTGTTTTTCTTTGATCGGTAAAAATCGTCTGAACTAATTTATTCGGACTTTTTGTTGTTGCATTTTCTTCTTCAGATTCGTTCACATCTTGTGTGAATTTACGAATATCCATTTGTTCTTTCTCACCATTTTTATTGTAAATATCGAAAGCTAACGCTCCCCAATTCGGAGATAAGTCTTTTACTTCTACAACGTATTTTCCGTTCTCCTCGTACAATACTTTGACAGGTAATTGAACACCTGGATTTGCTTTTTGCTGTGCTTTAAATGTATATCCTGTTTCCTCATATCCTTCTAATCGAAAGTAAATTTGTATAAAGTTTTTGTGTGGATTGTATTCCCTTTTCTCTACAATCAATTTCCCCATACCCGACAACTTAATTACTTTATTTGTCTCTGTATGGAATAGTTTTTCATCGTTTGGCATGTAAATTTTTGATGTCAAGAAAGCGAAAAAACCCAAAAATAGAAAGCTGATAATTGTTAAGTAGATCCACGACTTATTTTTTCTTAGATTGATTCTTTCACTCTTCTTACCAATCGCTCCTATCACACTCTCACCCCACCTTTTTCTTTATAAAACTTTCATATTTAACTCTTCCACACTTGTAACTTGCCATGTTTCATTTTCTTTTTTCATGATGATTCGTAACACGTTGTTTACTTTTTCTTCTCGGTTTTGCGTTGAATCTGTCGTGACATTTATAAATTCAGCTAACACATTTACCTCCTCTTTATCGGGTTCATTTTCTTGTAAATAAAACTTCATTTCTATTGGTTTCGTTTTATACGTATCTCCTAATTCGTATTTATCAGTTGGATAAAATTGTTGTAATAGTTCTTCACTCATAATGGATTTTGCTTTTTCTTTTCTCTCACTGTAGCCTTCTTTTTCTCGATGAAATGATAATTGAATAAACGTTTCGGCTGTCGATAAATACGCCCTTCTCTGTTGTTCTTGTGCGGAAGGAAGCACCTTATCCAGTCGTTTTTTTAAGTCTTCATTTTGTTTTGTTAGTAATTCATTTGAAAGTTTTAACTGTTTTTCTTTGCCATCACTCATTGATTTTTTGCTCAAATAGATATTAAAAGCTGTCACACCTACAACTAAAATGACAAACACAATAAACAAAGATTTTCGTTTATCTTTCATATCAATTCCTCCCTTACATGAGTCTATAAATTAAAATTCCTGAACAAAAACAAAGAAGACATAACAAGATTAATAGTATTAGTTCTGTCTTCTTTTTAAATAATGTGGT
>NZ_JBKFAQ010000010.1:222678-224714 GCF_053345735.1 Bacillus sp. D48C
TTTTACCTTTTGTAGCTTCCTCTAAAATTTCATCATTAACTGCAATAAATACCGTAAGTGCTAAGAACGGAACCACAACGATTAAATCAATATTTACACTTACAAGACCTAATACTAAATTGACAGCCATAACCACTAAGAATAGATATACTTTCGATCTATCTAACGACAACATTTTTTCACACTCCTATTTTTCTAGAATCGCCTTACGTGACCAGAAAAGACTTTTTTCCAATACGGATTATTTAAATCTTCAATAGAAACACCTTTATTCGTTTGACATCCAATGAAAGTATTTTTATCAATTACAATGCCAACGTGTCCGTCATGTTTGTAGGTATCAAAGAAAATAACATCACCCGGTTTCATATCATTTGCTGATACTTTTGTACCAATTTTATTTAATGTTTCCGTACTTACAGCACCAATCGGACTGGTATACATTCCTACTTGTTCGAATGCCCAGCGTACAAAACTACTACAATCAAATATCCCTCTTGCGATGTCATTTGTGTTACGTCCTCCACCAAATACATAGGTAGAACGCCCTATCCATTGGCGACCTACATCAGCAACTTTTGAACCGCTACTTCCGCCACTTCCTGGATTTCCTCCTCCACCAGAAACAACAGAACCCGGCTGATAATATTTTAAAACTGCATCAACGTACAATATATCGCCATAACACGCTTGATACGGTACGGCTTCTGGTCTAAGGCAATGATACATGCCTGTATGTTTTACTTTTTGATACTGTTGTTGTGAAAATTTGATTGCTAATTCTTTCGTGTACTTGCCACCATTTGCGCCAACAAAATCAAAAAATCCTGTCCCGAAATTGTAGGCTTGAAGGGCTGTTTTAATATGATCCATATCCCCAGGACTCGTTACTCCGGCTCTTTCTATCGCATGTTTAAACTCCTGTACACCAGCCCAAATACTGTAGTCTGGATCTGTAATACAGTTTGGTGATTTACAATATTTCGTATTAAAAGCCCCCTCTGATGATTGCATTGGATCGCTACCTCGTCCTCCGCTTTCTTGCATCATTTGAGCAAGCATTAAAGCAACAAAAGGTTCCACGCCAAAAGCTTTTGCATGCTTCCGAATCGTAGGTTCCCATTTTAGAACTTCGGGCGAAACATTCATGACTTGCCCTTCACCTGTATACGTAATATCACCCGTGTCTGTTCCACTTTCGCCACCCATTGCTGCAATGAAAATACTCATAACTCCAAGTAAAAGAAAAGAAAAAAGACCCATCACAAGTAGCGCTAAAGTGATGAGCCATTTCTTTGGTATAATCTTTAAAACTAGATGCATAGCATTAAGCACCTCCCCCGAATAACATCAATTCTTCATCTGTTACTTCTACATGGAAGTGAATGTTTTTAACAGCCCCAATACTTAAAATGACATCTCCTGTTGGTAAATGTGGAATTGCTGCAATTTCACTTTCACTTAACTGTCCTGCAAATACTTTTCGTAACATATCTAAACTGTTATTATCTTGTTGCATGATAAATTTGTACTGTGTAAGTTCAAATAGTTTTTTAATTTCATCAATCATTTCTTGTGAAGATCCTTCCGGTACAAAATCACGAATCGTGTGACTTGCATATAAAAGCCCTGCAAAGTATTTTCGATCTTCTCGGCTAAGTTTCGTTAAAAATTGTAGCGCATGAGCGCTTTCTTTTTTTGTGTTTATGATATGATGCGCCTCGTCAATAATAATGAAATAACGAATTACATCTTCAAATGCAAGTTGCTTTTTGTTAAAGGCTTTTAATTGAGGCGCACCATTTGAAATCATTTCATCCCAAAGGAGATTTAACACATTAAAGATCTGTGCCTGGAATACTTCTGGTTTAAAGCTGGATATATTCCGTAAGGAAAAGGATACAACTTGTTCTTTCTTGAAATCTTCAATGGTAGTATGGCCATCAAATAATTCTGCATATGCTTCTACTAAATTTGTAAGATTTAATTCAATTAATTCTAAACGATGAATTCTACTGTCTCCTAAATTATCATGA
>NZ_JBKFAQ010000010.1:224805-225284 GCF_053345735.1 Bacillus sp. D48C
CAGAGAAAATCGGATATTCTTTTGATTTTCTTGTTGTAATTTCATTTTTCGCTCCTTTTTCGTCATTCCATAATCCCATACGAATATATAATTTACGAAGCAAATTTTCATATTCTTTAATTTCATCATCTTTTGCTTCTGGCGCAATGAAACGATAAAAAATTGTCAATTTAGATAGATGTTGAGTGAAACTAACTTCTTCAAGTTCTGCTGTTTTGTACACTTGAAGTGGGTTAATTTGACCTTGAGAACCGTCTAATGAGATGGTCTTTCCTCCTAGTTCTTTCACTGTATCTGTAAACTCTTCTACAACATCAAATATCCGAACAAAATGACCCTTACTTGCATAATCCACACTTTTCTTTTTTAACAATGTTGATTTCCCCGCACCAGACTTCCCAATCATTACACCGTTATAACTCTTTCTTTGATTGTCTTTATGGAAGATATCAAAAATAACATTTCCTTTTGTTTTCGTT
>NZ_JBKFAQ010000010.1:225294-226127 GCF_053345735.1 Bacillus sp. D48C
TCCCGCACCAGACTTCCCAATCATTACACCGTTATAACTCTTTCTTTGATTGTCTTTATGGAAGATATCAAAAATAACATTTCCTTTTGTTTTCGTTGTTCCATAATACGTACCGTATGGATCGTGCAAATAGGAATAATGAAACGGACACCCACCAGCCAAACTGACTGCCGGAATTTCTTTCCCTTTTCTTCGATTCACATAATTTTTTTGTGTATCAAAGCTCGTTACGAGTGCATCCCATTCATACTCTTGTTCATTTAAAAAGACAGCTCCTCGAAAGTTATAAGATTCTAATGTTTCCAGGATCTCTTTTACTTGTTTTTCTAGCTCATCTATTGTTCTAGCGGAGACATAAATACGAATGTGAATACGTTTCATGACCTCACCTTGTTTCAAATCCGTATAGAGAGCTTCCAGCTCTAAAAATTCATTTTTCGCATCAATTCGATCTATATTATCCTTTGCTGTATCATGCCGAACACTTTGTTCACTCATGGATTTATTAATTGATTCAACTACTTCATTTCGATTATCACTCATGACATCTAATGTTGTGATCACATTTGGCATATTCATAATTTGCTCTAACCAAAAATCATTTACCTCTGTTGGATAATCATAGACATGAATGCAAGTACCTAATCCATCACCTGTTTGAAAATAACTTTCTTTAAAACTAATTCCCCCTTGTGGCTGAACTCTAGCCACTAAAAAGGGGTTATAACCTTTCTTCTTTTTTAGTTCCTCTTGTTTTTCTTTTTTAGATTTTTTACTCTTGAACGCAAACATATTGTTGCCCCCTTACTACCATATATTTTTCGTTCCTAATT
>NZ_JBKFAQ010000010.1:226137-226639 GCF_053345735.1 Bacillus sp. D48C
GCCTAATCCATCACCTGTTTGAAAATAACTTTCCTTAAAACTAATTCCCCCTTGTGGCTGAACTCTAGCCACTAAAAAGGGGTTGTAACCTTTCTTCCTTTTTAGTTCCTCTTGTTTTTCTTTTTTAGATTTTTTACTCTTGAACGCAAACATATTGTTGCCCCCTTACTACCATATATTTTTCGTTCCTAATTTTGCATTTTGATTGAACAATTTAAACATAAGCTCTAACTTTTTCTCTTCATCCACCTCTAATAGTTCAGTAGAGCGCTTGATATATCGTTTTGCTGCATCTACACGTTCTTTTACGATTAATTCCGTTTCTCCGTAAATAAATAAGAAGGCTTCACGATTGGTTCTGCCCCATTCTAAAAACTGAAGTTCTTTTAACTTTTGATTTAAAATTCGTTCATACAAAGGACTGGTACATTCTTTAATTTTCTTCTCTATATAACGTTGTTGTTCGGTTGTTTGACATGGAAAGTTTAAAAAAACGAGTTTA
>NZ_JBKFAQ010000010.1:226649-227046 GCF_053345735.1 Bacillus sp. D48C
ATAAATAAATAAGAAGGCTTCACGATTGGTTCTGCCCCATTCTAAAAACTGAAGTTCTTTTAACTTTTGATTTAAAATCCGTTCATACAAAGGACTGGTACATTCTTTAATTTTCTTCTCTATATAACGTTGTTGTTCGGTTGTTTGACATGGAAAGTTTAAAAAAACGAGTTTAATGGACTGTTTGTAGGCTTGATAAAAATACGCATGTGAGAAAATGACAAATGCTTGTTCATCGCTATTCTTAGAGAACATATCGTCACCTTCGACTTGAAGAATTTCTAAAAATTCCTCATTTTTCAGTTCAAATATGCCATCCTCCGTCATGTCTACAATTTGCATAATTTCCGCAATACTTTTCTTTACCTTTGGTGGCGCTTCTTTCTTTTTTCTAGAT
>NZ_JBKFAQ010000010.1:227056-227332 GCF_053345735.1 Bacillus sp. D48C
CCCTCATTTTTTAGTTCAAATATGCCATCCTCCGTCATGTCTACAATTTGCATAATTTCCGCAATACTTTTCTTTACCTTTGGTGGCGCTTCTTTCTTTTTTCTAGATAAAAAACCTAACATTTTTGGATTTTTCTTTTTCGAAAGGTCTTTCTTTGGCTTTTCTTTCTTCTGTTTTTTAACTTTTGGTTCTACCTTTGGTTTTTCTTCTTTCTTTTTGTTGGGTACCACCTTCACAATTTCTTTTGGTTCAGAAATTGATTCTTTTACGTTTTTT
>NZ_JBKFAQ010000010.1:227342-228732 GCF_053345735.1 Bacillus sp. D48C
GTTTTGGATTTTTCTTTTTCGAAGTGTCTTTCTTTGGCTTTTCTTTCTTCTGTTTTTTTACTTTTGGTTCTACCTTTGGTTTTTCTTCTTTCTTTTTGTTGGGTACCACCTTCACAATTTCTTTTGGTTCAGAAATTGATTCTTTTACGTTTTTTTCGTTAAATCGAAATGCATTTTTCTTCGGTTTTTCTAGTTGTTTTGGCTCTTCTTTCTCTACATCTTTTTCGCTGAATAACGCCATATGTAATCCCTCCCTTATTGATCGTTATCAATGGCGCAATATGCACCTTTCCTTCTTAGCAATGTAATAATCAAAACTTCATACATTCGTTTTTGAGGATTCGTACTTGGTCGCCAAATCATGATAATTGCAATAGCTACCATGAAAAGAATAAATGGTAACTGAAAGGACTCATGTACGAAGTTCCTAAGAATCATCGTTACAACTAATAAACCAATTAATAAAAAGAAATCTATTAAATAAAGCACTTTATTAATCCGTAATTCTGTACTGATTTCCTTCGGAATCCGATAGCTTCTCATCGGGATTCCCTCCTTTTCGACAATAAAAAATAAGCGTACGATTACGCTTATTTTTTATCCGTATTCTTTTTATTTTTGTTCACAATATCTCTCCAACTTTTACCCGTATTTTGACCCATTTGATAAAAACGCTTTGTATTCTGTACCGTTTCAGATGTATTAATTCTTTCTTGTACTCCTCTTACCTTTTGTTTCACCGATGATGTAGTATTTTTCACTTTATCGGTTGTATATTGTCCTAATGTCCGTGTTTCTTGACTTCTACTTGCTGCCACTTCTTTATCACTTTCATAAGGAATAATCGGGCTACTATGTGTCACCGTTACGATGTCGGCTGATACCGGGCTACTTCCACTTGGTACTGATCTTGATGTTTCCACTGGTGCCGGGCTTCCTCCACTTGGTACTGGTCTTGATGTTTCCACTGGTACCGGGCTTCCTCCACTTGGTACTGGTCTTGATGTTTCCACTGGTACCGGGCTTCCTCCACTTGGTACTGGTCTTGATGTTTCCACTGGTGCCGGGCTTCCTCCACTTGGTACTGGTCTTGATGTTTCCACTGGTGCCGGGCTTGATGTTTGATTTCCTTCATTTGCTCCTTGTCTTACTGTTCCTGGTGTTTGACTTCCTTCACTTGCTCCTTGTCTTACTGTTCCTGGTGTTTGAACTCCTTCATTTGCTCCTTGTCTTACTGTTCCTGGTGTTTGAACTCCTTCATTTGCTCCTTGTCTTACTGTTCCTGGTGTTTGACTTCCTTCATTTGCTCCTTGTCTTACTGTTCCTGGTGTTTGACTTCCTTCACTTGCTCCTTGTCTTACTGTTCCTGGTGTTTGAACTCCTTCATTTG
>NZ_JBKFAQ010000011.1:0-204902 GCF_053345735.1 Bacillus sp. D48C
GACCGCCATTTTAATAAGGCTCGGTAGCTCAGTCGGTAGAGCAGAGGACTGAAAATCCTCGTGTCGGCGGTTCGATTCCGTCCCGAGCCACCATTTATTTTAATAAAATACGCCGGCTTAGCTCAATTGGTAGAGCAACTGACTTGTAATCAGTAGGTTGGGGGTTCAAGTCCTCTAGCCGGCACCATGTAAGTTTCGGAGGGGTAGCGAAGTGGCTAAACGCGGCGGACTGTAAATCCGCTCCTTCGGGTTCGGCAGTTCGAATCTGCCCCCCTCCACCATTTACATAGGGGCATAGTTTAAAGGTAGAACTGAGGTCTCCAAAACCTCCAGTGTGGGTTCGATTCCTACTGCCCCTGCCAAATATATTTACACAACATGGCGGTTGTGGCGAAGTGGTTAACGCACCGGATTGTGGCTCCGGCATTCGTGGGTTCGATTCCCATCAGTCGCCCCATTTTTATTTTTAAAATTACAAATAATTTAATTGATACTTACATATAATTAAGTAAGAATTCGATGGGCTATAGCCAAGCGGTAAGGCAACGGACTTTGACTCCGTCATGCGCTGGTTCGAATCCAGCTAGCCCAGCCATTTTTGCGGAAGTAGTTCAGTGGTAGAATACAACCTTGCCAAGGTTGGGGTCGCGGGTTCGAATCCCGTCTTCCGCTCCAATGAAATTTAATATGGCGGCATAGCCAAGTGGTAAGGCAGAGGTCTGCAAAACCTTTATCACCGGTTCAAATCCGGTTGCCGCCTTTTCTTTTGTGCCGATGTGGCGGAATTGGCAGACGCGCACGACTCAAAATCGTGTTCCTTCGGGAGTGTCGGTTCGACCCCGACCATCGGTATCATGAACGTCGTAAAAAAACTCTATACAATTAGTATAGAGTTTTTTTTGTTTTCTTTTCATTACATGACAAAATAAGCACAAAAAGTGTACGGTGAGTAAACTGCGAAACATTAAAAGGATAAAAACAAACATTCAATTTTATCCTTTTAATTGCGGTATTCTATAATATTCCCTTCGAGCACTCTAGAGAGAATTTCTCCACCCCGGTGACATGAAGTTAAATCCGACACCACCAGTAGATATTAGTACATGATCAGCTGTTAATTTCGTAATTTCTAAAAACTTCTTTTCAAACTTTTCTCTGTTGTATTTGTACATAGTTGAGTGGCACGACCACATGTGCGTTGAAGTACTCAACCAGTCCCCTAATTCCTTCAATTCAGGAAACGCCTCAAATTGGATTGGTTCATCTAATTTCATGAATCTTACTTGATAGATAGTTGGGTTTAACTTCTCTCCTATTCCTTTAAAAGCATGTGATTTTTTCTCATTTGAATGTGTCATAATTCTCCCTCCACCTTTTCTTCAAATTTTTCCCTATTTTTATTGTACAGCAATAGAAAGTAATTATGGGAATATTATGGAAATCGGTATCGGCAATATAAAAAGACTCTAACAGAAATGTTAGAGTCTTTTTTGTTAAATTATATTATGTGATGCTAAAATTCGTAATAAACTTAGGAATTCATGTATAATATAACTTGTCGAAAGAACAAAATGATAGTGATTTATATTATGTCTGTAATATGAATCAAAAATGAACTTTTTATATTTCTTTTAAAAATGTGTTGAACACACATTATATTTCATATTAATATTTTTATGTAGATTTAAAACGAGAAAGAGAGTGGAAAGTATGGGCCGTAAATGGAACAATATTAAAGACAAAAAAGCATCGAAAGATGCAAATACAAGCCGTATATACGCGAAATTTGGACGTGAAATTTATGTGGCGGCAAAACAAGGAGAGCCAGATCCAGAATCAAACCAAGCGCTTAGAGTCGTATTAGAACGTGCGAAAACATACAATGTACCAAGAACAATTATTGATCGTGCAGTTGAAAAGGCAAAAGGCGGTTCAGAGGAAAATTATGACGAGCTTCGTTATGAAGGATTTGGACCAAATGGAGCTATGGTTATTGTAGATACACTTACAAATAACGTAAACCGTACTGCAGCAGATGTACGAGCTGCATTTAGCAAAAACAGTGGTAACATGGGTGTAAACGGTTCTGTAGCTTACATGTTTGATGCGACAGCTGTTATCGGCCTTGAAGGTAAAACATCAGATGAAGTTCTTGAAATTTTAATGGAAGCAGATGTTGATGCACGTGACATTCTAGAAGAAGAAGATTCTGTTATCGTGTATGCTGAACCTGATCAATTCCATTCAGTACAATCTGCACTTAAAGGTGCTGGTGTTGAAGAATTTACAGTTGCAGAATTAACAATGCTTGCACAAAGTGATGTTACACTTCCCGAAGATGCTCAAGTACAATTTGAGAAAATGGTTGATGCATTAGAAGATTTAGAAGATGTGCAACAAGTTTACCACAACGTAGACTTAGGAGAATAATACGATAGAAGCCCTGTCCGTTTAACGGATAGAGGCTTTTTTTATGAAGTTAATTAAGTTGATGAATTAGTAAAGGTATTTTGTTGTAGACAGGGAATATGCTTATAGGGATATATGAAATAATCATTATTTCTAGGAGGTTTAATATGGAACATAAAACACCAAAGCATATCGTTGCTGTAGCAGGTTATTTAACAAATGAAAAAGATGAAGTGTTATTAGCTAAAGTACATTGGCGATCGGATACGTGGGAGTTGCCAGGAGGACAGGTGGAAGAAGGAGAAGCGCTCGATCAAGCAGTTTGTAGGGAAATGTTTGAGGAAACCGGTTTAACTGTGAAGCCGGTTGGAGTTACAGGTGTTTACTATAATGCTTCTATGCATATTTTAGCTGTTGTTTTTAAAGTGGCATATGTGAGCGGTGAAATAAAAATTCAACCTGAAGAAATACAAGAGGCTAAATTTGTTGCTTTAAATGAAGAGAATATAGATGAGTATATAACGCGTCCTCATATGAAATCCAGAACGCTTGATGCGATGAGAGCAACACATTATATTCCGTACGAAACGTGGGAAGTACAGCCGTATAGTTTAATAGGAAGATTGTAAAGAAAAGAGTGACTGATTTGAGATACATTCAAATCACTACTCTTTTTTTTGTATACTGTTTAAGAAAAAGGTCAAAATAATAATAGCGCTAGTATTGATTTGTAGAACGTTTGTTCTGTATAATGGATTTATCCCGCTATTTGCCGGGCAGCTCAATTGGTGAGGGCTAATAATCAGTGGGGATGAACAAAACCTCCACTGATTAAAGTTTCACTTTATATGTTATATACATTTAGATTACTAGATAGTTAAAAGTACATATATTTGTAGATGATATAATTAAAGTGTAAAGTGAAAATATAATAGTCTTAAGGGTTACTCTCTTATTGGTTATTCGTACTTTAACATACCTATATTCAATATTTCAGATGAATAGTAGATAAAAAAAGACTGTGATACAATACTTTTTTATCCGACTATTTGCTGGGCAGTAAGCCTGATTGATGAGGGCTTATTAAAGTTTCACTTTATACCTTACAATGATGTAAGGTACGTGTAAGAGAAATCGATGGGATATTTTTTTACAACAATGTATTCTTAAAGTAAGAGTTATATGCTGTGTGGAAAAGAGGTGTTCAAGATGAAAGAACGAGTATTATCTAGGGTGAACTATCATCAAAAAGTTGCATTAAATCCAATGACTAAACTTTTTTATAAAGCCATTATATTATTATTATTGTTAAGTTGTACGTTATTATTCATTGGAAATGTAATGATTGAGCAAAGTGATATTAGTAAATTACATGTGCCGGCTAAGTTAGAGGTACCAGAATCATTAACACATGCATTTATTGCGACAGAAGATAAAAGATTTTATCATCATAACGGTTTAGATTATATAGCAATTATTAGGGCCTCTGTTGAGAATATAAAGGCTGGTGGTGTCGTACAAGGAGGAAGCACGATTACACAGCAGCTATCTAAAAATGCTTTTTTAACGAATGAACGTACATTTTCTCGTAAGTGGAAAGAGATTTTTTATACGAAAAAAATTGAACGTACATTTACGAAGGATGAAATTTTAAAATTATATGTAAGTAACATTTATTATGGAGAAGGAGCATGGGGAATTGAAAAAGCAGCAAACCTTTACTTCGGTAAAAAGGTGAACCAATTAACGTTGGCTGAAAGTGCAATGATGGCTGCTGTAGTAAAAGCACCTGCTTATTACTCACCTGCCCAAAATTATGATAAAGCAGTAGAGAGACGAAATGTCGTTTTGAGACTAATGGAGAAAGAAGGCTATATAAGTCATGATGAGTATGTTCAAGCAGTTAGTGAGAAATTGGTAATTCGTCATGATATAAAAATAGAGCAGTCGATGTTAAATAGCGCGCGTAAAAAAGCAGTAAGTTAAGAGAAGTTCCTACAGAGGAGCTTCTTTTTTTGAATAAATTGTGACAAATTGTGACACAATATCGTCACAATTATTGTGTTTTTGTAATTTATGTGAGCGTGTTCATTGCGTGACGTATATAAGTGTTGATATTATGTGTATTGTGTACAATGCTGTATACAGAATATGAATTTAAAGAGGAATGTATATGAAATCAAATAAACTCATGGCTCTTGGTATAGTTTTTTCTATCGCAGTATTGATTGTAATTGGAACAATTGCGTATAGCATCATAAATGACAAAAAAGATAAAGGGAATGAGATGTTTGCTTATTCCACGCAACAATCTTTAGGGAAAGATGATGCTCCAGTTAAGGTAGTTGAATTTGGAGACTTCAAATGTCCTGCTTGTCGTACTTGGGATGTAACAGTATTACCTCGATTAAAAGAAGAGTATATTGATAAAGGCAAAGTGCAGTTATATTTTATTAACTTCCCATTTATCGGAAAAGACTCGGATTTAGGTGCAGCAGCTGGTGAAGCAATTTATAAACAAGATAAAGATTCATTCTGGATTTTCTATGATGAGATTTATCAAAATCAAAAGAAAGATACGGAAGAATGGATTACAGAAGATTTGCTTCTTAGCATTGTGAAAGAGAAACTTCCAAAAGTTGATGTAGAGCAATTTAAGAAAGATTTACACAGTAAAGAAATTACAGAAAAAGTACGTAAAGATTCAGATCGTGCTCAAAAATTAAAAGTTCAAGGTGCTCCTTCAGTATATGTAAACGGAAATCTTGCAAACCCTGATTTCGATAGTATGAAGAAGGCCATTGATAAAGAATTGAAAAAGTGATGAGGTCTCTCATCACTTTTTCGACTTTTTTCGATAAAATTCTTGCCTCTATTTTTTTAACATGCTATACTACTTTACATAAGTTATTCTAATATCTTATATGTAATTCATATTTGCGGGTGTAGTTTAGTGGTAAAACAAGAGCCTTCCAAGCTCTGGTCGAGAGTTCGATTCTCTTCACCCGCTCCAAATTTTATTAAATGTTTTTCTATAAATTGTGATCAACGCAGTGTTTCGTTTCCGAGATAAACGAGGCATTGCGTTTTTTAATGTTTGAAAAATATAATTACATGCGAAAATAGAAGTAAATAATAGTATTCCAAAAGTGAATTACTAACCAATAAAGTCGTTACATAAGGGATGATGGATTCATCTGAGGAGGCGATTAAGAGTGGATTTTGAACAATTAAAGCAAGATGTAATTGCGTATAGTAAAACAATTGGCATAGATAAAATAGGCTTTGCGAGTGCTTCTCCTTTTGAGGAATTAAAGCAGCGCTTAATCCAGCAACAACAATTAAATTATCAATCTGGATTTGAAGAGCCTGATATAGAGAAGAGAACGAATCCGCAACTTTTATTACCGGGTGCTAAATCAATTATTGCGATTGCTTTAGCATATCCTTCAAAATTAAAAAATGCACCATTAAGTAAGCGTGGAGAACGCCGTGGAATTTTTTGCCGTGCTTCTTGGGGACAAGATTATCATCTTGTTTTACGAGATCGTTTGCAAAAATTAGAAGCATATTTAATTGAAAAACTTCCGGATATAGAAGTGAAGTCCATGGTTGATACAGGTGAATTAAGTGATCGAGCTGTATCAGAGCGTGCAGGCATTGGCTGGAGTGGGAAAAACTGTGCTATTATTACACCTGAATTCGGTTCGTACGTATACTTAGGGGAAATGATTACAAATGTTCCATTCCCGCCAGATAAGCCGATAGAAGATCAATGCGGGGGCTGTACGAAATGTATCGATATTTGTCCTACAGGTGCTTTAATACAGGGGGGACAGTTAGATTCGAAGAAGTGTATTGCGTTTTTAACACAGACGAAAGGATTCCTACCTGAAGAATATCGCGATAAAATAGGAAATCGTATATATGGATGTGATACGTGTCAGACTGTTTGCCCGAAAAACAAAGGAATGGATTTTCATAATCATCCTGAGATGGAGCCGGACCCTGAGCTAGTTAAACCATTATTAACGCCACTTTTAACAATTAGTAATCGTGATTTTAAAGAGAAATATGGGATTATGTCAGGGTCATGGAGAGGGAAAAAGCCACTGCAAAGAAATGCGATTTTAGCATTAGCACATTTTAAAGAAGCATCGGCAATTCCTGATTTAATTGGTGTTATGAAAGATGACCCAAGACCGGTATTGCGCGGAACGGCAGCATGGGCACTTGGGAAAATTGGGGGAGATGGAGTAGGCGAAGCGATTGAGAAAGCGATGGAACGTGAGAAAGATGAAGAAGTACTTCATGAAATGAAGCGCGGGCTTGAATTGTTAGCACAGAAAAAAGAGTAGATAATATTTCCCTTTTTCATATTGTAATATGGGAGGGAAACGAAATGGCTGTAAAAATGAATATTGAAAAGCAAGTACAACAGTTTTTAGCATATATCACAGAGAAACGAACAGACGTGGATGGTATTGCTGAGGATTTACTACAAATGGCACAGAGAAAGAAACAATTGTTTCAAAGGCGTAGTGCACATATAGTGAAAGCAACTGCGGATGTTTCTTTCATTAGACAATTAAATAGTAATGACCATCAAGAAATTGATTATCAAATACATTTTAAATATTTAATTAAGCATAAAGAATTATTTTATATTGAAGAGGAACAATTAAAACGAAGAGTTTGTTTAAATAATAGTCGGATTATAGGCGATTATGATATTGAAGTGTCAGAAGAAATTAGAATGGGTGAGACATTAGAAAGGGAAATTACGAAAGAGAAGTACGGTTCTTATCAGTATAATCGTTTAGAGGCAGTGAAATATGCAGAGCGTTGGTGGGATGACCGAAATCCTATGTATCGTAATTTCCCTGATAATTGTACGAATTTTATTTCTCAATGTCTTCATACTGGAGAAGTACCTATGAACGGATATCCTAATATTCGTAAAGGATGGTGGCAAAGGGAGAATCAGTGGAGTTGGAGCTGGGCTGTTGCACATTCTTTTTATTGGTATTTGTCAGGTGCTACAACAGGACTTCGAGCAGAGGCGGTAGAGAGGCCAGAAGAACTTATTCTTGGAGATGTTATTGCTTATGATTTCGAGGATGACGGAAGATGGAATCATACGACGATTGTAGTAGCAAAAGATGCAGATGGTATGCCGCTTGTAAATGCACATTCAGCGAATAGCCGTCGACGTTATTGGAACTATGAAGACTCTAGTAAATATACACCACAAATGAAATATAAATTCTTTCATATTATTAATGGGTAGAGATTTTTCGCTCAAGTGGTATAATACGTAGTAGACAAAAAACAGAGGTGAATATCGCGTGGGAGTACATGTTGTTTTATATCAGCCAGAAATTCCAGCAAATACAGGGAATATTGCTCGTACTTGTGCAGCAACTGGAACAGAATTACATTTGATTAGACCGCTTGGATTTTCAACGGATGATAAAATGTTAAAGCGTGCCGGATTAGATTATTGGCAGCACGTGAAAATTACGTATTATGATTCAATTGAAGAATTTTATGAAAAAAATAAAGATGGTGAATTCTTCTATTTAACGAAGTATGGCGAAAAAGCTCATACAGCGTTTGACTATAGCAAGCGCGAGAAGGATTACTATTTTGTATTTGGAAGAGAAACAAACGGCTTACCAGCTAATGTAATCGAAGAAAACTTTGATCATTGTTTACGTATTCCAATGACAGATAAAGTACGTTCATTAAATTTATCTAATACAGCAGCAATTTTAATTTATGAAGCGTTCCGTCAACAAAATTACCCTGGATTAGATTTAGAAATCGTTTATTAAAAGTCGCCATATGGCGACTTTTTTTTATAAAATAAAAATAATATGTAATCATACATTTAAAAGAGAGGACATAATCATATAGAATGGGATATATGATTAAAAATAGATAAGACGGGTTGAGATAAATATGAAGGAAGAATATAGTAATCAAAATACCTTTTTAAGTATGATAGATATGGATTTAATTAGACAAGGATTATTACATGCTATTCAAGATTTAGTATTTATTTTGAAAGTTATTGATGATGAAACGTTTAAATATATGTATGTGAATAGAATAGGAATGGATTATGCTAGGTTAAGCGAAGAGTGCTATGGAAAAACTTTTGCAGAAGTATTACCAAAAGATATAGCGGGGATATTGCAAAGGCAATATGAAAAAGTAGTGAGAGAAGCGAAAGCACACACATTTTGTGATGTAGTCAAATTACAAAAAGGTGAGATACATTATGAATCTTCACTTAATCCTGTCTGCGATGAAGAAGGAATATGTCAATTTGTTATTTGTATTACAAGAGATATTACAGCTCAAATTGAGGAGAAGACAGAGATAGAGGAAAAACAAATGTTATTTAAGTCGTTACTAGAATATAATAATGACTCAATTATATCTATAGATTCTATAGGGAGAGTTACATATGCAAACCCGGCAACGTATGAAATATTTGGATACCGGTATGAAGAGTTAAATAATAAATTTATTTTTGAATTCATTAATAAAGAATATGAAAAAGACTTTCAAATTCTATTTAAAGGAGCTCTGCAGGGAAGAGCAAAACAAATCGTTTCAAAGAAATATGTTCATAAAGAAGGGTACGAGCTATATATTTCTTTGAGAACTATCCCGATTATTGTGAACGGTGAAATTGTTGGAGTTTATATTGTTACGAGAGATGTTACAAGGCAAGTATTAAACGAAATGCGAACAGAATATTTAGCCTACTATGACCAGTTAACGGGATTAATGAATAGAATTTCATGTACAAATAAGTTAAATACTTTTTTAAAAGAGAGTATAAATTTTGCGCTTGTATTTATAGATTTAGATGAGTTTCATCGTATTAATGATACATTTGGTCATAAAGAGGGAGATAAAGTATTACAAAAAGTTACAGAATGTTTAAGCAATCTAAAAATAGAAGGTATGCACTTATTTAGAGAACACGATGATCAATTTGTTATGTTAATAGAAAATATAACGAAAGAATGTGTAGAGGAAATTGCAAAAGGCATACTGAAAAATATTAGTGAATATTTTGTAATCGAGGAAGAAGATGTATATTTAAGTGCGTCAATTGGAATTGTAATGGCTCCAGCAGATGGAGAAGATGAAAAAATACTATTTCAGAGGGTCGATGCTGCTTTAGAAAAAGCAAAAGAAAAAGGAAAAGGACATTATCATTTTTATTGTAGTGGATTAGACTGTGAGCGTGAACAAAGGTTTATAATAGAAAACCAGTTACATCGTGCTATAGAAAAAAATGAGTTTTTCTTATATTATCAGCCACAAATTAATATTGAAACGAAAAAAATAGCTAGTATGGAAGCTTTAATAAGGTGGGAGAATAAGGAATTAGGATTTGTTTCTCCAAATCAATTTATTCCGTTGGCAGAAAGAACAGGATTTATTATTAAGCTCGATGAATGGGTAGTAAATCAAGTGTGTCAGCAACTGCGCGAATGGTTAAATAAAGGATATGAAGTGGTCCCAATTGCAGTTAATATTTCAGCTAGACACTTTCGCTCTATTACATTAATAGAGATGATTACACGGGCTTTAAATAAGTACAATGTACCAGCTTATTTATTAGCGATAGAGGTTACAGAAGGAGCTCTTATACATAAAGATATATCGAAGAGAGTGTTACTACAATTAAAAGAACAAAATTTAAAGATTCATTTAGATGATTTTGGAACAGGCTATTCATCTTTAAGTTACTTGAAAACATATCCAATTGATACTTTAAAAATTGATCGTTCTTTTATGGAAGGTATACATATAGATGAACGTGATACGAATATTACAGCTGCAATTATTCATTTAGCTCATACTTTAGAACTGAATGTAATTGCAGAGGGAGTAGAAAAAAAGGAGCAAATACAGTTTTTGAAAGAAAAGAATGTGAAGCTTGTACAAGGTTATTATTATAGTCGACCATTATCCAAATATGATATGGAAAATATGTATTATAAATAATGTATAAAAAAATGATGTGCTAAAAGCACATCATTTTTTATGTGTACCTGGTTTGTCATTGTAACCAGATGTAAAAATAGCTGTAAGAAATGTGAGTGATACACCTAAAATTAATAATAATTTCATACTAATATCCTCCTTACTTTTTTCGGTTCACGAGTTCTATTTATTACCCAAAATGTATGTAAGGTTCTTAGAAGAAAAGAATTTATTTATAATGAATAGCAGTGTGAAAACGTTAATACCTATATTATACAGAATTTTCTTTGAATTTTGGAGAGAATTTTAGCGTGCTATTATATATTTCGTTTTGATTTAAAGAATGTTTAAGGACATCCTAGCATACCTTTTATAATAATCCGATTGAACAAGGAGATGGGGGAGGAGCTATAATGGATATTCTAAAAAAGATTGAACAGCATCGAGCAGCAGAAGAACGGTTACAATGGGAAGGTACGTTTGCGGAGTATTTGGAGCTTGTGAAAGAAAGACCATGGGTGGCTCAAACAGCACACTCTCGCATTTACAATATGATAAAAGATGCTGGAATTGAAGAAGTTGATGGTAGAAGAAAGTATAACTTCTTTAGTAATCAGCTCTTTGGATTAGAGGATGCTCTAGAACGTCTTGTAGAGGAATATTTTCATCCATCCGCAAAACGATTAGATGTTAGAAAAAGAATTTTATTATTAATGGGTCCTGTTAGTGGAGGGAAATCAACGTTAGTTACGATGTTGAAACGAGGATTAGAAACATATTCACGAACAGATCGTGGAGCAATTTTTGCAATTAAAGGATGCCCAATGCATGAGGATCCACTGCATTTAATTCCACATCATTTACGAGATGATTTCTTTGATGAGTATGGGGTTAGAATTGAAGGAAATTTATCACCACTAAATGTCATGCGTTTAGAGCAAGAATACGGATCAAGAATTGAGGATGTAGTTGTAGAGCGTATTTTCTTCTCTGAAGATCGCCGTACAGGGATTGGTACATTTAGCCCGTCTGATCCAAAATCACAGGATATTGCAGATTTAACAGGTAGTCTGGACTTTTCTACGATTGCAGAATATGGTTCAGAATCAGACCCGCGTGCGTATCGATTTGATGGAGAATTAAATAAGGCGAACCGAGGAATGATGGAGTTCCAAGAGATGTTAAAATGTGATGAGAAGTTTTTATGGCACTTATTATCGCTTACGCAAGAAGGGAATTTCAAAGCGGGAAGATTTGCGCTTATTTCAGCAGATGAATTAATTGTAGCGCATACGAATGAAACAGAGTATCGCTCATTTATAGCAAATAAGAAAAATGAGGCATTGCACTCAAGAATTATTGTAATGCCAGTTCCTTATAATTTACGAGTAAGTGAAGAAGAACATATTTATGAAAAAATGATTCGTGAAAGTGATGTGTCGAATGTTCACATTGCACCACACACACTTCGCGTTGCAGCAATGTTCACTATTTTAACTCGTTTAAAAGATCCGAAGCGTCCGGATATTGATTTAATTAAAAAGATGCGTTTGTATGATGGAGAAACGGTAGAAGGTTATAATGCGATTGATGTAGAGGAGCTACAACGAGAATATCAAGATGAAGGTATGAAGGGTATTGATCCTCGTTATGTCATTAACCGAATTTCGTCTACAATCATTCGAAAAGAGGTACCATCTATTAACGCGTTAGATGTACTTAGATCTTTAAAAGATGGGCTGGATCAGCATCCATCGATTAGTAATGAAGACCGTGAACGTTATATGAATTTCATCTCATTAGCGAGAAAAGAATACGATGAAATCGCAAAGAAAGAAGTACAAAAGGCGTTTGTTTATTCATATGAAGAATCGGCTAAGACACTTATGGATAATTATTTAGATAACGTCGAGGCGTACTGCAATAAATCGAAATTACGTGATCCGTTAACAGGAGAAGAAATGAGTCCAGATGAAAAATTAATGCGCTCAATTGAAGAGCAAATTGGGATTTCAGAAAATGCTAAGAAAGCGTTCCGTGAAGAGATTTTAATTCGCATTTCTGCTTATGCCCGTAAAGGAAAACGCTTTGATTATAATTCACATGAACGTCTTCGTGAAGCGATTCAGAAAAAACTATTTGCTGATTTAAAAGATATAGTGAAAATTACAACATCAACGAAAACGCCAGACGAAAATCAGCTTAAGAAAATCAATGATGTTGTTGCGCGTTTAATTGATGAGCATGGCTATAATTCTTCTTCAGCAAATGAATTATTACGCTATGTAGGTAGCTTGTTAAACCGATAGTTTGATAACAAAACGCTGTCTCTTGTATTTTGCGGGACAGCGTTTTATTATCCGTTCATATGTGTATAAAGTGTCATACCTTGTCCAAATGTAATAAATTAAGATGCAATTTCATGAATTTATTGTCAATTATTTTTACAATATGCATATGATAGAGTAACCAACCATTCATACGAAAAAAGCCAACACAATACAATATGTTGCAAAGTAAAAATGTGTGCAACAATGCATTGTGTTTCTTTCTTATCAGTGGCTGAATATTTCTTTCTATTATGTGAGTGGCAAAATTTTGTTTAGGATGCTCGGGTATTGTATGAAAAACGTTATAAATGTTTATGGGATGATTTTCTGTGGGCAGTTACCTTTCAAATATTCTAGCTTGCACAGTACAGAACAAAATTTATAGATTGCTGTTCATAAAGGAAGACAATTACAGTAAGGAGGGAAAGGAATGGGCGAAGAAAATCAACCAAATTATACGATTTCACAGGAAAACTGGTCCCTCCATCGCAAAGGATATGACGACCAACAACGCCATCAAGAAAAAGTACAAGAGGCAATTAAGAATAATTTACCCGATCTTGTAACAGAAGAAAGTATAGTTATGTCTAATGGCAAAGATGTTGTAAAAATACCAATTCGTTCTCTAGATGAATATAAGATTAGATACAATTATGATAAAAATAAACATGTTGGGCAAGGAAACGGTGACAGTAAAGTTGGTGATGTCGTTGCGAGAGATGGATCAGGTGGTCAAAAACAAAAAGGGCCAGGAAAAGGGCAAGGAGCAGGAGATGCAGCTGGGGAAGATTACTATGAAGCTGAAGTCTCTATTTTAGAATTAGAGCAGGCGTTTTTCAGAGAGTTAGAGCTGCCTAATTTAAAGAGAAAAGAAATAGATGAAAATCGGATTGAACATGTTGAATTTAATGACATTAGAAAAACAGGATTATGGGGAAATATCGATAAGAAACGAACAATGATATCTGCATATAAACGAAATGCGATGCGTGGTAAAGCATCTTTCCATCCAATTCATCAAGAAGACTTAAAGTTCCGCACTTGGAATGAAGTATTAAAGCCAGATTCAAAGGCTGTTGTGTTAGCGATGATGGATACGAGTGGATCGATGGGAATGTGGGAGAAGTATATGGCACGTAGCTTCTTTTTCTGGATGACAAGATTTTTACGAACAAAGTATGAAACAGTTGATATTGAATTTATTGCTCACCATACAGAAGCGAAAGTCGTCACAGAAGAAGAATTTTTCTCAAAAGGAGAAAGTGGCGGAACAATATGTTCTTCCGTATATAAAAAGGCATTAGAACTGATTGATAATAAATATTCACCAGACCGCTATAATATTTATCCATTCCATTTTTCAGATGGTGATAATTTAACATCAGATAACGCTAGGTGTGTAAAGCTTGTGGAAGAATTAATGAAGAAATGTAATATGTTTGGATATGGGGAAGTGAATCAGTATAATCGCCATAGTACACTCATGTCAGCCTATAAAAATATTAAAGATGAAAACTTTAGATACTATATTTTAAAGCAAAAAGCAGACGTATTTCATGCGATGAAAAGCTTTTTTAGAGAAGAATCAGGTGAGAAAATGGCATAACCTCTTTTAAAGAGGTTCTTTTTTTGTAAACTTTTTATTTTTTTAGTTGACAATGATAATGAAAATCATTATCATTTATTCGAGAAATGATTACATTTCGAATTATATATTTTGGAGGAGATGTAAAGTTGAAACAAAATAAAAGAAAACGTATAAATGCAATGATTATAGCGGCGGCGTTATCACTTCCGTTTGCTGTTTATTCAACACCTGCTTTAGCGGCAGTGGCAATTGAGGCGAATAAAACGGGACAAGGTTTAGAAGATGGTACATATGATGCTGTTATTAAAGCGTATAAAGATAAAACGAATGAAGAGTCTATGGCAGCTGTTTATATAAAGGATCCGAAATTAACAATTGAGAATGGAAAGAAAATTGTAACAGCAACGTTAAGTGATAGTGATTTCTTCCAATACTTGAAAACAGAGGATATTCATACGCCAGGTGTGTTTCATGATGTAAAGGTCCTATCAGAAGACAAAAAGAAAAATGGGACGAAGGTTATTCAATTTGAAGTTGGAGAATTAGGAAAAACATACAATATGCAAATGCATATTTATATTCCAACGATGGCCTATGATAATAAATATCAAGTGCAGTTTGAAGTGAATGCTATAAATTTAGAAAACAATGTTTCAGAAAAACAAAAGGAAAATAAAGAGGAGCAACAAGATGAAAACGGAAATGTAATATTAGATAAGCAATTACAAAAATATATTAATAAATATAACTTAGATAGAGATAATGTAGATGCGCCAATCACAAAGAAAGATTTATTACAAATTAAAACATTATCCGTTTATTCAGGTAAAGGGATAAATGAAATAGCTGGTTTAGAGTATATGACAAATTTAGAGAAGTTGACGTTACGAGAGTCTAATGTAACAGATATATCAGCTATCTCGAAATTGAGAAGTTTGAAGTACGTTGATTTAACTTCTAATTCAATTGAAAGTATTCATCCAATTGGGCAATTAGAGAATATTAATATGCTTTTTTTAAGAGATAATAAAATTTCTGATCTTACACCATTAAGTAAAATGAAAAAAATCAAAACATTAGATTTAATCGGTAATAACATTAAAGATATCCAGCCATTATTTACATTATCAACTATGAAACAATTATACTTAGCAAATAATCAAATCAGTGATCTTAATGGAATTGATCGATTAAATAATGTGGAACTATTATGGATAGGGAACAATAAAATTAATAATGTTGAATCTATTAGTAAAATGAGTAATCTTATTGAACTAGAAATTGCTGATAGTGAAATAAAAGATATATCACCATTATCTCAATTAGGAATTTTACAAGTGCTGAATTTAGAAGAGAATTATATCTCTGATATATCGCCGTTGAGCACTTTAACAAATTTACATGAGATAAATCTTGGAGCAAATGAAATTTCTGACGTAAGGCCTGTTGAGGAATTAGGTAAGCGAATTTCAATTGACATTCAAAGACAAAAAATCTTTTTAAATGAAGCAAGCGTAGATGAGGAATTAAAAATCCCAGTATACAACCTTAAGGGAGAACCACTTCAAAATATTAATGTAAAAAGTGAGGGGGCTACTCTGAATAACGGATTTATAAAATGGAATAGTCCTGGAGAAAAAATATATGAATTTAAACTAGATACTAATTCTACTGAAAGTAAAATAAGATTTAATGGTACGGTTATACAGAATATAGTTGAAAAACAAAAAGAACGTGCAAATGTAATTCTCGATAAAACTTTACAACAACATATTAATAAAGAGAATTTAGGTAGAGAGAACTTAAACGCTCCTATCACAAAAGAAGATTTATTACAGGTTAAAAAATTAGAGATACTTAAAGAAAAAGGAAATGAGATAAAAGATATAACAGGTTTAGAGTACATGACGAACTTAGAAAACCTTACTTTAGAAGGAGTAGGCCTGAAAAATATTGATTTCATCTCAAACTTGAAACGATTGAATAATGTGAATGTATCTCATAATCAAATTGAAGATATAACACCGCTATCTTCATTGAAAAATTTACAGTGGTTAAATCTTACTGAGAATCGTATTACAGATGTAACGGTTCTTGGCTCAATGTTAGACTTACTTAGTTTAAAATTAGCTGAAAATGAGATTCGTGATGTAAGGCCATTAATACAATTAGGTCAGTGGGTAACAATTGATGTTAGAAGGCAAAAGGTCATTTTGGATGATGCAGAAATAAATAAAGAAGTGAAAATACCTGTATATGATTTAGAGGGAGAGCCAATTGAAAAGATTACACTAAAGAGTGAAGGTGGAACTCTTACTGATGAGGGAATCATTTGGCGTACTTTAGGAGAAAAAATATATGAATTTGATTTAGATGCAGATCATTATGAGACTGGCATATTATATAGTGGCATTGTAATGCAGAATATAGTAGAAAAATTAATACCAAAAGAAGAAGTGAAAGAACCAACAAAGGAAGTGGAAGAGTCAAAAGAAGAAGTGAAAGAACCAACAAAAGAAGTGGAAGAAACAAAAGAAGAAGTGAAAGAACCAACAAAGGAAGTTGAAGAGTCAAAAGAAGAAGTGAAAGAACCAACAAAGGAAGTGGAAGAGTCAAAAGAAGAAGTGAAAGAACCAACAAAAGAAGTTGAAGAGTCAAAAGAAGAAGTGAAAGAACCAACAAAGGAAGTGGAAGAGTCAAAAGAAGAAGTGAAAGAACCAACAAAGGAAGTTGAAGAGTCAAAAGAAGAAGTGAAAGAACCAACAAAGGAAGTTGAAGAGTCAAAAGAAGAAGTGAAAGAACCAACAAAAGAAGTTGAAGAGTCAAAAGAAGAAGTAAAAGAACCAACGAAAGAAGTGGAAGAGTCAAAAGAAGAAGTGAAAGAACCAACAAAAGAAGTTGAAGAAGCGAAAGAGGAAGTAAAAGAGCCAAAAGGAAATAATCAGGTTGTTGAAAACGAAGGCAGAACAGCAGATACTTTAAATACACAACATGTTAATAAGACGGAGGAAGGAAAGAAATCTTTACCATCAACAGGCGGTGAAGCTAGCACATCGACTTTACTTTCTGGAATAACACTTGTTCTTTCCGCACTAAGTATGTTCGTATTTAGAAAGAGGTTATTTAAGAAATAAATAACGTTTAATCTTATTATTGTATATAATTAATGTTTGTCTTTTGTGTAATAGATAGAGTAAAACCCCATTCGTATGAAAATTATATTTCATACGAATGGGGTTTGTTAATTTTCTTTTTTCTCTCAGTCATCACGGATTCAGAAGTAATTTGAGGTGCCAATTGTTACATAATCTTTTTTATTTTTTGCGGAACTTCTTTCGTTTGCGAATTAACATCTTCCTTTCGCAGCTCTTTAAATAGCGAAGCAACCATAAGAACGACTACGATAGAAAATGGTAGTGCTGCGATTATAGCTGCAATTTGTAGTGCATTTAATCCTCCAGCTTGTAATAAAAGTGCTGCAATGATCGCGATTGTTAATCCCCATATAAGTTTTAAACTATTTTTCGGTGATAAGCTTCCGTTACTCGTTTGCATTGAAACAACAAATGTTGCCGAGTCGGCAGAAGTAACGAAAAATGTGGCTACTAAAATTAACCCGATAACCGTTAAAAATGTAGAGAATGGTAGGTGCGAAATAACAGCAAATAATCCAATCTCTGTACCATTTTTTGCGATTTCATCAGCTATCCCAAGCGATTGGAACATTTCCATATGGATAGCGGTACCGCCAAATACTGCAAACCAAAATGTACAGATAAGAGTTGGGACTAATACAACTCCAATAATAAATTCTTTTATTGTGCGCCCTTTAGAAATACGAGCAATGAATGTACCGACGAATGGAGACCAAGAGATCCACCATCCCCAATAGAAAATAGTCCAGTTTTCAATCCAAGAAGAAGATTTTTCACTAAATGCTCCTAAATTTAATCCCATACTAGGTAAAGCGCCGATATAAGAACCGAGTGTAGATGTGAAATATTTCATAATAAATACAGTTGGTCCTAAAATTAAAAAGGAGACGAGTAAAATACCTGCGAGAGAGAAATTCAAGTTACTCAAATATTTAATCCCACGATCTAAGCCAGTTTGCGCACTTGTTAAATATAAAACAGCGAAGATAGCTATAAGTACGAGCTGAGTAAGTAAAGTGTTATGAATAGAAGGGAATAAATAGCTTAATCCTCCGGCAATTTGTTGAGCACCAATCCCAACAGATGGCACAATGCCAAATACTGTGGCTAAAACAGCCAAAATATCGACTGTTTTTCCGATAGGAGAATTTTTCGATCGATTAAATAATGGAGTAACTGTAGCCCCAATTGTGCTACCTTTTTGTTTGCGGAATGTGAAATATGCAATTGTTAAAGCAACCATCGCGTATAGTGACCACGGAAAGAGTCCCCAGTGGAAAAATGAATATTGCATAGCGAGTTTGGCGCTTTCCTCTGTACCTGCTTTTCCTGTTAATGGATCTGTAAAATGTGAAATCGGTTCAGCGATTCCATAGAAGAGGAGTCCAATCCCCATTCCTGCTCCAAACAACATGGATAACCAAGATGAATAGCTGTATTTTGGTCTTTCTCCATCTTTACCAAGACGAATAGAACCGTATTTTGAAAAGGCTAAATAAGTAGCTAAAACAAGCATTGTGGTCATAAGTAGAGAGTAAAACCATCCAAATTTATTGAGGATAAATGAGTTTAAAGAAGATGTGATACTTTGTAAATCATGGCCTTGTATCCAGCTTGCTGGTATGACACCCCATATAATAAATAAGGTTGTAAGCAAGATGGAGATATAAAATACACTGTTCTCTTTTTTTATCATAGAATCCCACCTTTATTTAATAAAGTTAACAATTATATTAACCATAACAATTAAAGGGTGAAATGTCAAAAAATTCTCTTTTTAATATTTGTAAAAGGGAATTTTGATTGTTATAAGTTCATAATCAGCGGAGGTTAGATAAAGGAAAGGGTGTTCACGATATGTACAAATTATAGGAAGAAATAATATGAAATATTGCATTTTATATTGTTACATCCATATTTTATGTTAAATTCTTGAATGGAATATTAAAATAGGGGGCAAGGATATGAACAAGAAATCAAAGATCAATAAAGTGATGCTTAGCATTAGTACAATGGCTTTATCGTTAGGGGCACTTCAAACTCATGCAGTAGCGGAAGAAAAAGTACCGTATAATGTGCTAAAAACGAAACCGGTTGGAATTGAAAAGCCAGTAGATGAAGTTGGGCATGTTTCAAAAGTTGATGAAACCTTATCATTTCAAGAACGTTTAAAAGTAGGCGATTTTTCACAGCGACCAGCATCTATTACGAAGAAAACGGCAGTAAAGCAAGTTAAAGAAAGCTATTCAATGGCTGATTTAAACAAAATGAATGATCAAGAATTAGTTGAAACATTAGGCAGTATTAAGTGGCACCAAATTACAGATTTATTCCAGTTTAATGAAGACACAAAGGCCTTTTATAAAGATAAAGGAAAAATGCAAGTCATTATAGATGAATTAGCTCATAGAGGTAGTACATTTACGAAAGATGATTCAAAAGGAATTCAAACGTTTACTGAAGTGTTGCGTTCCGCTTTTTATCTGGCATTTTATAATAACGAATTAAGTGAATTAAATGAAAGAAGCTTCCAGGATAAATGTTTACCTGCTTTAAAAGCAATCGCAAAAAATCCAAACTTTAAGCTTGGTACAGATGAACAAGATACAGTCGTATCTGCATACGGAAAATTAATTAGTAATGCATCAAGTGATGTTGAAACAGTTCAATACGCATCAAATATTTTAAAGCAATACAATGATAATTTTACTACTTATGTAAATGATCGAATGAAGGGACAAGCAATATACGATATTATGCAAGGGATTGACTATGATATACAGTCGTATTTAGTTGAGGCCCGTAAAGAAGCGAATGAAACGATGTGGTATGGAAAAGTAGATGGGTTTATTAATGAAATAAATCGTATTGCTCTTTTAAATGAAGTAACGTCAGAAAATAAATGGCTCGTTAATAATGGTATTTATTTTGCAAGCCGTTTAGGGAAATTTCATAGCAATCCGAATAAAGGATTAGAGGTTGTTACACAAGCAATGCATATGTACCCACACTTAAGTGAACCATATTTTGTTGCGATAGAACAAATTACAACAAATTATAATGGTAAAGATTATAGCGGGAATACAGTAGATTTAGAGAAAATACGTAAAGAAGGAAAAGAGCAGTACTTACCAAAAACGTATACATTCGATGATGGATCAATTGTGTTCAAAACAGGAGATAAAGTATCAGAAGAAAAAATTAAGAGATTATATTGGGCTGCGAAGGAAGTAAAGGCACAGTATCACCGTGTAATTGGAAATGACAAAGCATTAGAGCCAGGAAATGCGGATGATGTGTTAACAATCGTAATTTATAATAGTCCAGATGAATATCAGTTAAATAGACAATTGTATGGGTATGAAACAAACAACGGTGGAATTTATATCGAAGAAACAGGAACATTCTTTACATATGAGCGTACACCAGAGCAAAGTATTTATAGTTTAGAAGAGTTATTCCGTCATGAATTTACTCATTATCTGCAAGGGAGATATGAAGTTCCTGGTTTATTTGGAAGAGGAGATATGTATCAAAATGAAAGGTTAACTTGGTTCCAAGAAGGAAATGCAGAGTTTTTCGCAGGCTCTACTCGTACGAATAACGTTGTACCAAGAAAGAGTATAATTAGCGGATTATCATCTGATCCTGCAAGCCGTTATACTGCAGAGCGCACACTATTTGCTAAATACGGTTCTTGGGATTTCTATAATTACTCGTTCGCATTGCAGTCTTACTTATATACGCATCAGTTTGAAACATTTGATAAAATTCAAGATTTAATTCGTGCGAATGACGTGAAAAATTATGATGCATATCGTGAAAATCTAAGTAAAGATCCTAAGTTAAATAAAGAGTATCAAGAGTATATGCAGCAGTTAATTAATAATCAAGATACATACACTGTACCAGAAGTAGCTGATGATTATTTAGCTGAACATGCAACGAAGTCGTTAACAGCGGTGAAGAAAGAAATTAGTGATACGTTGCCTATGAAAGATACAAAAATGACAAAACATAATTCTCAATTCTTTAATACATTTACATTAGAAGGTACGTATACAGGTAGTGTCACAAAAGGTGAATCAGAAGATTGGAAAGCAATGAGTAAAAGAGTAAATGAATCTTTAGAACAATTGGCGCAAAAAGAATGGAGTGGCTACAAAACTGTTACAGCATACTTCGTCAATTATCGTGTGAATAGCTCAAATGAATTTGAATATGATGTAGTCTTCCATGGAATCGCAAAAGATGATGGAGAAAATAAAGCTCCGACGGTTAATGTAAACGGGCCTTATAATGGAGTTGTAAAAGAGGGAATTCAATTTAAAAGTGATGGCTCAAACGATGAAGATGGAAAAATTGTTTCTTATTTATGGGAATTTGGAGATGGAAGCACAAGTGCAGAAGTGAATCCAGTACATGTATATGAAAGAGAAGGTTCTTATAAAGTATCGTTAAGAGTAAAAGATGATAAAGGAAAAGAGAGCAGAAGCGAAACAACTGTTACGATTAAAGATGGAAGTTTAACAGAATCAGAACCAAATAATCGTCCAGAGGAAGCAAATCGTATCGGGCTAAATAGTACGATAAAAGGTAATCTTATTGGCGGGGACCACACTGATGTTTATACATTTAATGTAGCATCAGCGAAAGATATCGACATTTCTGTTTTAAATGAGTATGGAATTGGGATGACATGGGTACTTCACCATGAATCAGATATGCAAAATTATGCGGCTTACGGTCAAGCTAATGGGAATCATATAGAAGCAAAATTTAATGCAAAACCAGGTAAGTATTACTTGTATGTATATAAATATGATAATGGCGATGGAACATACGAATTGTCAGTAAAATAAGTACTTTTCCAATGTATGTTTAACTTTACTTTTTGTGGAAAATAGTATATTATATAGATATATAATATATCGGTTATTTTCTAGGAGGAGCCTGTCACAATAGGTTTCTCCTGTTCTTTTTTAGAGGCCTGTCTTACAGGCTTTTCTTTAAAGGGTAAATAACTGAAAATTTAGAACGATAATCTTTGAAAGAGGTGGGGCATACACATAACAAAAAAGGGATTGTTTAAGAGAGGGGGATAAGAAATGGCTTTGTTTGGTTATCCACTTGAAACAATTTATTTATATGGATTTATTATTGCTACTATACTCACTGTAATTTATATCTTTTTTGGAGATATATTTGAATCCATATTTAGTTTTGGAGGCGGATCTGTATCCGTTGTTACTTTATTACTTAGTTTTTTCGCCATGTTATGTGGACTTAGTTATATAGGAGAATATTTATTTTCCTTTAATAGTATTCTTATTTTTGGGGCTGCATTTGCTATATCTTTTATCGGTGTATTCATCATGAAAATACTAATTTTAAAACCGATTGCAGAAGCAGAACAAAACACGGTGCAACGTATGGATGAATTCATCGGTTGCAAAGGAGAGGTCATTACGACTATTCCTACAGAAGGGTTTGGTGAAGTATTAATTTCCTCCCAATTTGGAAACAATGCAATCCTAGCTAAAACAGTTGGAAAGAAAGATATTTCGCAAGGAACAGAGGTTATTATCGAGGGAGTCCAAGATGGTGTTTTACTTGTACAGAACATCGCTTATTCTTTAAAGAAACCAAAATTATAAGGGGGAATTTACATGACGATTCCATTAATTATCGGTGGAGTATTACTCGCAATTTTAATTCTACTCATTTTAGTATTCATTACAAAGTATCGAACAGTTGGACCAGATGAAGCATTAATTGTTACTGGAAACTGGCTTGGTGGCGGGAAAAATGTAGTTACCACTGATGATGGAAAGAAGATTAAGATTATTCGTGGTGGCGGTACTTTCGTAGTTCCGATTATGCAAAGAGCAGAGCCTTTAAGTCTATTAAACTACAAATTAGAAGTGGGAACACGTGATACGTATACGAAACAAGGTGTACCGATTACAGTAAATGGTGTTTCTATTATTAAAGTAGGATCTACCATTGAAGAAGTTTCTACAGCAGCTGAACAATATTTAGGAAAAGAAACAGAAGAGTTGAAAATAGAAGCAAAAGAAGTTTTAGAAGGTCATCTACGTGCTATTTTATCTTCTATGACAGTAGAAGATGCCTATAGTAATAGAGAGCAATTCGCTCAAAAGGTACATGAAGTAGCTTCTACAGATTTAAAGAAGATGGGACTTCGCATCGTTTCCTTTACAATTAAAGAAATCATGGATAAGAACGGTTACTTAGATGCACTTGGTCAGCCACAAATTGCGATGGTTAAGCGTGATGCAACAGTTGCAAATGCAGAGCGTGAAAAAGAGGCACGAATTGAAAAAGCTCGTGCTGAGAAAGAAGCAAAAGAAGCTGAGTATCAACGTGATGCACAAATCGCTGAAGCTGAAAAACATAAAGAGTTAAAAGTACAATCTTATAAGAGAGATCAAGAACAAGCTCGCGCAGATGCAGATCTTTCCTATGAATTACAACAAGCAAAAGCGCAACAAGGTGTTACAGAAGAGCAAATGCGCGTTAAAATCATTGAACGTGAAAAGCAAATTGAATTAGAAGAAAAAGAGATTGCGCGTCGTGAAAAGCAATATGATGCAGAAGTAAAGAAAAAGGCAGATGCAGATCGCTATGCTGTTGAACAATCAGCAGAAGCGGAAAAAGTAAAACAAATGAAAAAAGCAGATGCAGATCAATATAAAATTGAAGCGGAAGCAAGAGCACGTGCAGAAGAAGTTCGTGTAGAAGGTTTAGCGAAGGCGGAAATCGAAAAAGCGCAAGGTCAAGCAAAAGCAGAAGTACAAAAAGCACAAGGTACAGCGGAAGCAGATGTTATCAGATTAAAAGGTTTAGCAGAAGCGGAAGCGAAACAAAAAATTGCAGAGGCATTTGAGTTATATGGCCAAGCGGCGATTATGGATATGGTTCTTAACATGCTTCCAAGTTATGCGAAGGAAGTTGCAAGCCCACTTAGCAACATTGATAAAATTACAGTTGTCGATACAGGTGGCGGTGGTAAAAATAGCGGCGCCGGAAAAGTTGCAGGTTATGCGACTGATTTAATGGCAACGATGCAAGAAACATTAAAAGCTTCTTCTGGGATTGATTTAAAAGGGTTATTAGAAGGATTTGCTGGAAAAGGAGCAGTACAACAATTATCAAACGATAAATCTGTTGTATCTGTAGTAGAAGATGCGAAAAAAGAAGTAGAAAAAGATAAAGAATAGTAAAGCGGGAGGAACCTCTAGTAAGTGAGATACTAGAGGTTCTTCAGTGAATTATAATATTTCGAATAATATACATTTTTATATATTGTTTTAATTATTTAATTTATATAGAATGAAAAAGGTATGTATCAATTCTTTATGATGTAGAAAAAGATAGAGAGTCTCATCGATACATTTAAATTGTATTATTTTTATAGAAAGATTAAATGTTAATTAATTACATTTAAAACGGTATGGAGGGGTAGAAGTATGTTTCAAGGGAAATTAAGGAGTAGTAGTTTAAAAACAAAGTTACTTGTATCATTTATTATTATTTTAATTCTTCCAAGTATTGTAATTGGTTGGACGTCTTATCAACAGGCGAAGACGAATTTTAATGAAACGATTTTGAACTCGGCGAAAGATAATATAAAAATTTTGGATAATGTAATTAATAAAGAATTGGATAGTAAAAAAATAGATGCAACTTATTTTACAAAATTATTCACACAATCAAGTTACCAAGCAGATCAAATTCAAAACATACAAAATAAACTAGAAGAATACAATAAACTGCATCCAGAAATGGAAGCAATCTATACAGGATCTAGTAATGGACAGTTTATTCAATCACCAGCTATTCAGATGCCAGATGGATATAATCCTACAGAAAGAGATTGGTATAAAGAGGCAGTGAAGAAAAGCGGAGAAGTAATTGTAACTGCTCCATATAAGTCAAAAACGACAGGTAATATTGTTATTACACTAGCAAAACAAAATGAGGATAAAAGTGGCGTTCTTGGGATTGACTTAATCATTAATGATATTGTTACTACTTCCAAGATGGTTAATATCGGTAAGGAAGGGTATGTAGCAATATTTGATCAAGATAAAAATGTAGTAGCGCACCCGACACTGAAGCCAGGAGAGAAATTAGAAGAGAAACTTAGTAAAGAATTGTATAAACAGGAAGCTGGGGATGTTCATTATTCGTTAGATGGTGAAGATCGTAATATCACTTTTAAAACGAATAAGAAAACTGGATGGAAAATAGCAGGAATTATGCCTTCCAAAGAAATTATCGAAGCGGCTGAACCTATTTTCTATAAAACAATAACTGTTCTTGGATTTTCGCTACTAATCGGTGGGATTGTAATTTACTTCATTATTGCGTCTATTATTAAACCGTTAAAACAACTTGTTATATCATCGAAGAAGATTAGTGAAGGCGATTTAACAGAATCAATTACAGTTCATTCTAAAGATGAAATTGGACAGCTAGGAGAAAGCTTTAACGAGATGGCTACATCGTTACATAGTGTCATTTCCAATATAAACATTTCAGCAAGTCATGTAGCAGCATCTTCAGAAGAATTAACAGCTAGTATGAAGCAGACAAGCGAAGCAACGGAACAAATTACACAGGCGATAGAGCAAGTATCGAGTGGTGCAGAAATACAAACGAAAGAAGTTGAAGAAGGAGCAACATTGTTAGAAGAAGTTACAGAAGGAATTCAGCGTGTTGCAGATAGTTCTTCATTAGTATCTACAGCCTCTATGTATACGAAGAAAAAAGCTGAAAATGGTGGGACGTTAGTTGAAAAAACTGTGAATCAAATGCAATTAATTCATGATTCTGTTTCACAGTCAGACAAAATCATTGGTTTGTTAGACGATAAGTCGAAACAAATTGGAGCAATTCTTGAAGTGATTCAACATATTGCAGAACAGACAAATTTATTAGCGTTAAATGCGGCAATTGAGGCTGCGAGAGCTGGAGAGCAAGGAAGAGGATTTGCAATTGTAGCAGATGAAGTGCGAAAGCTAGCAGAACAATCAGGAAAGTCTTCTACGGAAATTGGAAAACTAGTGAAAGAGATTCAATTTGATATAAAAGAAACAGTAAGCTCTATGAATCAAGTTGGAACAGAAGTACAATCAGGACTTGTAGTTGCAAATGAAACGAAGCAAAGCTTTGCCGAAATATTGAAGTCTACAAATGATACAGTTGTACAAATTGATAGCATGGTAGATGTAGCAAAACAAATGACGGTAGATGCAAAGCAAGTAAGTGCATCTATTAATGAAATTGCAGCTACGATTGAAGAAAATGCGGCAAGCGTTCAAAATATTGCTGGTTCCTCTGAGGAACAATTAGCTTCAGTAGATGAAATAAATGCAGCAGCAGTTCATTTATCACAAATGGCAGAAGAATTACAAGAGATGATTGGTAAGTTTAAAATATAATAATAAACTGTTAAGAAACGAAGTAGTGCTTATGCTTCGTTTCTTTTTTTATGAAGATAAAAAAGAAAGAAATATATAGTAAGCGTGTTATGATAATAAAAAACTGTATTTTCTTTAAATTCTATCTTTAATTATGTTAGGGGAATGGTTTTGACATTGAAAAAATTAAAACTACAACCGAGAATTACATTAACTATTAGTACACTTATTCTTGTTGTACTTTTGCTAACAAGTTATTTATTTTTTTACATATTATCTGAAACAGTAGAAGAGCAAATTGGTAAAAGGGCCTTGCATGTTGCGAAAACAGTTGCTGCGATACCAGAAATTCAGGAAGCTTTTCAAAAAGAAAATCCAGCTTCTATTATTCAGCCAATCGCAGAAAAAATTCGAATTGATACAGAAGCTGACTTTATTGTAGTTGGAAACAAAGAGGGGATTCGTTATGCGCATCCTGAGCGAGATAAAATAGGAGAAAAAATGGTTGGCGGAGATAATAAAGGCGTTTTATTAGAAGGGAAATCTTATGTTTCGAAAGCTAATGGATCGTTAGGCCCTTCATTGCGTGGGAAAGTCCCAATCCGTAACCAGGAAAATGAAATTATCGGTGTGGTGTCTGTTGGGTTTTCAATGGCTGATATTCATGGAGCAGTAGAAGTGTATGGAAAGCGTGTATTTTGGATTACAGTAATAGGTCTTTTAATTGGGGTAATCGGCTCTATATATTTAGCGGGAAGTATAAAAAGAATGATGTTCGGGATGGAGCCAGAAGAAATTTCATCTTTATATGAAGAGCATAGTACAGTGATTCAATCTGTACGTGAAGGGATTATTGTAATCGATAAAAATGGCATGATTAGTTTAGTCAATCAAGCAGCTTATGATATTCTTTCGCTAAATAAACAACAAAATATTATTGGGGAATTTATTTTAAATGTAATTCCTAATTCAACGATACTAGATGTATTTCAAACTGGTGAAGAACAGTTTGACCGCCAATTAAATATAAAAGGACAGGCTGTTATTGCGAACCGTCTACCTATTAAAGTAAAGAATAAAGTAACTGGCGTTGTATCGAGCTTACGTTTGAAATCTGAAATGGATCAGTTAACAGCAGAATTGTCCCAGACGAAGCAATATACAGAGGCATTGCGGGCGCAAACGCATGAATATAATAATTTATTGTATACGCTTTCGGGTCTTATCCAATTAGAATCATATGAAGATGCTTTAGAGCTTATTCATAAGGAAACAGCGGTATATCAAGATTTTGTTCAATTTATTATGAAGCGGATTCAAAATCCATGGCTAGGTGGAATTTTAATTGGATTTTATAATAGAGCACGAGAGTTGAAGATTGATTTTATGCTAGATAGAGAAAGTGGTTTAGACAAATTAAGTCCACATATTGAGAGTAATTATGTCGTTTCTATTTTAGGGAATTTAATTACGAATGCATTTGAAGCAATTGAAAAAAATGAAGAGAATGATAGGAAAGTAAGGATGTTTGTAACTGATATTGGAGAAGAAATATTAATTGAAGTGGAAGATTCAGGGCAAGGGATTCATGATGAAATAATTACTAGCATATTCTATAAAGGCTTTTCGACGAAAGAAGGAGGAGAGCGAGGATATGGATTAGCAAAAGTGAAAGAGTTAGTAGAAGATTTAAATGGAAGTATTGCAATTGAAAAAGGGGATTTAGGTGGTGCGTTATTTATTATTGCACTACCGAAAGAGAGAGGCGAATAGTAATGGGTGAGGAGATTGAAGTATTAATTGTAGAAGATGATATTCGGATTGCTGACATTCATCGTCGTTTTACTGAAAAAATTGAGGGATTTAAAGTAATTGGAACGGCAACGACTGGAGAACAAGCGAAAGAATGGCTAGAGCTTGTGAAGCCACAGCTCGTGTTATTAGATGTGTACTTACCTGATATGCAGGGAACGGAACTTGTCACATATATTAGGAATCATTTGCACGATACAGATATCATTATGATTACAGCGGCATCGGAAACAGATGTAGTGAGGCACGCCCTGCGGGGCGGAGTAACAGATTATATCGTAAAGCCACTAATGTTTGATCGATTTAAAGCAAGTCTAGAAGGCTATCAAAAAAAGATTATACAGTTAAAGAAGAACAATCAATTATCTACGGAACAAATTGAATATTTATGGTCTCAAAGAGGTGTGAAGGGAGATCAAATAGAATATGCCCCGAAAGGGATAGATCCTTATACTTTAGCGAAAGTAAAAAAGCATATGTTAACAGTTAATGAAGAAGGGATTACAGCAGAAATGTTAAGCTCAATGATTGGAGTAAGCCGATCAACGGCAAGGCGCTATTTAGAGTATTTGATATCTGGGAAGAAAGTCCACGCAGAGCTAATATATGGAAGTGTTGGGAGACCGGAGAGACGTTATTTTCTTGCTTCTTCATAATAAAAAACAGTAGAGGATTTTATTTCTTCTACTGTTTTTTTGCATCTTATATTGGAATAATCCCAATTACAATTCCGGTAATTAACATAACCATTGTCGTTCCAACGGCCCACAATAAAGTGAAGCGTTGATGTTCACCGAAATCAACTTTGGCCATTCCGACCAATAAATAAGTGGAAGCGACAAGAGGACTTAATAAGTGAACGGGTTGCCCAAGTAAGGAAGCGCGTCCCATTTCAGCTGCACTAATTCCGTAAGTAGCAGCAGCTTTCGTCAAAATAGGTAATACCCCGAAGTAAAATGCATCATTAGACATGAAAAATGTGAATGGCATACTAAGAAGAGCTGTAATAATTGGCAATTGTGGTCCAAGTACATCTGGTATAAGAGTTACTACACTGTTAGCCATCGCATCTACCATTTTTGTTCCGGATAAAATACCAGTGAAAATACCGGCAGCAAATACGAGAGAAACAACTGCTAATACATTCCCTGCATGAGAAGCAATACGTTCTTTCTGTTGTTCTAAGTTTGGATAGTTAATCATAACAGCAATAGCAAAAGCGACTGTAAATAAAACAGGTAACGGCATAACTTCTAGTATGAGACAGACAAGTAATGTAGCGGTTAATAAAAAGTTAATCCATAGAAGTTTAGGACGTTTATGTACTGCGGCTTCGACAGTTGCAGCTTGCTCATCCATTGTTTGCATTTGTTTTAAATACTGTACATCCATAATTCCTAAACGTTTTCTTTCTTTTTTTCCAAGATAGTAGGCAACGAAAACAACCCAAATTGCACCAGTAATCATTCCTGGAATAAGAGGTGTAAATAATTCGGAAGCATCAAGCCCAAGTGCGCTCATAACACGAGCTGTGGGTCCACCCCAAGGTGTAAGATTTGTTACCCCCGCCCCTAACATAACAACTCCAGCTAATATGAGGGGGTTCATTCCAAGGCGCTTATATAGTGGATACATTGCGGAAACTGTAATCATGTATGTTGTTGTACCGTCACCATCTAGAGAAACGATAATAGTCAATATAGCCGTTCCGACAACGATTTTTAAAGGATCTCCTTTTACAAATTTTAAAATCTTACTAATGACAGGATCGAATAAACCGCTATCAATCATAATCCCAAAATATAAAATAGCGAACATAAGCATAATACCAGTAGGTGCTAATTTTTGAATTCCCTCTAACATCATAGGCCCCATATTGGCATAGAATCCGCCAATTAATGCAAAAACACTCGGAATTAATATTAATGCTACTAGCGCTGACATACGTTTCGTCATAATTAAAAACATAAAGACAAATACCATCGCAAATCCAAGTAGTGCTAACATGTAATTTCCCCCTCAAAAGAATGATTGCGCTTTCAAAATAGAATAAAAATTCAGAAAAAGGTTTTTTATTTATAATAAAAGCATCTATTCAAATGGTAAATAATTTGAAAAATAACATCATTAGAAGCATAATTTTTATTTTGTTCATTTTGTTCACGGTAGTTAATTTGAATTTTTAAAAAGTAAGCTGCTCCTCGTAAGAATGGTAGAATAAGATGAAAATAGTGAAGTGTGAAATAGGGAGTAGATGTTATATGAAAACGAGAATTGAAGAGATTTATAGCTCTTATGAAGGAAAAGTAGAGGAGATTTTTATTAATGAATCTTCTTACGTATATGAATGGGAAAAATTACTGATGATCCGAAAAAATGACGGTGAGCTAAAAAAAATTGCAGTCGGGATTAGTGGAAATATAAGATTGGTAAATGTAGAAGTTGGACAGGAAATTAGTGCGGATACATTATTAGTTAAGTTAGAAGATGATTTGTTAATTACAGGCTGCGAGTGATGAGAGATGTGTAGAAATAACTACACATCTTTTTTTGTTTCCTATATTACAAAAAGCACATTGTTTTTTCACAAATCTCACACAACCTTTTGGTATTCTTTTCGTGAAGTATACGGTTTCTAGGGAGGAATATTGATGAAAGTAAAATATGTTGTACTTGCTATATGTTTATGTTTCATATTTACAGTAGTCGGGTGTGGGAAAAAGGAAACAGCAGCTGTTGCCATTGATGAGAAACATGATAAATGTGATATTTGTCAAATTGGGGTAACAGATAATCAATTTGCAACAGAAATTATTTTAGAAAATGGAAAAGCGTTAAAGTTTGATGATATCGGTTGTATGTATAAATGGATCGAGATCAACTCAGATGAAAAGACGAAAGAGAAATTTGTTCGAGATTATGATTCGAAAGATTGGATTTCGTTAGAAGACGCTACTTACGTATATGATAAAACAATAACGACACCGATGGCTTATAATGTCATTTCATTTAAAAATAAAAAAGATGCAGAGAGCTTTGTATCTAACTATAAGGGCAAAGTTCTTTCGTATAAAGAGTTAGCAGAGCATAAATGGGAAATGAATAAAGAGATGATGGGGAAACCGAAAGCAGGAAATCATGGTGGACATCATTAATAATAGAAAAAGACAACTATATAGTTGTCTTTTTCTATTATTACTCAGGTGCAAATATAGAAAAGGTGTAAAATTTTTAGAAGAACGGTTACAATGGAATATAGTAACCTAAAGCAATCATTTATCCCGCATTAACGGGCAGTAAGATCCCCACCTCAAAATTTAGTGAAAGCAAAGAATTTAGGTGGAGATCAACTGCCCGTAAAAGCCCGATTGGTGTGGGCTAATAATTAGTGGTGGATGAACAAAACCCCCACTAATTAAAGTTTCACTTTATGTACTTTTTAGAAATGTATACAAATGCGGTAAAAACGTGCTAAACTAATTGCTTCATAATGTTAATGATGGGGCCATCAGGCGTATCATTTCAATAGGTTGAGAAACATAGTATAAGCTTAAGATAATCTGATTAAAGAAGGAATCTAAAGGGCTTATGGATAAATGTACTCAAGAAGAGTTATTGTATGTGATGGAGGAATGGTTAAGAAAACATTATCTTTCATAGGAGCTGTAGTTGTGAGAAAACAAAAAATTTTATTATGTATTTTATTAGGACTTTTAATGACGGTAGTGGCTTGCGATAAGCAAGAAGAACCAGAATCGAAACCGGTTCATGTGAAAAATGAAAAGAAAAAAGAGAAGCATAAAGAACAGGAAGAATCTAAAGAAGAGAAAAGTATAAATTTAATGGACAAACAGTTGTTACTTTCAGCTACTCTTGGAGACACAGAGACAGCTATGAAGTTGATTCAGGATGGAGCGAATATAAACGTAGAAGGTGACAACGGAGAAACGCCTGTCCTTGCAGCGACGTACCAAAATCATGTAGAGACAGTTAAAGCATTAATTGGTGCAGGTGCTAATATTGAAATTAAAGATGAGAAAAAAAGTAATCCACTTCTTTATGCAAGTAGAGAAGGATATACGGATATTGTAAAAGTATTAATTAATGCAGGAGTTAATACGAAAGAAACGACTAAGTCAGGTGGAACAGCACTTATTTCTGCATCTGAGCGTGGCCATGTAGAGGTTGTTAAAGAATTATTAGAGCATACAGATATTGATGTGAATTATAAAAATGAACGTGGTGGAACAGCGCTATTAGAAGCAATTGTATTAGGAAATGGTAGTGAAAACCATAAGAAAGTAATTCAATTGCTTATTGATCACGGTGCAGATGTAAATATGGCTAACAAGGAACATCTGACGCCACTGCAATACGCTGAAAAAAGAGGTTTTAAAGATATTGTAAATATGTTGAGGGTAGCTGGAGCAAATGAAGTAGTACAGCCACAACAACCAGTAGAGTAAAAAACGAAAAATAATCCCATTTAGATAGACAGAATGAAGAAATCAGTTAGTATGATGGATTCAGTAATGTGTATTTGAATGGGATTTTTGTTTTGAACATGAAAAATAGATTATGAATGGATGGTATATGGAGTAAATAAGGAGGATAAAAATGAGGCTCTCAGAACTTGATTTAATAGTAATTCAGGTAGAGGTTTTGTTTGTTCATAATCAAGTCGGAAAAATGAAATATGTAAATGAACAAGGAAATCCGAAAGCACCACGTTTTTTTCTTGGCAGAACTCGTGAAGGGAGTATAACGAGATATCATTGTAATGTGGATGATGAAACGGTAAGTAAGATTGAGAAGTTAATTCAAGAACCTTCAAAGCATATAGAGATAGCAAAGATTATTAATGTATTAAATGAAGAAAGAACAGTGAAAAATATTTGGATGGGTCCTGCTTTCATGTTTCATAGTAATTTACATAAGCCGACTAGAACAATACAAATAACTGAGAAGAATAGAGAGCTTTTGCGAGAAAATTTTCCTAATCTAATAGAACAGATGGAATGGAGGAAACCTTATTTTGCAATTGTAAAAAATGAAAAGGTAGTTTCTGTTTGTTGCAGTGCCAGAAGTACGCCCGTAGCTGCTGAGGCAAGTGTGGAAACTTTAGCGGAGTTTCAAGGGAACGGATATGGTACTGATGTTGTTACAGCCTGGGCGATATCATTACAAGAAGAAAAACGCATTCCACTTTATAGTACTTCTTGGGATAATTATGCTTCACAAGCAGTTGCGAGAAAACTAAAACTAATTAACTATGGAATGAATTTACATATTGATTGAATTTTAAGTATTGTTTCGTTCTATTTGTTTATATTTTAATATCTAGATTAATTTAAATAGTGATATGGTGAATATTAACATTCGGTTAACATCTAATTAACAATCTATCAAAACTGACTTAATAAATGCGTAATATAGTAAAGGTAACAAAATAACTAGGGTAGAGAACATTTGAGAACACCCACTTACATATAATGTGCCACTTTCTTAGGTGTGCTCTATTCTCTAGAGTTCAAATAAGGAGAAAGGCGTTCTATGTAAGTAGGTGTTTTTAGTTTGGATAAAAATAGAACAGTTAGGTGGAATGAATGTTTAAAGAATCTTATATTGCGATGATAAAGGATTGGAAAGGATACAAAGCATACAAAAAATTGCCGAAAACAGTTTTTCTTATGACTGGTTCAATGCTGGAATTACCAGAGCGTGTATATGAATTGCAGAAACATGGACATGATGTATTTCTTCATTGTGATTTTATACAAGGCTTAAATACGAATACAGAGGAAGCACTTTTGTATATTGAAGATGTTATCGGGGCACAAGGTATTATTTCAACAAAGGGTTCGACAATTCGAAATGCTAATAAAATTGGATTGAAAACAATTCAACGTATTTTTATTGTAGATACTTTATCCCTTACTAAATCAATTGAAAATTGTAAAACGACTAAACCAAATGCAGTAGAGATTATGCCGGGGATTATGCCTTCTATAATTAAACAGCTAGCAGAGGAAATAGAGTTTCCTATTATTGCAGGCGGGCTGATTCAAACGCGAGAAGATGCGGAAATTGCAATTCGTGCAGGAGCAAGTGCGATTTCAACAAGTCATTATGAAGTATGGATACATGAAGAAAAAAGGAGTGCAACCTTGTGATTGAATTGAAAAATGTTTCAAAGGTATATAAAAATGCAGAAGAGACAGCGGTTAAAGGCGTATCGGTTCATATTAAGAAGGGCGAATTTTTTGTTTTAGTTGGACCTTCGGGATGCGGGAAAAGCACATTATTACGAATGATCGCTGGCTTAGAAGAGATTTCTTCGGGAGATTTAATTATTAATGAACGTGTTGCAAATGATCTAGAGCCGAAAGACCGTAATCTATCAATGGTATTTCAAAATTATGCATTATATCCACACTTATCTGTAGAAGAAAATATTTTATTTGGACTTAAGGTAAGAAAAGTACAAAAAGAAGAGCGACAAAAGCGATTAATGGAAGCTATTGAAATGGTAGGACTGAAAGAGTATGTGAAAATGAAACCAGGCCAATTATCAGGCGGACAAAGACAGCGTGTTGCGCTTGCTAGGGCGATCGTGAGTCAAGCACCAATCTGTTTAATGGATGAACCACTTTCGAATTTAGATGCGAAATTACGTGCGCAAATGAGAATTGAAATTAGAGAAATTCAGCAGCGATTAGGAATTACGATGATTTACGTTACCCACGATCAAATAGAAGCGATGACTATGGGAGATCGTATTATGGTTTTAAATAAAGGAAGTATACAGCAAGTTGGAACACCACTTGACATATATAACGAACCAGCAAACGAATTTGTTGCAAGCTTTATAGGTTCTCCTTCTATGAATATAAATGATGGAGAAGTGGATAAAGAAAAAGGTGTATTACATATAGGGAAATTGCAAATTCCATTATCTATTGGACAGTTAAAGCAATTACCAGAAGGAATAATTCGTATAGGCATGCGTCCTGAGCATATTGCACTGTCTGAGGAAGGACAAGAAGTGACGCTGCAATCTGTAGAAGTATTAGGGAATGAATCTATATTAAACTTTGCGGTAAATGGAACAATTTGGAGTGCGAAAGTCATCGGACAGTTACTCTTGAACAAAGGTGACAAAGTAAAATTATTATTCTCGCAAGAAAAGTTATGCTTCTTTAACGAAAACACGAATGAACGCTTAAAAGTGGTAGCTGAAGAAGAGTTGAAAGTGGTGGCGAAATAATGATCGAAGTAAGTAAGTTACCAGTTCAAACAAAGGTGTCAAAAAAGAAAAAATTATGGGGGAGAACGAAAGATTTAAGAATAGGATTATTGTTTTTGGCGCCATCTATTTTGCTATTTTCGATTTTTCTGTTCTATCCATTGTTTAGGACGATTTACTATAGTTTTTATTTAACCGATATACATGGAGAAGCTAATCTTTTCGTTGGCTTAGAAAATTATCAATATTTATTCTCTGATCCAGCCTTCTACAAAAGTATAAAATCAACTTTACTATTTGTTTTATATACAGTGCCTACGAGTATTATATTTGCTTTGTTTCTTGCATTGATTGCAAATGGAAAGGTAAGAGGTATTGGGTTATTCCGAGTTCTGTTTTCTTCGACGATGGGAATATCAGTAGCTGCTAGTGCAGTGATTTGGCTATTTTTATTTCATCCAAGTGTAGGATTATTTAATAATATATTAGCCGCTATGAATCTTCCTGCAATCGCATGGTTAACGAGTCCGGACTGGGCACTATTCTCTGTATCAGTTACAACAGTTTGGGTGAATACAGGGTTTGCATTTTTAGTTATATTAGGTGGTTTACAAAATATCGATACGTCTTTATATGAGAGTGCATCTATAGATGGTGCTAGTTATTTATATAAGCTTCGCCGTGTTACATTACCGATGCTATCGCCAACTTTATTCTTTATTGTAACCGTAACGTTAATTAGTGCGTTCCAAAGTTTTGGACAAATTGATATTTTAACGCACGGTGGACCGAATGATGCAACGAATTTGATTGTGTACTCGATTTACAAAGAGGCGTTTGTGAATCATCAATTTGGAACAGCAAGTGCACAAGTGATGGTATTATTTGTTTTCATTTTCGTTGCTACATTACTTCAATTTAAGTTTGCTGAGAGAAAGGTGCATTATAAATGATTGTTAAACAGTGGAAACAAAATTTCCTATTATACATGCTGCTCATTATTAGTGCAGTAATGGTATTTTTTCCTGTACTGTATGCATTTTTAATAAGTTTTATGACACCAGACGATATTCAAATGAGAAGGTTATTTCCGACCCAGTTTACTTTTGATAATTTCATTAATATTTTTCAAAAAGTACCACTTTTTACATACTTATATAACAGTTTAATTGTATCGACAGTCGTTATGATTGGACAACTTATCGTATCAAGTTTAGCAGCTTATGCTTTTGTTTTTCTTCAGTTTAAAGGGAGAAACTTAATTTTCTTCCTGTTTATTTCAACGATGCTGATTCCGTGGGAAGCAACGATGGTGCCTAACTTTTTAACGATTCAAAACTTTGGCTGGATCAATAGTTTCGCCGGGATGACAGTGCCGTTTTTTGCAACAGCTTTCGGTATTTTCTTGTTACGTCAACATTTTATGACACTTCCGAATGAACTAAAAGAAGCTGCGTTTATTGAAGGGATTGGAAATGTAAGGTTTTTATTCAGCGTTGTAATTCCGTATTGTAAAACGAGTTTTATTACGCTTGGAGTATATAGCTTTTTAACAACATGGAATATGTATTTATGGCCACTTTTAGTGACCACTGATGAAAAAGTAAGAACAGTGCAAATCGGTGTGAAGCAGCTTCAGTCTCAAGAAGTTGCAACTGATTGGGGAAGCGTAATGGCCGGTGTTACGGTTATCGTTATTCCAACATTGATTTTACTATTTTTAGGGCAAAAGCAATTACAACAAGGATTAACAAAAGGTGCAATTAAATAATTAAGAGAAGGTGAGATTTAAATGAATCTAGTAAAAAAAGGTGCTGCTCTATTAATGGTAGCAACAATGGCATTATCTAGTGTCGCTTGTTCAAATAGTAAAACAGAGGGAAAACCTGAAGCACAGGCAAAAGTAGCACCAGTTGAAAAAAATGGTGATAAAACAGTAATTCGCTTCTGGCATGCGATGGGTGGAAAAACACAAGGAGTACTAGAGGGTCTTGTTGCAGACTATAATAAGTCGCAAAATAAATACGAGATAAAGGCAGAGTTCCAAGGGACATATGAAGAGTCTTTAACGAAATTTAGAACGATGTCTGCAACGAAAGAAGCGCCAGCTCTTGTTCAATCGAGTGAAATTACAACGAAATATATGATTGATAGCAAAAAAATCACACCAATTGATAGCTGGATAAAAAAAGATAAGTACGATACGTCAAAATTAGAAAAAGCAATTACAAATTATTATTCAGTTGATGGAAAAATGTATTCTATGCCATTTAATTCATCTACACCAGTATTAATTTATAATAAAGATGCTTTCGCAAAGGCGGGCTTAGATCCAGAGAAAGCTCCAAAAACATATGCGGAATTACAAGAAGCAGCGAAAAAGTTAACGATTAAAGAAGGCGGAAATGTAAAACAATATGGATTCTCCATGCTTAACTATGGTTGGTTCTTTGAAGAGTTGTTAGCGACACAAGGTGCTTTATATGTAAATAACGAAAACGGCCGTAAAGATGCTGCAAAGAAGGCGGTATTTAACGGTAAAGAAGGACAGAAAGTATTTGGAATGTTAGATGATTTAAATAAAGCTGGCGCACTTGGAAAGTATGGAGCAAGTTGGGATGATATTCGTGCTGCGTTCCAGTCTGGACAAGTTGCTATGTATTTAGATTCTTCAGCAGGTGTTCGTGATTTAATTGATGCATCTAAGTTTAATGTAGGTGTTTCATATATTCCATATCCAGAGGATTCGAAACAAAATGGTGTTGTCATTGGAGGCGCATCATTATGGATGACGAATATGGTTTCAGAAGAAACGCAACAAGGTGCTTGGGACTTTATGAAATATTTAACGAAGCCAGACGTACAAGCGAAATGGCATACGGCAACAGGCTATTTCTCAATTAATCCAGATGCATATAATGAGCCGTTAGTAAAAGAGCAATATGAAAAATATCCACAGTTGAAAGTAACAGTAGATCAACTGCAAGCGACGAAGCAATCTCCAGCAACACAAGGTGCTTTAATTAGTGTATTCCCAGAATCACGAGATGCAGTTGTAAAAGCATTGGAAGCAATGTATGACGGAAAGAATAGTAAAGAGGCGTTAGATGAAGCTGCCAAAGCAACAGATAGAGCAATTAGCATTTCAGCTCGTACGAGTCAAAAATAAGAGAAAGCCGTATCCTTAAAAGGGATACGGCTTTCTTTATAGGGAGATAAGGGATCAAAGAAATGATGAAGTCTTATCTCTTTTATATGAGTAAAGGGTCTAGAGTGAATGTTGTCCTTTTCATTATTTATTCAACTCCATTGCGACTTGTTTACCATTTACGAAAACCTCTACTATCGCTACTACAACTTCCATTACTTTTTTCATCTCTCATCTCTCCTTGTTTTTTGTTTCATTTCTTACTCTCAGTATAAGGAGATACAGTAATTACAACTATCGAATTGGATGACAAGAGACTTACATTGTTGTAAGGATAATAGTTTAGTTTGTAATAAAGTGAAACTTTAATCAATGGGGCTTTTCTTCATCCCCCAATGATTATTAGCCCTCACCAATCGGGCTTTTACGGGCAGCCCTACCCCCACCTAACTTCTTTGCTTCTGCTGAATTTTGAGGTGGGGGTCTTACTGCCCGTTAATGCGAGATAAATTTAATTCAAGGTTAAGATTCGGAATTTTCCGTTGTTTTGAACTATAATTAGAAAGAGGGGGGATAATATGAAAAGAATTCTTGTTATTAGTGATATTCATGGAGAAATAGAAAAGTTCGAACAGTTGTTGAAAGAAGCTCAATATGATGCGAAACAGGATCAATTAATCTTACTGGGAGATTATGTAGATCGTGGTCCAAATGCGCGTGCTGTAATTGAAAAGGTAAAAGAATTGAAAGAAGAGGGAGCTCTCATTTTAAAAGGAAATCATGAAGATATGATGATTAAGGCGTTAACGACAAATGAGGAACGTTCATGGAACCATTGGGTAAAAAGAAATGGTGGAGATAAGACATTATATAGTTATGGATTTCTAGAAGAAGATATTGTGGTTAATGAGAAAGACTTCCAAAAACCGATTTTACAATCTTCTGTATTAGAGGAACATATAAAGTTTATTCAAGAATTAGATCATTACATTGAAACAGAAGAGTATATATTTGTACATGCTGGGGTTGAGCCGATGAAACGAGTTTCTGAATCTGAACCATATACGTTAATGTGGATCCGTAATGAATTTCATAATGGATATAGCGGTGAAAAGGTTGTTGTATTTGGGCATACGGAAACAAAAACGCTTCATAGTAGTGAGGATTGCGGAGTGTATTTTGGTAGTAATCGTATTATTGGAATTGATGGCGGGGCTGTGTATGGTGGTCAGCTAAATTGTTTGGAGTTGCCAAGTAAAAAGGTATATGTAATAAAAAATTGAAAGAGATAAGAGGAATCTTATTTCTTTCAATTTTTTATTAAGGTAAATTTAAGACAAAGTTTTTATAATAAAATTTCAAAATTTTAGAAGGAAATAGTTGAAAATGAAATTACGTAATATAACTACATTCTTTTGTTATGAAGAGAAGAAATGTAATAATAAATAGAATTGAACTATTTGATGGAAGGTGAGAGCATGCGCTTACTTGTAGTAGAAGATAATACTTCGTTATTAGAGTCTATCGTACAAATTTTGCGTGATGAATTTGAAGTAGATACGGCAATAAATGGAGAAGATGGATTGTTTTTAGCGCTTCAAAATATATATGATGCAATTTTGTTGGATGTGATGATGCCAGGGATGGACGGATTTGAAGTGATTCAAAAAATACGTGATGAAAAGATTGAAACACCAGTCCTGTTTTTGACAGCGAGAGATTCTTTAGAAGATCGGGTGAAGGGATTGGACTTTGGTGGAGATGACTATATCGTTAAGCCATTTCAGGCCCCTGAATTAAAAGCGAGAATTCGCGCTTTACTACGCAGAAGTGGTAGTTTAACAACGCAGCAAACGATTCGCTATAAAGGGATTGAATTGTTCGGAAAAGATAAAGACGTTCAAGTAGATGGACAAGGTATTAAGTTGACATTGAAACAATATGAGCTACTAGAGTATCTCATTCAAAATAGCGGGAAGATTTTAATGCGTGAACAAATTTTTGATCGTGTTTGGGGATTTGATTCAGATACGACAGTAGCAATTGTAGAAGTGTATGTGCATCATTTACGTAAAAAATTAGAGCCATTCGGTTATCAGAAAGATATTCAAACCGTTCGAGGTATTGGATATATATTAAAAGAACAATGAAAAAAGGAAGTATGTTTCAAAAGACACGCATTCGTTTGACTATAGTGAATTCATTAGTATTTATCCTATTAATAGGTATATTAGGCAGTATTATTTATTCATACACATATAAGCGTATTTATAATGAAGTGGATCAATCTATAAAAATGATGGCTCAGTATAGAGAAAAATTAGATGTTAAAATACCACCAAGAAAACGCATAGAGAATATCCAGATTGGAGATCCGCGAGTAACTAGAATAACTTGGAATGGGAAAATAGTGAAAATAGAGGGCGATAACCGTAAATTCCGTTCTATTTTTGAAGAGAATTTGGAAAAGTTTTCTCCAAAAAAATTAGGGGAGTTACAAGATATTGAAGTACAAGGACGATATTTTAGAGCATTTTCGCTTCAAAAAGATGGAGAAATAGTTCAAATCGTGCGAGATATAACAGCGGAAGAAAGAATGTTAAATACTTTATTTTTAATCCTCGTTATAGGTTGTAGCATAGGAAGCCTCTGTGCGATAGGTATCGGCTTTTTCCTAGCTGGCAGAGCACTTGTACCTATTCAAAATTCATGGGAGAAACAGCAGCAATTCGTTTCTGATGCATCACATGAACTAAGGACACCGCTTGCAGTTATTCAATCAAAAACGGATGTGTTATTCCAATCACCATCCGCTACGATAGAAGAAAAAGCGATGGATATTTCTACAATTTCAAAAGAATGTAGGCGGTTATCGAAACTCGTTAGTAATTTATTATTGCTAGCACGTTCTGATTCTAATCAAATTGAGATGGATAAGAAAACATTTGAACTTGATAAATTGTTAGAAGAAATAGTAGCTCCATATAAAGAGATTGCTTCTTATCAGGAAAAAGAAATGATACTAAAAGTAGAACGTGGTGTATCTTTTATGGGGGATAGAGAGCGGATTCATCAAATGATGGTCATACTGTTAGATAATGCGATGAAGTATACAAACGAAGGTGGGCATATTCAAATAGATTGTACGCAAACGAGTAGTTCAATTCGTATACAGGTGAAGGATGACGGGATAGGAGTGAAAGAAGAAGATATTCCGAAATTATTTGATCGTTTTTATCAAGGGGATAAAGCAAGAAGTACGTCAGAAGGAGCTGGATTAGGTCTTTCAATCGCAAATTGGATTGTAGAAAAGCATTATGGAAAAATATCAGTAGAGAGCAGATGGGGAAATGGCACTTGTTTTGAAGTGATTTTTCCTAAAAATCAAAAAATATAAGTAAGAAGACGATCTTGTTTTTACAAGGTCGTCTTTTTTTTAAGGGAAAGTTAAGAAACTATTTATATTATGTATGGCATAAAGAACGTTCGTTACATGAAGAAGAGACTAGGTGTATGTGAGTGGATTTTATCAATCATAATGTTATCTCAAGCAGCGATGAGATGTATGTATAGTATTAAAAAAATTATGGGAATGCTGAAAAAGAAAGTGTAAGAGGGAGGAATTAATTTTGAAAAAGAAAATGATGACGGTATTCACTATTGGAGTAATGAGTTTAAGCATATTAGGGGGTGCCTCTCCTTCTGAAACACAAAAAGGAAAGACAGATTACACGCAGCGCAGTAAAGAACAATTGAACAATGGTAAGATACATGCAGTGCATACAGAAGAAAAAGCAGAGGAACTAGGTATTGAAACGGAAGGAAAAGAACAAATTACATTAGAAAAAGAAATTCATGAAACAGAAGTAGGAAGGGAAGCAGAGCAGTTAGGTATTTCGATTGAAGGAAAAGATGTTGGGATGCTGTCAGAAGAAATCTATGAAACAAAAGTAAAGCAAGAAGCGTTAAAGCTAGGTATATCTATAGAGAATACATCAATTGTAGATTTAATTACTCAAATTAATACGATTAAAATTAAAGATGAAGCAGATAAATTAGGCATTTCTACAGATGGAAAAGAAATTGAAGACATCGCGGAAGAAATCTACGGAACGAAAGTAAGAGAAGAAGCAGGAAAGTTAGACATTTCTCAAAAAGGAAAAGAAATTGAAGAGTTAGCACAAGAAGTGTACGAACAAAAAGTACAGGAAGAAGCAAAAAAATATCATATTGATTTGTACGGTAAAGATATATATCAAATATTAAAAGAAATTAATGAACAAAAGGTGCTACAAATGGCAGATGAGCTTAATATGGATAAAATGAATATGAATATTCAAGAGTTAGCGGAAAAGATAAAAAAAGATCAGCCTGAAAAAGGAAAAGAACTAAATTTTGTACCGATGATTAGAACGGATGCTGACGCATTTTATTCTTATTTAACGAATTAATAAGGGCGTGAAAGTGATAAGAAAATTGAAGTGGTATATATGTACAGCTTTACTAGGTGCAGCAATATGGAGTGTATATACAAATGGAATTCCAAAGTATGTAGAGAAGTTTACATTCTCAAATATACAAAGAGGAAAAGAAACGGAGTTTAGTAATAACGATGAAAAAGTCATCTTATCAAATGTTCCATTAATTCAGCAGTTACCAGAATTGGATAGAGGCTGTGAAGTGACAAGTTTAGCAATGATGTTACAATACGCTGGTGTTTCAGTGGATAAGATGACATTAGCAAATGAAATAAAAAAAGTTGATTTTATAGACGATGGTGTGCGCGGGAATCCAAATGAAGGATTTGTAGGTAATATTTATACATTCTCTGAATCAGGATATGGTGTATATCATGGGCCACTTTTTCAGTTAGCAGAAAAATATTTACCTAATAAAGCTGTAGACTTAACTGGGAAGAATATAGAAGAGATTTATAAGAGTGTAAAAGCAGGGAAACCGGTAGTCATGATTACGAATGCAACATTTGCACCATTAGATGAAGATGAATTTACTACATGGGAAACAAATAGTGGAGATGTTTCTATTACGTATAATGAACATTGTATTGTACTTATTGGGTATGATCAGGAATCTGTATATATTCGAGATCCACTTGAGGATAGCTTAGATGTAAAAGTACCGAGAGAAAGCTTTGAACAGGCATGGGTGCAAATGGGGAGTCAGGCAATTAGTTATGTAAAGAGCTCCAAATAAATTAGGATGAAGAGTTTTAGTAAGATGACTATAAGGCGAAGGATAGAGATTGAAGATTATAAGAGAAATTTTTTAGAGTAGAAGCTGTTGAGAAATAAGAGAACTTTAGTATATATAATGCTAAAGTTCTCTTATTTTATGATTAAAATCCTTATTAAGGAGTGAATATGGAAAAATGCATAATTGACGAAAAATTTACATGTTATCATTATATATTGTTTTATGTATGTTAATTGTATAAAATGACACAAGTATCCACATTACATAAAGGAGGCTTATTATGCAAAAAATATTTAACTGGGTTAAATGTATGAGTATCAAGAAAAAATTAATCATTTCATTTTTTATTATTTTAACTATACCAGGAATTATTATCGGTGGTGTTTCATATCAAACTGCCAAAACAAATTTTGAACATCAAATGACAGATAAAGCAAAGGAGAATATTTCAGTTTTAAATACTGTTATTTCTCAAAATATAGAAGAGAAATTTGTTGATGCGACGTATTTTGCAGACATCTTAACAGAGGATACATATCCAAATGGACAAGAAGAGATAGTGAGAACGAAGTTAGCACAATATATAAAGCTTCATCCAGAAGTAGAAGGTATTTATATTGGAACGCAGACGGGAAAGTTTATAAGAGAACCATTTATCCAAATGGCTGATGGGTATAATCCAACAGATAGATCTTGGTATAAAGAAGCACATGAAAATAAAGGGAAAGTAATTGTTACTGCACCATATCAATCAGCATCTACAAAAAATATGGTAGTGACCATTGCGAAAGAAGTAAAAGATGGTAAAGGTGTTATAGGAATTAACTTAAATTTAGATAACATCTTAAAAATTTCCAAAATGATTAACATTGGTGAAAAAGGTTATGCAGTTATTTTAGATCAAAATAAGCAAATTGTTAGTCATCCATCTAGAAAACCAGGTGCGAAAGTTACTGATCCTTGGGTTAAACCAATTTATGAAGATAAACAAGGAAATGTGTCTTATACAGAACAAGATGATAAAAAGAATTTAATCTTTGCAACAAATGAAAAAACCGGCTGGAAAGTAGTTGGAGTTATGTTCGATGAAGAAATTACCCAAGCTGCCAGTCCAGTGTTTTATAAGACTTTAATTGTTATTGCTATCGCTATTGCATTTGGTAGTGTATTAATTTATTTCATTACAAGGTCTATTACAGGGCCATTACGAAAAATAGCTGAATCAGCATATAAAATTAGTAAGGGAGATTTAACAGAGAAAATTACAATCCATTCTAAGGATGACATAGGGAAATTAGGGACTTCATTTAATGAAATGTCTACGTCTTTACAAGATGTTATTACCCAAATTAGCTTTTCAGCAGAACATGTCGCGGCATCGGCTGAGGAGTTAACAGCGAGCGTACAGCAAGCAAATGATGCGACAGATCAAATTACAATTGCAATGGAACAAGTATCAGGTGGGGCTGAATCACAAAGTCAAGGTGTTGAAGAAGGTGCGGCTACATTACAACAAGTAAATACAGCAATTCAAGATGTAACCGGAAGCGCAGAGTCAATTTCTATTTCCTCATTACATGCGAGAGAAAGAGCTGAAGAGGGAGAAGATTTAGTTGAACAAACTGCAAAACAAATGCAGTCTATTTCTAGGTCGGTATCCGAGTCAGATGCTATTATTAAACTTCTTGATGAGAAATCAAAGCAAGTAGGAGCTATTTCTGAAGCAATTCAAAACATAGCTACTCAAACGAACTTATTAGCTTTAAATGCGGCTATTGAAGCAGCAAGAGCAGGTGAACAGGGTCGAGGATTTGCTATTGTAGCAGATGAGGTTAGAAAATTAGCAGAGCAATCAGGAGAGTCATCTGGAGAGATTGCAAATTTAATTGCAGAAATTAAGGCGGATATTGAACATACTGTTAAGGCAATGGATAATGTGAATGGAGAAGTTCAACAAGGCCTTGATGTTGTAACAAAAACGAAAGTAAGTTTTACGGAAATTTTAAGTTCTACTACACATATTGTTTCTCAAGTTAATCAAATGGTAGAAACAACGAAGAGAATTGCTGGAGATGCAAATGAAGTGACAAATGCTATTGATGAAATTGCAGCGGCTGCAGAAGAAAATACAGCTAGTATGCAAAGTGTTGCGGCTTCAACAGAAGAACAGGTTAATTCAATGGAGGAAATTAGTTCAGCTTCGCAAAACTTAGCTGGGATGGCCGAAGAACTACAAGCGATGACTAGTAAATTTAAAGTATAATAACAGCAGATAAGTAAGGTGAAAATAATATCACCTTACTTATTTTTCTATTCAGCAATTAGGGGAGTCATTAACGGGATGAAAAAAAGAAAAAGACTATGGAATTTGTGGAAAACGATTACATTGTTAGTTTGTACAGTTGTAATTTTTTCTTTACTTGTGACAGATATATTAATTAGTCATAATGTAGAACGGGCGACGGAGGATAGCCAAGCAGAGAAAGCAAAAACAATTGCACACATTGTGGCGAATGATTCAATTGTAATCAATGGCTTGGTTGGGAAAGCGGATACTCCTGCAATCCAAACGTATACAAATAGGATATTAAAAAACACAGGTGTTCAATTTATTGTAGTTATGGACATGGATGGAATAAGAAAATCTCATCCAGATCCTCAAAAAATAGGTCGTCATTTCATTGGTGGGGACGAAGGGCCTGCATTGAAAGGAAAAGAACATGTATCGTTAGCAGAAGGAACTTTAGGTATTTCCATGCGAGTGTTTGTACCAATATTTTCTGAAACAGGTGAACAACTTGGAGCAGTGGCCGTTGGTATTTCAGCAGATAATGTAAAAGAGAGAGTTAAGGAAAGTAGACATATCATTTATATTGGTGTCGGAGTTGGAGTATTAGTCGGAATTATAGGAGCAATATTGCTAGCTAGACATATCAAGAAAAGTTTATTCGGTCTTGAGCCGCACAGGATAGCAAAAATTCTTGAAGAAAGAAATACGATGCTACAATCTGTAAAGGAGGGGATCATTGCTGTAGATAAAGAGGCTAGAGTAACGTTAATTAATAATGAAGCAAAACGTCTATTTAAAAAAAGTGGACTTGAAGAAAATTTTATCGGTAAAGATGTTGAGTTGTATATGCCAAATTCACGTATAAAAGAAGTATTGCAAACGGGAGAAGTACAATTAAACGAAGAACAAAATATTTATGGAATTACGATTGTGACGAATCGAGTTCCTTTATATGTAAAAGGAGAAATAGTGGGTGCAATTGCAACATTTCGTGATAAAACAGAGATTAGAAAACTAGCAGAGGAACTAACTGGTATTAGACTATATGCAGAAGCATTACGGGCACAATCTCATGAGTTTATGAATAAGATGCATGTCGTATTAGGGCTTACACATATGAAACAGTATGAAGAATTACAGAAGTATATAAGCGGTATGGTATCAGAGCATCAATATGAAATTGGTGGAGTTATGAAAAGAATAAAAAGTCCAGTATTTGCTGGTTTTTTACTAGGTAAGCTCAGCTATGCTAGAGAGAAAAATATAAAATTAATTATAAGTGAAGATTCTTATATGCCGGAAATAGATGATGAAAGTATTACTCATGAACTTATTACGATTGTCGGAAATTTAATTGATAATGCATTAGAAGCAGTGACGAATTGTGAAAAGAAGCAAGTTGAAATTGAGATACAACATGGGGATATATTAACTATTACAGTACAAGATACGGGAAAAGGTATACAAGAAAAAGAAATAGAGGAATTATTTACGAAAGGTTATTCCACAAAGGGAGATAACCGGGGTTATGGTTTGTATCTTGTAAAAGAAAGTATACAGCGAATAAATGGGGAAATTCATATGCATTCATTAGTAGGAAAGGGAACAACGATAACAATTGAAATACCTAAAGGTAGGGATGAGAGGCAAATATGATTAAAGTTTTAATTGTAGAAGATGACCCGATGGTAGCAATGTTAAATACGCACTATTTAGAGCAAGTAGGAGGGTTTGAACTTGTTCAAGCAGTTAACTCAGTAAAGTCGGCGATAGAAGTATTAGAGACATCACGAGTGGATTTAGTATTACTTGATATTTTTATGCCTGAAGAGACTGGGTTTGAGCTTTTAATGTATATCCGGAACCAAGAAAAAGAAATCGATATAATGATGATTTCAGCTGTACATGATATGGGGAGTATTAAAAAAGCATTACAATATGGAGTTGTAGATTATTTAATTAAACCATTTACATTTGAACGATTTAAAGAGGCATTAACTATATATCGAGAAAAATTTACTTTCATGAAAGAACAACAAAAAATTAGTCAATCGGAATTAGATTCGTTAATTTTACAAAAAGAAAAAAGAGAGCCTACTGTCACTAAAGAGCTTCCGAAAGGGTTAACGAAGCAAACGTTGCAATTAATTTGGCAGAAGATCGAGTCGCTGAATGGAAGAGTGTTTACAACAGATGAAATGGCACAATTAGTTGGAATTTCAAGAGTTTCTATTCGAAAATATGTAATGTTTTTGACTGACATTGGGGTGTTAGAAAACGAAATGATGTACCAACATGTGGGAAGACCTGTAAGTAAATTAAGATGTGTTGATCAAAAGAAAATAGAGTTTTACGTATAAGCGACTTAGTATAAGTCGCTTATACTTTTTTTAATTACAAAATCAATTACAAAACTTACAAAAACTATTTTTACTATTGAAAGCGTTTTAATATTGTTATTAAGAAAACGAGGGGGTGCCATATGGGAATTCAAAAGAATGTGGAAGCGGTATCATTTTCTGAAGGAAATGAAGTACAAAGAGAATCTTTCGCTTCTAAAATTATGAATGTAAAAATCGGTGTTATACCTTTACCGTTATATGTAGTATTGGCTGCTATTATTTATGGGGCATCTGTATATAATAAATTGCCAGCAGATATGATTGGTGGATTTGCAGTTATTATGATCATGGGGATTTTCTTAGGCGATATTGGGATGAGAATTCCAATTTTAAAAAATATCGGCGGTCCAGCAATACTTTCGTTATTTATTCCATCATTACTTGTATTTTTTAACTGGATGAATCCAGCTTCAATGGAAGCTGCGACAATGTTAATGAAAAAATCGAACTTTTTATATCTATATATTTCTTGTTTAGTAGTCGGAAGTATTTTAGGAATGAACCGTAAAGTGTTAGTACAAGGTTTCGTTCGTATGTTTATTCCTTTAGTAGTAGGGACGTTAGCTTCTGTAGCAGTAGGATTATTGGTCGGTTCACTATTTGGATTTGAAATGAAGCAGACATTCTTCTTTATCATCGTACCAATTGTGAGTGGTGGTATCGGGGAAGGAATTTTACCATTGTCGCTAGCTTATAGTGACATTTTAAATGAATCATCAGCAACATTTGTATCGCAGCTTATTCCAGCAGCTATTATTGGAAATATGTTCGCAATCGTGAGTGCAGGGTATATGAAGCGTTTAGGTGAGAAGAAACCAGAGCTTAGTGGTAACGGTGTATTAGTGAAAACAGACAATCAAGCAGAATTATTAAAAGAACAAAATACAGAGAAGCCAATTGACTTCTCATTAATGGGAGCAGGTTTATTAATTGCGTGCACGTTCTTCATCTTCGGAGGATTTGCTTCTAAGTTCATCGGTATTCCTGGGGCAATCATTATGATTTTCTCAGCAGCACTTGTGAAATACTTTAAATTAATGCCAGCGAAAATGGAGCAAGGAGCATTCCATTTATATAAATTTATTTCAAAAAATTTAACTTGGCCTTTAATGGTTGGATTAGGATTGCTATATATTCCGTTAAAAGACGTAGCAGCAGTTCTTTCAGTAGGATATGTTGTTGTGTGTGCATCGGTTGTTCTTACAATGGTAGCATCAGGTTTTCTTGTAGGGAAAGTGATGAAAATGTATCCAGTTGAATCAGCGATTGTAACTGGATGTCATAGCGGTTTAGGTGGAACTGGAGATGTCGCTATTTTATCGGCTTCAAATCGTATGGAATTAATGCCGTTCGCGCAAATTTCTACTCGTTTAGGCGGGGCAGCAATGGTTGTAACAGCGACAATATTATTAAAGATGTTTTCATGATTAAACAAGCTAGCTATATTCATATAGCTAGCTTGTCAAATTAAGGGGAGATTATAAGTATGTTAGCAAATCAAATTAATGAAAGATCATTGTTATTGCATAAAGAGTTAGTAGGGAAAATTGAAATTACAAGTAAAGTGGAGGTAAATTCAGCGGATGATTTAAGCCTGACGTATACACCAGGTGTAGCTGAGTCTTGTAAAGCAATTGCGGCAGATGAAGAAACGGTGTATGACTATACAGCACGTGGTAATATGGTGGCGGTTGTCTCAGATGGAACAGCGGTACTTGGTTTAGGAAACATTGGACCAAAAGCGGCTATGCCTGTTATGGAAGGAAAAAGTATTTTGTTTAAGAAGTTTGCGAATGTAGATGCTTTCCCATTATGTTTAGGCACAACGGATGTAGATGAAATCGTTACCCTTGTAAAAAATTTAGAGCCTACATTTGCAGGGATTAATTTAGAAGATATTGCAGCACCACGTTGTTTTGAAATTGAAAAACGATTAAAAGAAGAAACGAATATTCCTATATTCCATGATGATCAACATGGAACAGCTATTGTCGTTTTAGCAGCTGTTATTAATGCATTAAAAGTTGTTAGCAAACAAATGGATAATGTAAAAATCGTTATTAACGGTGCGGGTTCGGCAGGAATTGCAATTGGAAAATTATTATTAAAGGCTGGTGCAAAGTACATTACATTAGTTAGCTTAGAAGGTATTGTTTGTGAAGGTGAAACATGGATGAACGAAGCGCAAATTGAAGTTTCAAAAAAGACAAATCGTGAACATGTGCGTGGAACGTTAAAAGAAGCGATTCACCAAGCTGATATTTTTATTGGCGTATCTGCTCCTAACGTATTAACGAAAGAACTTGTACAGACGATGAATGAGAAAGCAATTGTGTTTGCAATGGCGAATCCAATTCCAGAAATCTTCCCTGAGGATGCATTAGAGGCTGGGGCAGCTGTAGTAGGAACTGGGCGCTCGGATTATGCGAATCAAGTAAATAATGTATTGGCGTTTCCCGGAATATTCCGCGGTGCGTTAGATGTGCGCGCGACTGATATTACAGAAGAGATGAAATTAGCGGCAGCATATGGGATCGCTAACATCATTACGGACGAAGAACGTAATGCGAATTATGTAATCCCGAATCCATTAGATAAAAGAGTTGTTCCAAGTGTTGCAGAAGCAGTAGCGAAAGCAGCTATTGATTCAGGCGTGGCGCAAATTACGAAAATAACAAGTTATTAATAGCTAAAAGCAGTGCCTAAAAAGGCACTGCTTTTTTGAGATAAGAAATCAAAATAATGAAGAAGTGTAGAATTATTTATGTTTCTTCACTATTTATTTAATTCCATTGCAACTTGTTTACCATTTACTAAAACCTCAGTTACTGCTACGATCACTTCTATCATTTTTTTCATCTCTCATCTCTCCTCGTTTCATTTCTTACTTTAAGTATAAGAGAAGAGAGATAATTCAACTATCGAAGTACATGACGTAGAAATTACATTGTTGTAAGAAAGTGGTTTATTTTTGTCACTTTACTCAGCGGTGATTACAAACTGATCATAATATTTTTCATTCACATATATATTTAATAACCATAATCCAGATGAAGGTAGTGACATAGCGAGAGGGAGTTCGCTTGTAGTAGAATCGATTGTATTTGAAGTAGTCCAAGTTTGTTTGGAAGTTTCTTTTTGAAAGAGTACTGGTGTTGGAGTTACAGATCCTTGTTTTAGCGCAATAATAGACAATTTTCCAGTTGGTATTTCAGAATCTAGAAAGTACCACATTATTTCATTTTGTTCATTTGCGATAATAGGACTATCAGCCATTGCGATTTTTTTTTCGATGCCTTTTAAAGGTATTTTTCCGTCTATGAATGAGGGTGCTTCTTCCCAATTTACATCTTTTAAAACACTAAGGTGAAAGAAGGAAGGTGCGTTCACTTGAGTGGATGATGTTGTGACAGCTTCTGTTTTAGGTACTTTTGAATCAGGTTGTGCTTGTGTGCATCCAGTGATGAGGAAGGAGAGAAGTAGCATAGTTCCGATTTTTTTCATGGTGCCACACTCCTAGTTTTTATTGTTAGTGTAATTGTATTTGCTAGAAGGCGGGACAATTCCTTTAAATTATAAAAAGAGGTCGTAAGTTTTGTACGACCTCTTTTGACATTTTTTATCCCGTAAAAGCCCGATTGGTGTAGGTTAATAATCTGTGGGGGGGATGAACAAACCCACACTGATTAAAGTTTCACCTTATATTTGTTCCGTTGTATAGGTTGGTTCGGTTTCTTTTTGAGGCATCGTCAAAAAAATAACGGACAGAACGATACATACGCCGCCTAATAATTGATATGTTCCAAAAGATTCATTTAGCCAAGTGATTGAAACGATGGCAGCTACAAGGGGTTCAATGCTAGATAAAATGCTTGTTTCTGTTGCGGCTAAATATTTCAGACTACCGATATAAAGAAGGAAAGAAAGAGTGCCGCTTATAATGATAAGAATAAGCATAGAAAAAGTTTTTGGTGTAAAGGTTTGTGAAAGCTGACTCCATCCAAACGAACTATTACAAATAAGCAGGGCGATGCCGCCGATTAACATCCCCCAGCCAATTACTATGGTTGTTCCGCATGCTTTAATAAGCGAAGCTGGATGGAGGGTATAAAATGCAAATCCGATTGCTGTTAATAGTCCAAAAATAATAGCTTCTTTAGATAAAACAACATTTTCAATTGAGCCATTTGTAATAATGAAGTATGTCCCTGTTAGCGCAGTTATAATTGCGAATAGTTGCATAGAAGCAGGGAATTTTCTTTGTTCAAATGCAACATACATGGTAATAAGAACAGGACCTAGAAATTGAAATAGCGTTGCTGTGACCGCGTTACTAATATGAACCGTTTCGATAAAGGCGTATTGTGCACCGAGCATGCCGAGAATAGAGAAAATAATAAGTTGTATAGAATATCTAGGGTGTTTCCAAATTTGAAATATGTTTTGTTTCTTTGTAAGTAAGAAAGACAAAATAAATATTCCTGCAAGCAACAAGCGAATTGTTAAAAAATCAATTGAGGATACATTAGTATGCTGAAATAGCCACTGAATCATTGGACCAGATAATCCCCATAATGTAGCCCCTGTAATAATCATAATAAGTCCGATACGTCTACCATTGTTCATTATCATGTTTCTCCTCTCCGGTATTTGATTTTTTATGTGTGACATGATAAAAGGAATTATATATAACTTCTGGTACTGTAAAAAGTATCAGATTTTAGTTTTATTAAGGGGTCAGATATTATGTTAGAATTAACGCCTAATTTAAATGTGAATAGTAAAAAGGCATTATATGTGCAATTGTATGAGTATATAAAAAAAGAAATTAAAGATGGATCGATTGTACCTTTTACGAAATTACCAGCTAAGCGAAAGTTAGCGATACATTTACAAGTAAGTAAAAATACAGTAGAGGCAGCGTACGAACAATTACTTGCAGAAGGTTATATTGAGTCGATATCGAGAAAAGGTTATTTTGTATGCAAGATTGAGCAAATGGTTCATGTAGAGGATTGCGGAGAGAGAATAGAAGAAGTACCGTTTCAGGAGAAGAGTTATAAATTTGACTTTACACAAACAGGAATTGATACAAATGCTTTTCCATTCAATATGTATCGGAAAATTGTAAATGAAGTATGGCAGCCGCATAATAACGAACTTCTCTTTCTAGGACACCCTCAAGGGGAAGCGAGCTTAAGAGAAGAGATTACGAATTATTTGTATGAATCTAGAGGTGTGCGTTGTTCAGCTAGTCAAATTGTATTAGGAGCGGGAACACAAATATTAGTGAAACTATTGTTTCAATTGTTAAAGGGAAGCAATTATGCAGTTGAAAACCCAGGGTATCATAGGAAGATGGTTGTTTTTGAACAGGGAGAAGCAAGAGTCCAAATGTTATCTTTAGATAGAGATGGAATTTGTATTGCAGATTTAGAAAATAGCAATGCGAATGTTGTATTTGTTACACCTTCCCATCAGTTTCCATATGGAATGATTATGCCTATTACGAGAAGGATGCAGCTCTTACAATGGGCAAAGAAAGAAGAGGGCAGGTATATGATTGAAGATGATTATGATAGTGAATTTCGCTATTCTGGAAAGCCTATACCGGCGCTACAAGGGTTAGATACAGAGGGGAAAGTTATTTATATGGGGACGCTATCTAAAGCATTATTGCCATCGCTACGGATGAGCTATATGGTGTTGCCGAAGAAATTAATTAAAAAGTATCAACAGCAATATTTATTTTATACACAAAGTGTTTCAAGAATGGACCAAGAAGTGATTAGAAGATTTTTAAATGAAGGCTATTGGGAAAAACATATTCATAAAATGCGTGTCGTCTACCGAAAGAAGAGAGATCGACTTGTTTTTGAAATAGAGAAGTATTTCTCTAATCGTGTTGAAGTGATAGGAGAAGATTCGGGATTACACATTTTATTAAAAGTGCATAACGGAATGCGGGAAGAAGAATTAATTCAAGAAGCTGCGAAACATAGTATCAAAATATATCCTGTGTCTACGTACTATAAAGACGGTACGGCGCCTGAGAGTGTAGTTTTACTTGGGTTTGCGATATTATCAGAGGAAGAAATTGCGAAAGCGATTCAATTATTACACACGGCATGGTTTACCAGAAAGTAAAAAACATCCTCCAAACATGAGGATGTTTTTTATTATTTATTTTCATCTAAGAATAAGACCATATGCTCTTCGTCCCAATATTGTCCGTTATATTTTAATGAACGTTCTTGTACACCGAATGTTTTAAAACCTAATGATTCATAAAGTTTTTTCGCTCCATCGTTGCCAACAACAACATCAAGCATAACTTGTTCTACTTCTAAAGATTTAGCAAGCTCAAGACATTCTTTAATAAGTGCTTTTCCTGCTCCAAGTCCACGTGCTTTTGGAGATACATATACAGAACCGATTTTAGCTTTATGTTCTTGTTTTACATATGGTTTCGTTTCCAGTGTTGCAACCCCGATTAATTTTCCATCTTTAAATGCACCTAGCGTATAGTTTTCATCTTGTGCTAATTTTTGTGCTTTATATTCAATCGCACACTCTTTATTAATAATATCTTCATAAGAAGAGCTGAATGCTTCAGGGTTTTGCTTTAATCCTTCTACGCGAAGTTCTAAGTAAATTTCTGCTTCGTCTTTTGTTAATACATGGATATCCAATTATATCACCCTCCAAATCTTTGCAAATGTACCTTTATTTTATATTGAAATAAGAATAATTTCAAAAGCTTAGCTTATATGAGCTGTTTTTATGAACAAAATAACACCAGTAGTGTTTACTACTACTGGTGTTTTCACACGCATATTATTCAAAAGGTAGCTCGATTATAAAGTTTGTTCCCGCTCCTAATTGGCTTGTTACTAGAATAGAACCGTTATGCAATTCTACAATTTCCTTTGCAACAGCTAGCCCGATACCTTTTCCGCCTGTAGCTCGTGTTCTAGATTTATCGACACGATAAAAGCGGTCAAAAATATGCGGGATATCTTCTTCAGGAATACCTTCACCTTCATCTTGTACACTTATTGTAAAAGAATCTGTTTCCATGAGTACACGTATCGTAATAGATGTGTTTTCTGGCGAATGTTGATAAGCGTTGTGTAATAAATTTAACATAACTTGTTCCATACGTCTTTCGTCTATACAAACTTCTAAATCATCTTTGCAATATACATGAAGTTGCATTTGCTTATTCGTTAATGTTGTTTTTGTTTTTTCAACCATTCGTTCTAAAAATGGCTGAAGAAGCACTTTTTGTTTTTTTATAACAAATTGGTGTTGTTCTAATTGTACAAGCATAAATAAATCTTGGACGAGATCGGTTACACTATCCGTTTCATCCTCAATGATTTGTAAGTATTCTTCTCGCTCCTCTTTTGTTAAAGAGTCTCTCTTTGCTACCTTTGCATAACCCTTCATATAGGTCAATGGAGTTAATAGTTCATGAGCGACACTAGCGAGAAATTCATTGCGCTCTTTTTTCATATACGTAAGTTCACTCGATAAATCTTCAATTGTTTTTGCTAAACTTCCGAGTTCATCATTCCGTTTAATACCTAATTGAATTGGTTTATTTAATTTTGACATTTTTTCTGTCGCTCTCTTCATTTTTACAAGTGGTTCTGTAATAACGCGTGAAAAAACAAAGACAGAAATTGTTGTTAAAATAATTGTTAAAACGCTAATGATAAGAAATTGGTTCATGAGTTTAAGTAACATATTTTCTAGGAAAGATGTTTTTAATAGCATATATAGCTTTCCTTGAAACTTTGTTGTGTTAAGTGGGCTTACTGTTGTGATGAACTTTGATTTTTTCCAGTTTCTTTCAACGACCAATCCGCCGTCTGGGACAGTTTCTGTTTTACAAGTAAGTTGTTTTTGCATATCTTTTGTTACGGGTTCTGAGGTGGAAATAATTTTGCCGTTATGGTCAGTAATAATGATAGCTATATCGGAGTTAGAAATTGATTCCGATTCAACTAAGTGTGCAGCCTCATTCGTAATATCGAACTCAGGATACACAGGACGTTTAGGATTTTTATTATGTTCAGCGTGTTTCATTTCTTTATAATATTCATCCCGTCTCTCGCGGCTTTTAATTTTTTTACTATAGCGATTACCTTTCTCTAAAAGAGCATCTGTTTCCTCTACAATACGCATTTTTGAAAGGCTTTTATAAAAAGATACGAAAGCAATTGTTTCAATACATAAAGCTAATATTAAAAAGTATGTCCCAATTTTAAGGGAAAGTTTACTCATTTTTTCACCATACCTTATTCATAATAAAGAGTCAGTGGTATACGATTTCCCACTGACCGAAGTAATTATTCACTTTTCCATTTATATCCGACTTTATAGACCGTTTCTAGGTAATCTTCAATTGGAAATCCTTTTTTGCGTAGTTTATCACGGATATTACGAATGTGTGAATCAATTGTTCTATATTCGATATCTGTTTCATAGCCCCAAATTTTTTCGATTAAATCATCTCGGCTATAAGCACGGTTTGTATTTTGCAAAAATAATCCGAGTAACGAAAATTCGATAGGAGTTAATGAGATTTTTTCATCATAAACTGTGACAGTATGTTTCGTTTTATCCCACTCAATACCATTGAAACTAACAAAGCCATCTTTCTTTGTACGGCGTAATATAGCCTCGATTCGTGCGACTAATACATGCTCATCAAATGGTTTTGTAATATAATCATCTGCGCCCATCGTGAGGCCTTTCACCATATCGTAGTTTTGGTTGCGAGCTGTTAACATAATGATAGGAACGTTGGAAATTTGACGAATTTGATAGCAAGTATCCCATCCATCCATACTTGGCATCATAACATCTAATAAAATAATATCGAATTCTTTTTGTTCGATTAATTTTAGTGCTTCAAGGCCAGAGGTAGCTTTCATACAAAAATAGCCGCGAGGGCTTAAGAACAGATCTAATAATCGTAACATACGTTCTTCATCGTCTACTAATAAAATTTTTACCATAATCTTGTGCACCCCAAACTGTTCATTCTACTTGTATAGTTTACATGAAAATAGTCAACTACCCCCACTGAAATGAATCGTTTCAGTGGGGGCTTGAGTTTGAACGCTAGGTCTTTTCGTCCATCGCTAGACAGTTTGACGCTCTAGCATTCATGCCACCTTATGGTAACACCCCAAGTATGTTTTTGGTTGGTACTGGCAACGAATGATTGTTTTCCCACTTGCACCACCCTTTCGAAAAAGAGCAATTCTCCCTTGTGGAAGAAGCCACCACTCAGATGAATCTGGCGTGTGCTACAAGCCCCGACAAGTCGAGTACATATGGATGGTTGACGCACCCACTAAGCTATGCGCGAAGCAACAGCCTTACGTTTTTGCACTTCTAATAGAATCGGCGTTTTCACTTTAAGATTCTCTTTCAATTCTACCACTTTTGATTTGTGCAATGTATTCAGCGCACCATTAATATCAGCGTGGATACATGTTCCTGCTTTACTTTGGTACAGACCACGAGTCATTCGTTTGCCACTAAAGTGATAGTGTGTCCTATCATCCTTAGTCCAAACTGGAACCGGATCTTTATCAAGAAAACTAGCTTTTGAAGTATAGCTTTCTTCTTGTTTGAAAAACCGGATGCCTTCTTTTATACATTTATTCTCAATTGCCGCAATCAGTTTATGAAACGGGATTTGAACAAATTGTTGATTATTCTTTTTTCCCATATCTGATTTTTGTTTCCAACCAGCGTTATAACCTACTACAACCGTATCTACACTACATTCTTTCACTTTTTTAAACAACAAGCCTACAGTTTGTGAAATGTAACCATTTATTTGCCTTTCCCGTTTATGCCAAAGTGCAGCCATTTTGTTCGTTACAACTCGTTTTGAAATTCCGTTTTCAACATTTTTCTGTTGCAGACTACGTATCATTTTATTGAAGTATTGGTTAATGGCTTTTAGTTTTTTACCATCAATTAAAAATGTATCACCTGTATTGGTTACGCAACTTACTAATCTGTCTACACCTAAATCGCAACTCAAAGCGTTATTCGTAGTCGTGGATGTTTTCTTCATTTGAGAAACGTGCATCTCATATGTGTAATGCACCTCAAAGAACCGACCTTTTTGCTTCGGTACAAGCTCAATGTAGGAGATTTTTTTATGTCTTAAGTTTTTCGGTATACGTATTTTAATGGAACCGAATTTTTTTCTGAATGCAACACTCATCGGAATCAGCCAATACCCGTTATCATCCACTTTTGGCACTTGATAGATTTCAATGATTCGTTTGTCAGTTGAATGAGAATAATTCGGAAAATTAGGACGCCCTGTGAATGCTTCAGGATTTTTCTTCCACGTTTCCAATGCCTTAAAAAAGCTCTTCACTTCTGCATATAAGGCTCTACGAATAGCCTGCACAGAGTTTGATTGCACGCCCCAGTAGTTCATATCGGCTTGCATGGCGGTATCTACTTCTTTTACAGTAGCCATTTTATTATGGTTCAAATAACTTTGTTTCATCGTGTACAATCCAACATTTCGCAATGCTTTTGAACTATGTGACATGCGTTGCAGTAAGCGGAATTCTTTTGCAGTCAGACTAGCTCGTCCGATATTTTGTTTCTGCGTGAATCGTTGCATGTTTTCTCTTTTCTTTTGTTTGCGTAATACTTTCACTGCTTTCTTTTTAACCATTGTTTTCACCACCTTTCTCAGAGAGTTCATTAAAATTATTTCTTCCCTAAGATAATATTTGAAATGAAACGGAACAAAATGTGAATATAGTCTTCATCGTAATTCCTTTTGGCTCAAGTAACCGAATGATTATCATTATTCAATTTCGTTGTTTTACGATCTATACCCTCCTTATCTAAGAGTAGATTGTATCGTAAGACAAAAAGAAACAAAAAAGTTCAGCCTTATTGACTGACGGCAATTCATCTCCACCTGAATTGTTGGGTTTCACCCGTAACACAAATCAGATGGAGTCTTCTTGCCGAAAAGGATAAAAACTCTTTTTATGTGATTGAATGGAGGGCTGATTTTTTCGCTCAGAGTAATTGACATAAAAAATGCACTAGTTTTGCACAACTATTTTTTATAATAGAAAACGTAGCGACACAAAATACCCTATGTTGCGACATAACGTCATGTCATTTTATTTATAAAATGACAATTCCATTCTATTGTGTATGTGAGATAGAGAGGGTTTTCGTATTCACCTCGCATCGGATAAGAAAAATTTCCTATCTCACACTTTTTTTAAAAGGAGATCATACACATGAATCCAAAAGAAGAAATTTCAAAAAAAGAAAAGCAAGATCGTAATACGGTTGTCATGTGTGTTGCCGTATCTATGGTTATTATTATAAGTTGCGTAAATAAAATTTTAGGGATTTTATAAAATAAAAAAGCTGATTGCTTCTTAAGAAGCAATCAGCTTTTTTCATTATTAGGGGAGTATTCCTATATGATAAACCAAGGTAAAATTGCTAAACCAGAAGTTACAATTGCTGTAGTAAATATTAAAAGAACAGCTCGTTTGTTTTGTTTCATGTCACATTCTCCTCTACATATCAATTGAATGCTATACGTTCATTTTGTGATTGGTGCTTTACTAATTAAAGTTTCACTTTATATTTTTAGTATAATGAATGGTAAGGATTGGTACGATCGATAAAGGTGACATGAAGATTACATTGTTGTAATGCAAAAAAACATCTTTCTTATTAAGAAAGATGTTTTTGGAAAACTACCCCGTAAAAGCCCGATTGGTTCAGCTAATACTCAGTGGGGGATGGAAAAATCCCCCACTGAGTAAAGTTTCACTTTATATTGAAGTATTAATCATTTAAGAACAGAACCATATGTTCCTCGTCCCAATATTGACCGTTATGTTTTAATGAACGTTCTTGTACGCCGTAAGTTTGGAAACCTAATGATTCATATAATTTTTTGGCACCAGCGTTACCAACTACAACATCGAGCATAAGTTGTTCTACATGTAATTTATCGGCGTTTTCAATAATGGCTTTAATGAGAGCTCGTCCTGCTCCGAGACCACGTGCTTTTGGAGAAACAAAAACGGAGCCAATTTTTGCTTTATGTTCTTGTTTAATAAATGGTTTTGTTTCTAAAGTAGCGATACCAATTAAATCATTATCTTTGAAGACACCTAGAGTATACTTATCCGGATTGCTTAATCGTTTAGCCATAGCAGCTACAGGATCCTCATGTTTCAAAACATCTTCATAAGAAGAGCTAAAAGCTTCCGGATTTTTCGTTAAACCTTCCATACAAACTTTTAAATATATTTCTGCGTCCTCTGTTGTTAATAAGCGAATTTCCATAGTTGTAACCTCCCTGGTGGATTTCAAATAAATCCATTACTTTTATAAGATTGAGTATATGTTTTGTTAGTATTCTCTTTTAATTTGTAAAAGAATGAAAAGATATATGCTACAATGTTTTGTTTTAATTATGTAATGAAATTATATATTAACTTTGTTAACTATTCAAGTGTTTAATATGTTACATTTTTATAACTAAAATAAATCCTCGATTGAGGATTTATTTTTTAAACATTGGATTGATAGCCATCAATTCGTTTTGGATGTGTGTAAATATTACAAGATTCATTTCTAATAAACCCTACGACTGTAATGCCTAAATCATGGGCAAGTTGCAATGCCAGTTTTGTTGGAGCGGATTTAGATAGAACAATTTCACATCCGATTTTTGAAACTTTGAGTAAAATTTCGGATGAAATACGTCCGCTAAATGCGATGATTTTTCCTTTAATGGATATATCGTTACGCAAACAATGACCATATATTTTATCTAATGCATTATGTCTTCCAATATCCATTCTTGATAGGAGGATATTGTTTCGATCACATAGCGCGGTATTGTGAACACCGCCAGTTTGGCGAAATGTAGTAGAAGATTGTTGCAAGGTATTCATTAAATGAAAGCATTCTTCAGGAGTAATTTTTACATGTATATCATGTAAGTCTTTTGCTTTTGCTGCGTCGTTTACGAAAATAAAACCTTGTCTACCTTTTCCGCAGCAAGAAGTGATGTATCGTTTATTATATAAAGTTTGATAGAGCGGATTCACTTTTGATGATTTTACATGGACAATTCCGTTATCTTTTTGAACCCATAGTTCTTCAACATCTTTATAGGAAGAAATAATCCCCTCAGAAATTAAAAAACCAATTACCATATCTTCAATATAATTTGGTGTGCATACGACTGTTACATATTCTTCACCATTCAATTTAATAGTAATAGGAGATTCTGTGACAATCTCATCAAGTTGTTTTGAAAATGTACCAGATTGATAACGTACAATTGTATAAGTCTCTTGCGTAGGCCCCATATTTAATTCCCCTTTTATATGTATTTCTCTCCCACATTTATCATAAAACAATGGAAAAAATAAAAACACCTATTAACAAGAAGATCACAGATTATTTTGGTTATTATTGTATATGTACGATATAATAGAACTGTAGAATAGTGATATTTTCAAGCTTTCGTAGTTATACCTTATAACATCTAGAATCGACTTCATAAGAAAGTATTTGGGTAGAGCGTTTCAAAAATATGTACAGTAATGCGATTTTGAAAACGGATTCATAATTGTGTTGTACAGTTGGTTGTAAGGAGAGGGGAAACTATGGCAGAACAGACAGTCCGTGTAACCGTCGATGGTAAAGAATTTTCTGCATCAGGTGAAAAGACGATACTACAATTATTTAACGAGAGTAATTTGGAACATCCTCAAATTTGTCATGTACCAGAAATAGATCCAATTCAAACTTGTGATACGTGTATTGTAGAAGTAAATGGAAAGTTATTGCGTGCTTGTTCAACGAAATTAGAGAACGGTATGCATATCGAAAGACAGTCCCAGCGTGCAAAAGAGGCACAGACTGAGGCAATGGATCGAATATTAGAGAATCATCTATTGTATTGTACCGTTTGTGATAACAATAATGGTAACTGTAAAGTCCATAATACAGTACATATGATGGGAATTGAGGAACAGAAATATCCGTATGAGCCAAAAGTAAGTGCGTGTGAAGTGGATATGTCACATCCATTTTATCGATATGATCCAAATCAATGTATTGCTTGTGGGCAGTGTGTAGAAGTATGTCAAAACTTACAAGTGAATGAAACTATATCAATTGATTGGAGCTTAGACCGTCCACGTGTTATATGGGACAATGGTGTAAGTATAAATGACTCATCTTGTGTAAGTTGTGGGCAGTGTGTAACAGTATGTCCATGTAATGCGTTAATGGAAAAAACAATGCTGGGTGAAGCTGGATTCATGACAGGATTGAAACCGGATGTGTTAGATCCGATGATTGATTTTGTAAAGGATGTAGAGCCGGGATATAGTAGTATTTTAGCAGTTTCAGAAGTAGAGGCTGCGATGCGTAAGACGAAAGTGAATAAAACAAAAACAGTTTGTACATTTTGTGGTGTAGGTTGTTCATTTGAAGTATGGACGAAAGACCGCCACATTTTGAAAGTGCAGCCTGTTTCAGATGCGCCGGTTAACGGTATTTCCACATGTGTAAAAGGCAAATTTGGATGGGATTTTGTAAACAGTGAAGATCGTATTACAAAGCCATTAATTCGCCAAGGAGATATGTTTGTTGAAGCTTCATGGGAAGAGGCTCTGGAAGTTGTTGCATCCAATATGCAGCATATTAAATCAGAATATGGAAGTGATGCATTTGGGTTTATTTCTTCTTCGAAAGTAACGAATGAAGAAAATTATCTTATGCAAAAACTAGCCCGTCAAATATATGGAACGAATAATGTAGACAACTGTTCCCGTTATTGTCAATCTCCAGCAACAGACGGTTTATTTAAAACTGTCGGTATGGGCGGGGACGCTGGAACAGTGAAAGATATTGCGGAAGCAGGCCTTGTCATTATCGTTGGAGCAAATCCAACAGAAGGACATCCTGTACTTGCAACGCGTGTAAAACGTGCTCATAAATTACATGACCAAAAATTAATTGTGGCAGACCTTCGTAAACATGAAATGGCAGAGCGTGCGGATTTATTCATTCATCCGCGCCAAGGAACTGATTACGTATGGCTCGCTGGTATTACGAAATATATTATTGATCAAGATTGGCACGATAAAAAGTTCATAGCTGAAAATGTGAAGAATTTTGATGAATATAGCAAAATGGTAGAAAAGTATACGCTTGATTATACAGAAGAAATTACGGGGATTTCGAAAGAAAATCTGAAAGAAATGGCTCGTATGGTATATGAAGCAGATGGTACTTGTGTACTTTGGGGAATGGGTGTAACTCAAAATACTGGAGGAAGTACAACTTCAGCAGCAATTTCAAATCTATTGCTTGTTACGGGTAACTATCGTCGTCCTGGTGCAGGAGCATATCCATTACGCGGACATAATAACGTACAAGGCGCTTGTGATATGGCAACATTACCAAACTGGCTTCCAGGTTACCAAGCAGTTTCAGATGATGCGCTCCGTGCGAAATTTGAAAAAGCATACGGTACTACAATTCCGAAAGCACCAGGCTTAAATAATATTGCAATGTTACTGGCGGCAGATGAAGGGAAACTGCGTGGTATGTATGTTATGGGTGAAGAAATGGCTTTAGTAGATTCGAATGCCAACCATGTACAACATATTTTAGCGAATTTAGATTTCCTTGTTGTTCAAGATATGTTCTTATCGAAAACAGCTCGTTTTGCTGATGTTATTTTACCGGCAGCACCAAGCTTAGAAAAAGAGGGAACATTTACGAATACAGAGCGCCGTATTCAAAGATTATATGAAGTATTGAAGCCGCTTGGTGATTCAAAGCCAGACTGGTGGATTTTACAAAAAGTAGCTCGTGCACTTGGCGGGGACTGGAATTATGAAAGTCCAAGTGAAATCATGGATGAAATCGCATCGCTTGCACCTTTATATTCTCAGGCAACATACGATCGTTTAGAAGGATGGAATAGTTTATGTTGGGGTAGCCATGATGGCAGTGATACACCGCTATTATATGTGGACGGATTTAACTTCCCGGATAAACTAGCTCGTCTATCATTAGATGAATGGGTACCACCAGTTGTAGCACCAGATGAGTATGATTTACTTTTAAATAATGGTCGTATGTTAGAACATTTCCATGAAGGGAATATGACGAATAAATCGGCTGGTATTTTATCTAAAGTATCTGAAGTGTTCGTTGAAATCTCGCCTGAACTTGCCCTAGAGCGCAATGTGAAAGATGGTGGTCTTGTAGAATTAGCATCACCATTTGGGAAAATTAAAGTACAGGCACTTGTTACAGATCGTGTAACGGGGAAAGAGCTATATTTACCGATGCATGCAACGGTAAATGAAGAGGCAATCAATATTTTAACTGGAACGGCGACAGATCTTTATACATGTACACCAGCGTACAAACAAACGATGGTAAAGATGCGTGTACTACGTGAAAAAGGGAATCGTCCGTTACCATCTTCAAACCCGAGAGATAAAAAGCGTAATCCGCAAAACGGTGTTGAAATCGAGCAAAAATGGCAAAGAAAACAATACGTATCACTTGTGGACTAGGGGGCGGAGATAGTGGCGAAAGAAATTACTGTAATTAAAAAGAAAGTTGTAACAGAGGAAGAACAGAAACAGCAAGTAGCAGATGAACTTCTAAATGAGCTATCTAATAATCGTGAAGCAGTAGAAGAAACGATGCAGCTTTTAGCACAGTTGCAGAAGGCTGGTATATTAGATGCGGCAATTAGTTTACTTGCTGCGAAGGAAGATGTTTCAAAAATCGCTGTGGAGCAATTAAATCGTGAACCCGTTAAAAATGCGTTAAATAATATGATGGGGGCAGGAGAAGCGTTATCTTCAGTTGACCCAGAAATAACGAAGCAAATTACGTCAAGTTTAGTTACAGGATTGCAATTTGCAACAGATGAATTAAATTGTGGTAAAAAAACAAAAGTGATGGATTTCTTTAAAGTATTAAAAGATCCAGATATCAATAGAGCTATTACATTCGGTTTTAGCTTCTTGAAAGCATTTGGACAAGGGCTAGAGAAAAAATAGAATAAATGAAAAAGTGATGGGAAGTAGCCATCACTTTTTTCATTATATGTATAAGAGTGTTCATGTTAAGCGGAATATATTATTATTAAAAAGATGGATTAGAACTGGAAATATGGAATCCATCTCAAATACCGTTTTAGAATTTGGAGGAGTATATGCAACACCGTAAAAAACTATCTATACCAGGAGTAATGAGACATTCCTTTCAAACAGTTAAATTTGCTTTTTGGAATGTATTAACTTTTCAACTTGCTTATAAATTATTAGCAGCGATTGTGTTTGTTCCACTATTTGGAATCATTTTTAATAAATTATTGTATTTTGGTGGTTATGCAAATGCGACAAATGATGAATTATTAGCGTTTTTAAAGACGCCTTATGGCATCTTAGCAATCGTAATTTTGTCATTGTTAGCACTGTTTCTTATCTTTACAGAATTTGCGGTGCTTATTATTATTTCGTATTTCGCTCATAAAAGACAGAAGGTGAAATTACGTCCGATTTTATATAAAACGGTAACGTATTTACCTACTCTTTTCACATATTGCTTACCAGGATTTATTTTATATGCTGTCGTATTGTTGCCTCTTTTAAATATGGGATATGAAACGGCATTAATCCCGCAAATTCAAATTCCTAACTTCATTACAGGAGAACTGTTTAAGACAACGATGGGACAAGTTGGTTATTACACGTTCTTTGCTGTAGTCGCGTATATAAATCTTCGATGGATTTTCGTTCTACCTATTGTTGTTTTAGAGCAAAAATCATTTCGCGTGGCAGCACGTAAAAGTGCAACTTTAGTAAAGGAAAGCTTTTTTAAAGTACTGCTCTTTTTAGTAGGATTTTTTATTTCAATTGGAATTGTATATGTCGTATTTTTGGGAATATATTTATTGTGCCTATGGGGTGTTTATGAATTTACAAATCCGAAAGGAACATTTGCATTATTAGCAGAATCAACGATTTCTGTATTTTTAACGAGTACATTGTATTTATTTAGTTTTATCGTGACGCCATTTTATATTATGGCGATTACGCGATTATACTTACAAAAGGTACCGGTTGAAGATGTTTTATTAGAAGAAGGATTAGATTATTCGAAAACGAAAGCAGATAAATGTTTCTTCCAAAAACATCGTTGGAAATTTATTGGCGTATATATTGTGGGGATTATTACTGCTGGAATGGTTGTTGCCTTCATTGTAACGTTTATTTCAAATTCGTATAAAGAACCAATTATTATGGCGCACCGCGGGTATATATCAAAAGGCGTAGAAAATACGAAAGAAGCTGTGCAAGGTGCTATTGATGCAAAAGCAGACTACGCTGAAATAGATGTATTACAAACGAAAGACGGTGAACTAGCGGTTATACATGATTTGAAGCTGAAGCGTCTTGCCAATGCCAATGTGCATGTGTCAGATTTAACGATGGCTGAGTTAAGGCAGCTTACCCTTAGTCAAGATGGACTTTCAGGACAAATAAGTACACTTGATGAAATCATTAAGCTAGCAAATGGCAAAATCAAACTTAATATAGAAGTGAAGCTTCATGGGGGCGAAAAAGATTTTGTAAACAAAGTCTTAAAAACGATTAAAGATAATGAATTTGAGAAGCAATGTGTAATTCAAACGTTACACTATCCACTTATTAAAGAGTTTAAACGTGCAAATCCAGATATAAAAGTAGGGTATATATTGTATGCAAGTAGAGCTAACTTAAAGAATGTGAAGGCTGACTTTTACGTAGCAGAAGAATATATGTTAAATAAGAAATTAGTAAAAGAAGCAAGGAAGTTAAACAAACCAATTTACGTATGGACAGTAAATGATATGGAAAATTTAAAGGCATATTATAAGTTAAACGTAGATGGTATCATAACCGATTATCCTGAAGATGCACGTGAAACAATTAAGATGTTAAAAGAGCAAGAAGCGGAAGAAAGTGATCTGTTTGATAAAATTACTGAAACGACAGATGATTTATTTTCTAAGTTATTTATAAGTTACCCAGCTGCTAGCTAAATGCTAGCAGCTGTTTTTTTGTGAAAAGAATATATCTCTAAAGTATTGAGTAAAGTAATAACTGTATATGTATACGTTATCGCTTAGGTTTCTTACATTGTTACATTATTGTCAAATAATAAATGATTGCTGTTTATTTTGAAATAGTATAATAAAAATAGAGTGAAAGATAATGGAATGACACAAAACCCCTAATAGAATCAATGTTTTATATATTTACACTATTCTAAATATAAAAACTTTAGGAAAATGGTATGTTAGCGTTTTCATAACTTTTAAGTTATGCTAGAATAAGGACATAAGTTATTAATTATTACAAAAAGAAAAAAGAATCTCTTTTTTCTGTTAATTATAAGGGGGCATTTCATTATGCGTATTGGGGTACCAGCAGAAATTAAAAACAACGAAAACCGTGTGGCAATGACACCAGCAGGTGTTGTACATTTAATTCGTAACAATCACGAAGTATTCATTCAAAAGGGTGCAGGTTTAGGATCTGGTTTCACAGACGCTCAGTATGTTGAAGCGGGAGCAAAAATTGTTGATACAGCTGAAGAAGCTTGGAACATGGAAATGGTTATGAAAGTTAAGGAACCAATTGAAAGCGAATACAAACACTTCAGTGAAGGCTTAATCTTGTTCACATACTTACACTTAGCTCCAGAGCCAGAATTAACAAAAGCTTTAATCGAGAAAAAAGTTGTTTCTATCGCATATGAAACAGTACAATTAGAAAACCGTTCATTACCATTACTTGCACCTATGAGTGAAGTAGCTGGTCGTATGGCTGCACAAATTGGTGCACAATTCCTTGAGAAAAACAAAGGCGGTAAAGGTATCTTACTTGCAGGTGTTCCAGGGGTTAAACGTGGTAAAGTAACAATCATCGGTGGTGGACAAGCTGGTACAAATGCTGCTAAAATTGCAGTTGGACTAGGTGCGGATGTAACAATCATCGACTTAAGCGCAGAACGTCTTCGTCAATTAGATGACATTTTCGGAAACCAAGTAAAAACTTTAATGTCTAATCCTTACAATATTGCAGAAGCTGTTAAAGAGTCTGATCTTGTAATCGGTGCAGTATTAATCCCAGGTGCAAAAGCTCCAAAACTTGTAACAGAAGAAATGATTAAATCAATGGAACCAGGTTCTGTTGTTGTAGATATCGCGATTGACCAAGGTGGTATTTTCGAAACAACTGACCGTATTACAACTCATGATAACCCAACTTACGAAAAACACGGCGTTGTTCATTATGCAGTTGCAAACATGCCAGGTGCGGTTCCACGTACATCAACTCTTGCATTAACAAACGTAACAGTACCATATGCAGTACAAATTGCTAACAAAGGCTACAAAGAAGCTTGCCTAGGTAACTCTGCATTACTAAAAGGTATTAACACATTAGATGGCTATGTAACATTCGAAGCAGTTGCAGAAGCTCACGGTGTAGAGTACAAAGGTGCTAAAGAATTATTAGAAGCAAAGACAGTATCTTGCTAATAGAAGCATTATACAAAACAAAATCGAACAATATATAAAACAACATGATAAGAGCTAAGAGTGAAGATCTCTTAGCTCTTCTTGGCAAAAGGGGGCATACATCGTGGCCAACCTATTTAAAAAGAAATCCGTTACGCAATTGTTAGGGGAAAGTAAAAGTAAAACTTTGACGAAAACGCTAGGGGCATTTGACCTAACAATGCTAGGGATTGGTGCGATAATTGGTACAGGAGTTCTAGTATTAACTGGATTAGTAGCAGCAAGAGATGCTGGTCCAGCAGTTATTTTTTCATTTATGATTGCAGCAATTGTTTGTGGATTTGCAGCATTATGTTATGCAGAAGTTGCATCTACACTTCCTGTTTCAGGTAGTGTGTACACATATTCGTATGCAACAATTGGTGAGTTTGTTGCTCATTTAATGGGATGGACATTGTTATCCGTATATGTCGTAACGACTGCCGCAGTAGCTGGCGGATGGACGGGTTATTTCAATAATTTAGTGAGTGGGCTGGGACTTGAAATTCCGAAAGCGTTGCTAACGATTCCAGCGCAAGGTGGTATGGTAAACTTACCAGCAGTTATTGTTACGTTAGTGATAACTTGGTTATTATCACGCGGTACGAAAGAAAGTAAGCGTGTGAATAACATAATGGTATTAATTAAAATTGGTATTGTTGTTTTATTCATTGCAGTTGGTGTATTCTACGTGAAACCAGAAAACTGGATACCATTTGCACCTTACGGTTTAAGTGGAGTGTTCGCAGGGGGAGCAGCAGTATTCTTTGCTTTCTTAGGATTTGATGCATTAGCAACTTCTGCTGAAGAAGTAAAAAATCCGCAACGTGATCTACCAATTGGTATTATTGCTTCGTTAGTTATTTGTACAATTATTTATGTTGTAGTTTGTCTCGTTATGACAGGTATGGTTTCTTATAAGGAATTAGATGTACCTGAAGCTATGGCGTATGTGTTAGAAGTTGTAGGACAAGATAAAGTGGCTGGTGTAATTGCAATTGGAGCTGTAATTGGTATTATGGCTGTAATTTTCGCTTACATTTATGCGACAACACGTGTATTCTTCGCAATGAGCCGTGATGGTTTATTACCAAAATCTTTTGCGAAAATTAACAAGAAGACTGAAGCGCCAACATTTTCAGTTTGGTTAACAGGAATTGGTAGTGCTTTAATTGCTGGATTTATCGATTTAAAAGAATTGTCGAATTTAGCGAATATTGGAGCGTTATTAACATTCGCCATGGTTGGTGTAACTGTTATCATTCTTCGTAAAACGCATCCGAAATTACAACGTGGATTTATGGTACCACTTGTACCGATCTTACCGATTATTTCAATTGCATGTTGTCTATTCTTAATGGTAAATTTACCGTTAACAACATGGATATACTTTGGTATTTGGTTAGCAATTGGAGTAGTTGTATACTTTGTTTATTCGAAAAAACATAGTCATTTAAAAGACGATAGCAGTTCGCAGGATAATTTAGATCAAGCTAATTAAAGGGATATAACACAGTAAGCCTTGTGCGTCTAGGGAGCGCGCAAGGCTTTTTCTTTTGTTGAAATAAAGGGAACATATATTACTTTGTTGAATTTTTATGTCGGAATATGAAAAAAGGGGTGTGCGAATTGTACATCCTTTTTTGTATGAGAATATAGAGGATGCGGAAAATATGTATATGCCTTACTAAAATGTGAACGAAATGTTCATAAAAAAATTCAGATTTCATTGACACATATGAGCAGGTGCTCATATAATAAGAGTATAAAATATATGAATGATTGTTCATATGTTCAATTAAAGAGGTGAGCTATAATGGCTGGAAATAAAGTAGAAACACCACAAGAGACATGTTCTCAAACGATAATTCATGAAGAAGTTGTTGAGCAAGTAAAACAAACAATTCCAACTGATGAAAGTTTAAGTAAAGTAGCAGAACTATTTAAAGTATTAGGTGACCGTACACGTACGAGAATATTACATGCGCTATTTGAAGCTGAGATGTGCGTTTGTGATTTAGCTTATTTATTAGGAATGACACAATCATCTATTTCGCATCAGCTTCGTGTGTTAAAGCAAGCGAAACTTGTAAAGAATCGTAAAGAAGGAAAGGTTGTTTATTATTCGTTAGCTGATCAGCACGTAATTCATATCTTCGAGCAAGCGTTTGAGCACGTAAACGAAGAAGAATAAAAAGAACGCGAGGAGGGAGAACGATGGCTGAAGCATTAGTGAAAAAGAAATTGATGTTAGAAGGTTTAGATTGTGCGAACTGTGCAATGAAAATTGAAAAAGGTGTTGGGAATATAGAAGGAGTAAATTCTTGCTCTGTAAACTTCGCAACAAAGACAATGATCTTAGAAACAGCACAAAATAAAGAAAACGAAGTTGTTACGGAAGCAAAACAACTCGTTACAAAATTAGAACCGCATATTAAAGTGCAAGAAGAACAAAAAAATAAAATTGCTAAAGAAGTATTTATATTAGAAGGTTTAGATTGCGCGAACTGTGCAATGAAAATTGAAAATAAAGTTAAGGAAATGCCAGCTGTCTCAGAAGCAACTGTTGATTTCGTATCGAAGAAACTACGAGTAGAAGTTGCGAATAAAAGAGAACTAGAAGCGACTGTAGCAAATATAACAAATGTCGTTCAAAAGTTAGAGCCAGATGTGAAAGTTGTTCGTGAAGAGAAGAACGGTCATGACCACGGACATAGTCACGATCATGGTGAAGCAAATGTGAAAAAGATGGTAGGGAGATTAGTGGTTGGCGGAATTTTGACGGCAATTGCTGCATTAGCGGGCTTACCACAAATGGTAACAATTCCGTTATTCGTCCTTGCTTATTTATTAATAGGTGGAGATATCGTTTGGAGAGCGGTAAAAAACATAACTCGTGGCCAAGTATTTGATGAAAACTTCTTAATGGCAATTGCAACTGTAGGAGCTTTTGCAATTCAGCAATATTCAGAAGCTGTAGCAGTAATGCTATTTTATCAAGTAGGAGAACTATTCCAAAGCATTGCGGTAAACCGCTCTCGAAAATCAATTACTTCATTAATGGATATTCGTCCTGATTATGCGAATGTAAAGGTTGGAAATGAAACGAAACAAGTATCACCAGAAGATGTACAAATTGGCGATTATATTATCGTTAAGCCAGGTGAGAAAGTACCATTAGACGGAAAAGTAATTGAAGGAACATCAATGGTAGATACTTCAGCATTAACTGGTGAATCTGTACCACGTGAAGTTGAAGTTGGAAATGATGTATTAAGTGGCTTTGTGAACCAAAACGGTGTATTAACAATTGAAGTTACAAAAGAGTTTGGTGAATCAACTGTATCGAAAATTTTAGATTTAGTTCAAAATGCAAGCAGTAAAAAAGCACCAACAGAAAACTTTATTACGAAGTTTGCGCGTTACTACACTCCAGTTGTAGTTATTACAGCGGCGATCATGGCGTTTATTCCACCGCTTATTTTAGAAGGGGCTACATTCTCTGAGTGGATTTATAGAGCTTTAGTGTTCTTAGTAATCTCTTGTCCATGTGCGTTAGTTGTATCCATTCCTCTTGGATTCTTTGGAGGTATCGGTGGTGCATCTAAAAGTGGTGTGTTAGTAAAAGGTAGTAACTATTTAGAAGCTTTAAATGATGTAAAATATATTGTTTTTGACAAAACAGGAACATTAACAAAAGGTGTTTTCAAAGTTACAAAAATGGAACCGAGCGAAGGTACTACAAGCGAAGAGTTATTAGAGTATGCGGCATTTGCTGAAGTGTATTCTAACCATCCAATTGCCCAATCTATTCGAAAGGCATATGGAAAATCAATTGATGAAAAAATAATCGATGATTATAACGAAATTTCTGGTCACGGTACAGTCGTAAAAGTACAAGGAAAAGAAATTTTTGCAGGTAATGCAAAATTAATGAGAAAAGAAAATATTGAATTTAAACAACCAGAAACAGTAGGTACATTAGTTCACGTTGCTATAGATGGAAAATATGCAGGTTATATTGTTATTTCTGATGAGGTAAAAGAGGATTCGAAACAAGCGATTCAAAAGTTAAAAGAACTAGGTATTAAAAAGACAGTAATGTTAACTGGTGATGCAAAAACAGTTGGTGAAGCTGTCGGTAAAGAATTAGGCTTAGATGAAGTTCATGCGGAATTACTACCGCAACAAAAAGTAGAAGAGATTGAAAAAATTGATGCAGCGAAGCATGGAAAAGAAAAAATTGCCTTCGTTGGTGACGGTATTAACGATACACCAGTATTAGCCCGTGCAGACGTTGGTATTGCGATGGGTGGTTTAGGATCAGATGCAGCAATTGAAGCGGCAGACATCGTTATTATGACTGATGAGCCTTCAAAAATTGCGACAGCTGTAAAAATTGCAAAACGCACAAGAAGTATAGTGTGGCAAAATATCATCTTTGCTTTAGGTGTAAAAGGGATCGTTCTATTACTTGGTGCCTTTGGTATTGCAACAATGTGGGAAGCTGTTTTCTCAGATGTTGGTGTGACACTACTTGCAGTGTTAAATGCAATGCGTGTATTACGAGTGAAAGATTTATAAAAAAGAGGACGCAACCTGCGTCCTCTTTTTTATTGGTTATTTTGTTGAAATTGATTTAATAAAATAATATCAAATATTATTTTACTTTTAAATAATATGATATTAAAATTTACAAATAAAAAACATTCGTCGTATTATTTTAATATATTTTTTACAAATATCCATATAGTATTGAAAAAACAGAGAAGGAGAAACTTCTCTGTTTACTTTTGTATGTTTTTTTCAACTTGTTCTCGAACAGTTTGAATGTAATTCATTTTATGATCCCAACATTCTTGGCTTAAATCGACAGGATACTCTTCGGGATTTAAAGTTCGCATGTATTCTTCCCAAAATAGAGCGAGACTCTGTTCATTATATTGCTGAATATCTAATATACTTGGTAGTTCATATGTTCTTTCACCGTTAACGAAAATGTCTTTATGGAGTTCACGGGCTTCAAAGTTTGTTACGAATTTACTTATATATGTGTGAACTGGATGGAACATTTTTAAGCGCTCTTCTTTTCCAGGTTCTTCAGAATCTAACGCAATATAATCGCCTTCTGCATGATCGTTAACCCGATTGATAATACGATAAATTCGTTTCAGTCCTGGAGTGGTAATTTTTTCAGGATTAGATGAAATTTTAATCGTATCATTTAATTTTCCGTCAGTATCTTCAATCGCAACTAGTTTGTAAACAGCCCCTAATGCAGGTTGCTCAAAGGACGTAATTAATTTTGTCCCAACACCCCATACGTCAATTTTTGCCCCTTGAGATTTAAGGTGCATAATTGTGTATTCATCTAAATCGCTAGAAGCGATAATTTTTGTATTTGTAAACCCTGATTCATCTAGTAGTTTTCGTGCCTTTTTCGATAAATAAGCCATATCACCACTATCAAGACGTATACCATAGAAATCAATACGATCCCCAAATTCTTTTGCAACACGAATTGCATTTGGAACACCAGATTTCAATGTGTCATATGTATCAACGAGAAAGACGCACTTCTTATGAGTTTCAGCGTATTTCTTAAACGCGACGTATTCATCGCGATATGCTTGAACGAAAGAGTGAGCGTGTGTGCCAGCTACAGGGATCCCAAAGCGTTTCCCAGCACGAACATTGCTTGTAGAGGAGAAACCACCAATAAAGGCAGCACGCGTCCCCCAAAGGGCAGCGTCGAACTCGTGGGCACGTCTTGTGCCGAACTCTAAAAGCTCATCATTATTTGCAGCATGTTTCATACGGGCTGCTTTTGTTGCAATTAATGTTTGGTAATTCACAATATTTAAGAGAGCGGTTTCAATAATTTGTGCTTCACCCAGTGGTGCATCAACGCGTAATAAAGGCTCGTTATTAAATACAACTTCACCTTCTTGCATACTACGAATCGTCCCAGTGAATTTCATATTTTTTAAATAATGAAGGAATTCTTCTTCAAATTGTAATTCTGCTAAATAAGCGATATCGCTTTCAGTAAAGCTGAAATTTTCTATGTACTCTACAATTTTCTCAAGGCCAGCAAAAACAGCGTAGCCGTTCTCAAATGGAAGCTTTCGAAAGTATAAATCAAACACGGAACGGCGATTATGAATACCATCTTTCCAATATGTATAAGCCATGTTGATTTGATATAGGTCTGTATGTAAGGCATAACTATCGTCTTTATAATGAGTCATCGCGAGAACACCTCCATAATTTGGTTATAGTATACCAATTTTTCACCATTCGTAGCAAAGAAGAGATATTGAAGTGAAGTCAAGAGAGAAAAAAATGAAATTATGCATATTTTTTAGAAAATTTATATTTATCAATTTATATTTCTCCGAATTTTATGTATTATTAGAGTAATGGGGTAATGAGAATGGAGGAGGACAATGCAACAAACATTAGAAAAAATAGGCAAACAAGTCTTTTACAAACGGCTTCAGCAAAAAATGACACAAGAAGAATTATGTCAGGGCATTTGTTCTGTCTCATACTTAAGTAAGATTGAAAATGGAAAGATCGAAGCATCAGAAGAAATTCTACAATTGCTCTGCACAAGGTTAGAAATTGCCGTGACGGATTTGAGGGATGTAGAAGAAGATGTGAAGGGGAAGTTGGATGAATGGCTGAATGCACTAGTTCATTTGGACAAGCCACAAGTAGAACGTATATATGAAGAGTTACAAGGTGAAATGAAGCATGTGTTGGATTTTGAAATTATAAATTATTATAAACTGCTGTATACGCGGTATTTAATTATGAAAAGGGATTTAGTAGCTCTTGAAGAAGAATTGGATAAGTTGAAAAAGGTGTATAAAAAATATTCACCATTTCAAAAAATGCTTTATACGTATAGTAGGGCGTTATTATATTCTTTACAGTATAAATATACACAGGCTTTGGAGTACTTACTGCAAACGGAAACCATGGCGAAGGAACTGGGCTATTATGAAACGGGGATATATTATAATTTAGCGCTCACATATAGTCAGATGGAAATAGACCACATGACTTTATACTTTGCTAATGTTGCGTTAGAAGGCTTTAAGAGTGAGTATAAGTTTAGAAATATAATTAATTGTAAATTTCTAATTGCATTTAGTTATACTCGAAAAAAACAATATAATGAAGCGATGGAAATCTATAATCATATTCTAAGAGAAGCAAATTCTTTTGCGGATAAAGATAATATTATGTCAATCGCTTTAAATAATATTGGTTATTTGTATTACCGTCAAAAGAATTATGTGAAGGCAAAAGAGTATTATATAGAATGTTTAAAGTATAAAAAAGAAGAGGATATGAATTATATTGATGCTATGTATGAACTATCCTTACAATGTATTCAATTGGGAGAATTTGAAGACGCGAAGAAATGGATTGAAAAAGGTATTTTTGCTGCAAAGAAAGCTGAAAGATACAAAGGAATGTTATATTTACTATTAAGTTTACAATATAAGTATTTTGAAAAAAGAGATACTTATAAAAGGTTTTTGGAAACAGAGGTAGTTCCTTTTTTTAAAGCTGAAAACAATATAAAAGATTTGAAAACTATATATTTAGAGTTGGCGGAGTACTTAGAAGAATGCGCAGATTTTAAAGAAAGTAATTATTATTATAAATTAGCAATAAAATTATTAGAAGAATAAAAAGGAGTGAGATTATGAAAAAGTTTATTGTAGGAACATTTGTAATTATGTCAATTGCGGCGATAGTATTAGATATTCAGTATGCTTGGAAACCAGATGTCCTTGGTCAAGAAGCTAAAACCGTTGAACAAATTAATTCATAATGAAGAAACCCCTTTCCAACCGGAAAGGGGTTTTTCAATATTTGTTCCTCAAAATTCTACAAAACTTGAGAAAATAATTATTTGAATTTTTAGTATATTAATAGTGGAAACATAATGCTAATATGAAACTACTCTTTTTCAAAAAAATTTTTATTAGGGGGAAGGTTCATGAAAAAGAAAAGTTTAGCGTTAGTGTTAGCGACAGGAATGGCAGTTACAACGTTTGGAGGGACAGGCTCTGCATTTGCGGATTCTAAAAATGTACTCTCTACGAAGAAGTACAATGAGACAGTACAGTCACCTGAGTTTATTTCTGGTGATTTAACTGGAGCGACTGGTAAGAAAGCAGAATCTGTTGTGTTTGATTACTTAAACGCAGCAAAAGGTGATTACAAGCTAGGGGAAAAGAGTGCACAAGATTCTTTCAAAGTGAAACAAGTGAAGAAAGATGCTGTAACTGATTCAACAGTAGTACGTATGCAACAAGTTTACGAAGGAGTACCTGTATGGGGTTCTACTCAAGTAGCTCACGTAAGTAAAGACGGTTCTTTAAAAGTATTGTCTGGAACAGTTGCACCTGATTTAGACAAGAAGGAAAAGTTGAAAAATAAAAATAAGATTGAAGGCGCAAAAGCGATTGAAATCGCGCAGCAAGACTTAGGGGTAACACCGAAATATGAGGTAGAACCAAAAGCGGACTTATATGTATATCAAAATGGTGAAGAAACAACATATGCATACGTTGTAAATCTAAACTTCTTAGATCCTAGTCCAGGAAACTACTACTATTTCATTGAAGCAGACAGCGGTAAAGTATTAAATAAATATAATAAATTGGATCATGTAGCAAATGAAGATAAGTCACCAGTTAAGCAAGAGGCTCCTAAACAGGATGCGAAAGCAGTAGTAAAACCTGTAACAGGAACAAATAAAGTAGGAACTGGTAAAGGTGTATTAGGAGATACGAAATCACTTAATACAACATTATCTGGTTCATCTTACTACTTACAAGATAATACGCGCGGAGCAACGATTTTCACATACGATGCGAAAAACCGCTCAACATTACCAGGAACATTATGGGCAGATGCAGATAATGTTTTCAATGCAGCGTATGATGCAGCGGCAGTAGATGCTCATTACTATGCAGGTAGAACATATGATTATTATAAAGCTACATTTAACAGAAACTCTATTAATGATGCAGGAGCACCATTAAAATCAACAGTTCATTACGGAAGTAAGTATAATAATGCATTCTGGAACGGTTCACAAATGGTATACGGGGATGGTGATGGTGTAACATTCACTTCATTATCTGGTGGAATTGACGTAATTGGTCACGAATTAACGCATGCTGTTACGGAAAATAGCTCGGACTTAATTTATCAAAATGAATCAGGGGCGTTAAATGAAGCGATTTCTGATATCTTTGGTACTTTAGTAGAATTCTATGATAACCGTAACCCAGATTGGGAGATTGGTGAAGATATTTACACGCCTGGTAAAGCAGGAGACGCGCTTCGCTCTATGAGTGATCCAGCGAAATATGGTGACCCAGACCACTATTCTAAGCGTTACACAGGTTCAAGTGATAACGGTGGCGTTCATACAAACAGTGGTATTATTAACAAACAAGCTTATTTATTAGCAAATGGTGGTACGCATTCTGGTGTAACTGTAACTGGTATTGGTAAAGATAAATTAGGTGCGATTTACTACCGTGCAAATACACAGTATTTCACGCAATCTACTACATTTAGTCAAGCTCGTGCTGGTGCAGTACAAGCTGCTGCGGATTTATATGGTGCTAGCTCTGCAGAAGTAAATGCAGTGAAGCAATCATTTAGTGCTGTTGGTGTAAATTAAGGATTTAAGGGACAGATATTAATAAAATACTTCAAAAATAAAGAAGGAGCATAGGCTCCTTCTTTATTTTTTTCTCCATTTTTTCCACAAATAAAACAATCCAATAGCGCCTGCGATTGTTACAATCCACTTCGCTTCATTTGTTCCGTTCATAACATGATATGCCGAATATACTTCAATCAATAAGGCCGGTATTTTACCTATTGTACTGGCAATACTGAAGGAGAGTAATGACATTTTCCCTAGAGCTGCAAATAAAGTCACGATACTTGATGGGATGAAAGGTATCAATCGAAACGATAGAACGAGTAGAAAGGCCTCTATACCTTCTACATAAAGAAGACGCTCTACCTTTGGGTACTTATTTACTTTATCGTGAGTGAACTTTTGAAGGCCTATGCGATAAATATAAAACGAGATAATAGCCCCTAAGGCCTCACCTGCGATCGAAATGATTGTGCCATTTGTTACACCGAAGAGCTGTATATTAATGGCGGTTAAAAAGATGCTAGGAATAACACCTAAAAGACTAATGATGATGTTAATTAAGATACTAAGTGGAATTGCGATTGAATAGTATTCTGTTAAGAAATTTTGAATCGTTTCAGCCATTGTTTAAAATCCTTTATCTTTTTTTGCATTACACCATATTTCGTTTGTATAGGCAAGGGTAAATTTACATAATGTAGAAAAACGTTGATAAGAAGGGGTCTTTATACCTTATATGGGTATTAGGTATATAAAAATGGGGGTATTTTAAAAGAATTTAAAAAAACTATAAAAACCTTTGTATAAAAGAGTTTTATAGTTATGTTATCAGTGTTTTCATCTGGGAAATAATCATAAAATATAGGGGGTATATATTATAAAAAGTCGAAAAATAGAGGGTTGATGAAATTGCGCGGGTAAATATGGAAAAATAGATGAAAAAAATGAAAACTGATAGATTTTTTCGTTGTGAAATTGACTTTTAGTGAAGTTGCGATAATAATCATGAAAGAGGTGATATGATGAAACGAATAAGTAGTCTTTTCTTGAGTGGTTTATTGGCACTAATGCTGATCTTAAGTGGATGTGCAGGAAAAGAACAAAAAACAGAGAAACAAACAGGGAATCAATCGACATCAGTAGAAAAAATTAGTGATAATATTTTAGATGAAATGGAAGGGCCACCTAAAAATGGTCATACGATTGAAAGACATGTAGGCAAATCAGAAGAAGATTTGAAGAATCGCTTGAAGACAGATAAAGTATCAGCAGCAAGTACATACTATGACAAGGAAACAGCAACGAAAGCTGTAAAAGATAGTTTGAAGCAGCATGATAAGGAAATTCAAGACTGGTTAAAAAATTCTAAAGAGGCTCGTCTCGTATTAAATACAACACATTCATTCCCGGTTGGAAAAACGGTAATAAAGAAAAATATGAGTGTAAAAGACAAGTTGGTAAAAACTGTTACTGTTTTAGCAAGAGATAAGTCAGGAGAATTAGGGTTTAAGATTATTACTTCTTATCCATCTGATAAATAAGAAGGGGGAGTACATTATGTATACGACATTACAATACTTTCTTAAATCGTACTGTACGTTAAGTATTCATGAGGATGAAATAGTAAGCGTGATGGAAGAGTTTATTGAACAAGAAGACGAAGAAATTGTTTTGAAATTACGTGATGAATTAATAAATATGAAGAAAAAGAACGCGTGGGAAGAGGCGTGTGTATTAGCTGCGAAGCAAGGCAATCGTATGTGGTCTTTAGAAGAAACGAAAGACCATCTTGAAACTTTTTTACTATTACTGCAAAAGAAAAAGGCGTGATATAATCACGCCTTTTTCTTTATGCTATTCGGTGGATATTAGCTATTCTTTTGGAGCGCTTTTATATACGCTTTTTGAAATTTGTCCATTTGATATTACTTCCCCGTTTTGTGTTACTTTTTTATACGTAACCGCTGTGATTTTATCACTAGTCCTACTAATTACTTGAGAAGAAACTTCAACATTTTTACCAGTATTTGTACCGAAAATGCGTGTAGTAATACTACCTCCATTTGAAAATGCTTGAATATAAATATGATTGCCCGTATTATTTTTAAATTTTAAATCTGGACCATAATCTGCTACTGCTGCATCTTGCCCAAGTGGTAAATAATTTACCGGCATAGAATGATTGCTTCGAGAAACAATGCCTAAATCTGCCCTTAAAGCTGCGCTGTATAATGTACTACTGACTTGGCAAACTCCTCCGCCTGCACTTTGTATTACTTTACCTTGTGAATATACTGCTGCAGATTTGTAACCATGTGCAGCATCAGTTACGCCAACGCGGCCGTTAAAACTAAACGTTTCATCAGGTGCGACAATAACCCCACTTAAAGTATTGGCTGACTTATTTACGTTAAATGATTGATTTCCGTTACGGCCGGCCATTGGAGTAGAATATTCAGCGATGACTTCTTTAATCCCCATTTTTTGTATGTCTTCTGTAGAGCGTTCTGGTGTTATGAATGTGACTGGCAATGTAACATCTGATTTACCGGTAGTAATAGCTTCGTTTGTTAAACCGTTTAGTTTCCCTTTATCAATTTTTTCTCCGTTTTGGCTTTGACTAACATTTACTGTTGAGCCTTCAATACTGAATTCTGCATTAATAGGATTTTTTAATGTTTCATTATATTTATCTTTTATAAAGGTTTCATAAGCTGTTGCATTTAATTGTGGTGTTAATTTATAGTCACGTTTTAATTCACCGTTTTCAGCTTGCTTACGCATTTTGTAACGATTCATTACGTTTCCTTCTTGTTCTTTAAAGATTTTGTCAATAATATCTTTCTCTTTATAATTTATCCCTAAATCTTTCCATGTGTAAGTTTGTTTATCGTTTTGGAATATGTAGGTAAGGGATTTTTGATCTAATTCAGTTACCTTTTGATTAATAATTGCTTGAATATCTTTCTTATTTTTTCCATCGAGAGAAATACCTTCAAATGTAGTATTCGGTAATGCAGTAGTATCTAATTGATTATTTAATTTGGAGACATATTGATATCCCCCAACACCGCCTACACAAAGTAATATGCCCCCAGCAATTGCAGAACCGATCAGTATTTTACTTAGCTTCATTTATTTCCCCCCAGAAATTTATGTATAAATATATGTATTACATTTTTTGTATAAAAATGATGAAAATAACATTATGTACGTACTAGTATACTATTATTTTCACTGTGTGTGTAATGTTTTCATAAAAAATGTTACACCGCTGTAATAATTGTCACTTCTTGTCACAATGTGTATGAAAAATATGTTGAAAAATATAATAAAAAGGCTGTCTAGAGAAATCTAGCAGCCTTTTTATTATAATTTTTTATGCTCATTTTTATTCGTAACACCGAGATGTTCTTGTAGTTTTGTCGAAATATTATTGACGCTTTTTTCATTTGGAACGTAATAATAAATACCGCCTATATATTTATCTGTACCTTCTACTTGCATTTTTTCCATCTTTAAATTTGAATCCATTGAATTTTTTGTAATTGTCATCATATCATCAAAAGTTAAATTGGTTTTTAAGTCTTTATCGACAGCGTCTAGTAGGCCTCCGATTTTATTAATGGAATTAAGAGATAGTGCCTTTTCAGCAATGGCCTCTAATACAAGCTGTTGGCGTTGACCACGCATATAATCACTATCGATATGACGAGTTCTAGCCAGTGCCAGTGCCTCTTCTCCATTTAAATGTTGACGTCCTTTTTTTAGATGAATTGCATCTGCTTCATCTTTACTATTTTGCTCTGTGAACTCAACTGGAACGTCTACAGTAATACCACCAAGGGAATCAACAATTTTAATAAATGATTTAAAGTTGAATTTTACATAGTAGTCAACTGGAACATCTAAAAAGTTCTCTACCGTATCAATTGTGCTGTCTACACCACCGAATACGTGCGCATGTGTGATTTTATCGTATTTATCACGTGATTTAATGTAGACGCGTGAGTCACGTGGAATGCTTACAAGTTTAACGGATTTATCGTTTTTATTAATTGTTGCAAGTAATAACGCATCTGTTCGAGTTGCTTTTCCATAACCTTTTTCCCTAATATCACTTTCATCAACACCCATAATTAGTACAGAAATGTTGTCGGTCATAGGTTTAACAGCTTTTTCACGTTTACTGGACTTATCTCCTCGACCTAGTTCAGCATAAGCATTATTTAAGACAGACTTTGCTTTACTGTATATATGGAAGGAGTAGCCTCCTGCTCCAAGTGCTACAATTAGTAATGGAATAAGAAGGAACCAAAGTAGGCGTTTTTTCTTTGAGCGTCCTTTTCTGGCTCGCGTATTGTTGTTCGGGTCGGATTTCATCATTTTTTCTCCTTTAAAACTATCGAAGTATATACATTTAGAAGTGTATTCAAACACATAAAAAATATTTTACGCTAAATAAAAGCGATTGTACATGTATAAAAAATAGATGTCTTGATTATTTATCCCGCATTAACGGGCAGTAAAACTCCCACCTCAAAGTCCAGCGAACGCAAGGAAGTTAGGTGGGAGTTAACTGCCCGTAAAAGCCCGATTGGTGAAGGCTAATACTCAGAGGGGGATAGCCCCTCTGAGTAAAGTTTCACTTTATAAGACATCTATTCGTTATTGTATACAAAAGATAGGGATAAGAAAATGATAAAATTTTACCTAATTACAACATAATGCTTACGATAATTGCGGATAAAATGCTAACGAGAGTAGCTCCATATAGTAATTTAAGGCCAAACCTCGCAACAACGTTTCCTTGTTCTTCGTTTAGTCCTTTTACCGCACCTGAAATAATACCAATGGAAGAAAAATTGGCAAAAGACACAAGGAAAACAGAAATAATCCCAACTGTACGGGGAGAAAGGCTATTAGAAATTTTACTAAGGTCCATCATTGCGACAAATTCATTCGTTACAAGCTTCGTTGCCATAATGCTGCCAGCTGCGACAATTTCAGAACTTGGTACACCGATAAGGAATGCGATAGGTGCAAATACATAGCCGATTAATTGTTGGAACGTAATACCGAATATAATGAGGAACAGGTCATTAATACAACTAATTAATGCGACAAATCCGATGAGCATAGCGCCGACAACAATGGCTACACGAAAACCATCAAGAATGTATTCTCCAAGCATTTCAAAAAAGCTTTGTTTTTCACCTTTGATTTCTAAAATATCTTCGTCATCTTTAACGTCGTAAGGGTTAATGATGAGTACGATAATAAAACCGCTAAATAAATTGAGAACGAGTGCAGTTACTACATATTTAGGTTCAATCATTGTCATATAGGCACCTACGATAGACATAGATACGGTTGACATAGCAGAGGCACAAAGTGTATAAAGACGGTGTTTTGGAATTTGAGCTAATTGCTTTTTCACTGTAATAAAAACTTCTGATTGACCGACAATGGCAGAGGCAATAGCATTGTAAGATTCTAATTTCCCAAGACCATTTATTTTACTAAGAAAGTACCCGATCCAATGAATAAAAAATGGTAGTATTTTGAAATGTTGTAATATACCAATTAAAACAGAAATAAAGACGATTGGTAATAATACAGTAAGGAAAAATGGCATTTCACCTTTATTTGCAATACCACCAAATACGAAATTTATTCCATCAGCAGCATACTCGAGTAGCTTTGTAAACAGACTGGAAATGACACGAATAAGTATGAGACCGATTTCTGTATTTAATAATAGGTAGGTTAAAATTAACTGTATAATAAGCATGATGAAAATTGGTTTAAACTTAATATGTTTCTTATTGTTGCTAGCAATATAAGCGAGTAAGAAAACAACAATTAGTCCGACGAAAAAAGTAATGAATTTCATGATAAGCCCCCTAAAAGAGATATTCTGCTATATATGTTTTTCATTTCAAGGGAGAATATGCATCTTTGGTAAAGAAAGGAATAGAGAGAGTATGAATATATGTAGAGTGCATCACGTTGCAATTATTTGTTCGAATTATGAGAGGTCAAAGAATTTTTATACTAGAATATTAGGGTTTGAAGAGATAAATGAAGTATATAGAAAGGAACGAGATTCTTATAAATTAGATTTATGTGTAGGAGAAGAGTATCAAATCGAATTATTTTCATTTCCAAATCCGCCTGAGCGCAAAAGTTTTCCAGAAGCAGCCGGTCTTAGACATTTAGCATTTGCTGTTACAAATATAGAAGAAGCTGTGAAGCATTTAAACCAATGTGGTGTTAAGACAGAACCAATCCGTATTGATGAAATAACGGGGAAGAAATTCGTCTTTTTCCAAGACCCTGATGGTTTACCTTTAGAATTGTATGAGGTTTGAAAATTGGTGGATTTTATATAGAGTTGCTTTCCAATAATTGAAGAAACTAAAGTGAAACTTCTTTTTAAAAGGAGGTGTAACTTTAGCTAAGAGAGCTAAAGAGCATATGTGGATATTTTAAAATTATTGATGGTAGTCATTCTTATTGGGTTAACAGCATTTTTTGTGGCTGTTGAATTTGCAATTATTAAGGTACGTAGCAGTCGTATTGATCAACTCGTTAGTGAAAAAAGACGAGGTGCACTGGCAGCTAAAAAGGTAACTTCAAATTTAGACGAGTATTTATCGGCCTGTCAGCTAGGTATTACAATTACTGCTTTAGGGCTCGGGTGGTTAGGGGAACCAACTATTAAACATTTACTCGAGCCGTTGTTTTTAAAATTACAATTCTCACCTGCAATTTCCAGTACAGTTTCATTTATTATTGCCTTTGCAGTAATTACATTTTTACATGTTGTCATTGGGGAACTTGCTCCAAAGACATTTGCTATACAAAAAGCAGAACAAGTTAGCTTATTGTTATCGAAACCACTTATTTATTTTTACCGAGTTATGTACCCGTTTATTTGGGCTTTAAATGGTTCAGCGAGGGTTGTAACTGGTTTATTCGGATTACATCCAGCTTCTGAACATGAAGTAGCTCATTCAGAAGAAGAATTAAGGTTAATCTTATCTGAGAGCTATGAGAGCGGAGAGATTAACCAAAGGGAATTTAAATATGTAAATAATATTTTTGAATTTGATAATAGAGTAGCAAAAGAAATTATGGTACCTCGTACGGAAGTTGTAGGCTTATATGAGGACGAACCATTTGAAACACATATTAAAGTCATCGCACAAGAAAAGTACACGAGATATCCTGTATTTGGTGAAGATAAAGATGAAATTATTGGGATGGTAAATGTAAAAGATTTATTTATTCGTTATATGGATGGTAATCGGGACGAGGAGTGCTCAATTATGCCATATACAAGGCCAGTTATTGAAGTGCTAGAAAATATTCCAATTCATGATTTACTGTTACAAATGCAAAGAAAACACATTCCATTAGCTGTATTATATGATGAATATGGTGGTACAGCAGGGATTGTTACACTAGAAGATATTTTAGAAGAAATTGTTGGAGAAATTCGAGATGAATACGATGAAGATGAGAATCCACCTATAGAGCATGTAAGTGAAGGATATAAAATCGTAGAGGGAAAAGTGCTTATTAGTGAAGTAAATGATTTGCTTGGCATACATTTAATTGCTGATGATGTAGATACAATTGGTGGCTGGATTATGGTACAAAAACAAATCGTTGCTGAAGGAGATGTTATTGAGAAACACGGTTTTTATTTTAAAGTCCTTGAAAAGGATATGCATCAAATTAAACGAGTGGAAATAAGGAAAGTAGAAGAATGATTTTCTATAAACTTTAATAAAAAGGATATACAGAAAAATAAATGTTTGCGCTTTCAAAAAAGGTGCTATATAGTGAAGGTGGATACTGAAAAATTCTTCTGAATGATACTCGTGTTTTTAGAGGGCGGATTTTTTGGATAAGGATTTAGAATGAAAAAGTATAGGTGATAAAAATGATAGCAACGAAGGATATACGTATAGAAAAAGATTTTTTAGGTGAAAAAGAAGTACCAAGTGCAGCTTATTATGGTGTACAAACATTACGTGCCGTAGAAAACTTCCCAATTACAGGATACCGCATTCATCCATCACTCATTACAGCAATGGCAATTGTGAAAAAAGCAGCGGCACTTGCGAATATAGATACTGGTTACTTAGCTAAAGACATTGGACATGAAATTGCAGAAGCAGCGCAAGAAATTGTTGATGGAAAGTTTCATGATCAATTTATCGTGGATCCTATTCAAGGCGGAGCCGGAACTTCTATTAATATGAATACAAATGAAGTAATTGCGAATAGAGCGTTAGAGCGTATGGGATATGAAAAAGGGGAATATGCGAAAATTAGCCCAAACACTCATGTGAACATGGCCCAATCAACGAACGATGCGTTTCCAACAGGGATTCATATTGCAACTCTTATGATGTTAGAAGAGCTTCTTATTACAATGGAAGAACTTCATTCTGCTTTTCGTAAAAAAGCAAAAGAGTTTGATCACGTTATTAAAATGGGACGCACACATTTACAAGATGCAGTTCCAATTCGCCTTGGACAAGAATTTGAAGCGTATAGCCGAGTGCTTGAGCGTGATATAAAAAGAATTAAACAGTCTCGTCAACATTTATATGAAGTGAATATGGGGGCGACAGCTGTTGGTACAGGATTAAATGCAAATCCTACGTATATTGAACAAGTGGTAAAACATTTAAGAACGTTTAGTGGATTCCCACTTGTTGGTGCAGAGCATTTAGTTGATGCAACGCAAAATACAGATGCATACACAGAAGTATCTGCAGCGCTTAAAGTATGTATGATGAACATGTCTAAAATTGCAAACGATCTTCGTATTATGGCGTCTGGTCCACGTGTTGGGTTAGCTGAAATTCAATTGCCAGCACGTCAGCCAGGTTCATCCATTATGCCAGGAAAAGTAAATCCAGTTATGGCAGAAGTAATTAACCAAGTCGCATTCCAAGTAATCGGAAACGATCATACAATTTGCTTAGCATCAGAAGCAGGACAATTAGAGTTAAACGTAATGGAGCCTGTGCTTGTATTTAATTTAATTCAATCTATAAGCATTATGAATAATGGATTCCGTGTATTCCGTGAATATTGTATTGAAGGAATTACAGCAAATGAAGAATTGCTGAAGCAATATGTTGAGAAAAGTGTTGGAATTATTACAGCAGTTAATCCTCATATTGGTTATGAAGCAGCATCTCGTATTGCACGTGAAGCAATTGAAATAGGAAAATCTGTTAGGGAGTTATGTTTAGAACATGGTGTACTGACAGAAGAGGAATTGGATATTATTTTAGATCCATTCGAAATGACTCATCCTGAAATTGCTGGAGCTTCTTTATTAAAAAATAAAAAAATATAATGTGAAAAACACCGATCCATTTGGATCGGTGTTTTATTTTTAAAAGATATTAAACACAGCGTTTAATTGAAGTAAGCTAATAACAGCTAAGAAGATTAAACTGTATTTCATTGCTGTTTTAAATAGAGCAGATTCTTTACCAACTAGTCCAACTGCGGCACAAGCAACTGCTACAGATTGTGGTGAAACCATTTTTGCCATTGTACCACCTACCACGTTTAAGGCAACGAGTGTAGAAGGAACGATGTTTAATTGGTCTGCTGTTACTGCTTGCAGTGGTGCGAATAAAGAACCACTTGAAACTACTGAACCTGTAATGAATACGCCAATCCATCCTAAGATTGGAGAAAGAATTGGGAATGCATTACCAGTAGATGAGAATGCAAGTCCAAGTGTAGATGACATACCAGAGTAGTTCTCTACGTAAGCTAAAGCGATAACGCTACAAATTGTATATACTGGAGCTTTTAATTCTTTCATTGTTTCAATCATTAATTCTTTAACCATTTTACCTTTTACGCGGTAAACGATAAGTGAAACGATAATTGCTAGTACAATCGCAGTAGTTGTAGAAGAAAATACATCAAATTTGAAAACAGCTGCGAAAGGTGTATCAGCTTTTGTAATTGGTGTAGTTTTCATAACAGCATTATGAAGACCAGGGAACTGAATGTTAAATACTAAGTTTGCTAACGCACCATCTGGAGCAAATAAAGCTTTAATTGGTTTTAAATTAAAGATTGTTACAAATGCAGTTAAGAATACGAATGGAGACCAAGCATATAAAATTTGATTGAATGTATGTGATACTTTAGTTTCTTGTTTTTCTTCTTTAGTAGAAGATTTTGGTTGCCAAACACGTAAGAATAATGCAAGAGCAATCATACTTACAACGGCTGCGAAAATATTAGTAAGTTCTGCACCTAAGAAGTAAGTTACAGCGAATTGAGTAATAGCGAAAGAAACACCACTTACAAGAATACCTTGCCAAGTTTCTTTAATACCTTTAACTCCATCGACCATTGAAACAAGTAAGAAAGGTAAGATAATACTAATGAAAGGTAAAATAAGAACAGTTTGACGACCAATAGTTAATGCGTCAAGTTCAGTTAATTGTGCCGGTACTGTAACTGGAATACCCATAGCACCCATAGCACCACCAGCAATATTAGCTACTAAACAAATACCTGCTGCTTTTAATGGATTAAAGCCCATACCCACAAGTAGTGCAGCTGTAATAGCAACTGGAACCCCTAGACCAGCTGCGCCTTCTAAGAAAGCACCGAAAGAATAAGCAATTAATAATACTTGTAAACGTTGATCATTTGTAATGCTTGAAATACTATCGCGAATAATATTGAACTGCTCTGTTTTAACAGTTAATTTGTAAAGGAAAATTGCGGCGATAACGATAGTACAAATTGGATAAAATCCAGATAAAACACCGAATCCAGCAGATGCTACAGTTACTGTTGCTGGCATTTTATAAACAAATATTGCAAGAATAATAGCGACAATCACACTGTAAAGACCAGCGATATAACTTTTCATTTTCAGTCCCATTAAACAAATGATGAAGCAGAAAATTGGAAGTGCTGCGATTAGTGCAGATAACCAAATATTGTTTAATGGATCATAAATTTGTGTCCAAGTACTCATAATAATGACAACTCCTATCTATTATATGTGAAGAAATTCACATTATTTGTGAAACTATTCACAATCAACTTACATGCTTAGTATATTCTCCTTCAACACTATTGTCAACGTAAAAAAGTATAATTATTCCATAATAGTGTTAAAAGAAAAGCTTTGTTCATAAAGTAGACAAAAAACACACTCAAATGAATTTAAGTGTGCTGTATAAATTATTTGCATATTATTTTGCTTATTCAGATGGCATGTTCCCTATAGGTGTATATTAGATGCCGTCTCTTATCCCGCATTAACGGGCAGTAAGACCCACACCTCAAAATTCAGCGGAAGCAAAGAAGTTAGGTGGGGATCGGGCTGCCAGTAAACGCCCGGTTGGTGAGGGCTGATAATCAGTGGGGATGAACAAAAACCCTACTGATTAAAGTTTGATATATGCACTTATCTGTCCTGTTTGATTTAGTGAGAGAGGAACGGTGAGTGGATTTAATAGGAAGTTTTTCACAACAATTCAACCGCTTGCAATACGAATAAAAAATAAGAAACAAATTTTTAATACCATATCATCTCTTTTTACTAAAAATTCCTTTTAGCGTAACAAAGAGGTTAAGTATAGTTCAACTACATTACGATAGGTTATCAATTATAGACGATATTTTACAATACCGTTACTGTGCATTTCAATGAGGTGAAAATATAACAAAAAGCCTGATAAAACAACGTTTGTAAGCAAAGTATTCGTAGGCCATTATTTTGCTTTTTCGTTATATCATATAGTATAATATTCAAAATCAGCAAGGATTTTTTCCTGAATTTTTGCTGATGAAGATGGAAAAAATTTTCGGCTTTATAGGTTGATAAAGTTATGTCGTAACAGGAAATATAAGAACAGATATATAAATAAATAAAAAGAACATAAAAACGCAAATAAAAACGAAAATGAGGGGAACTTTATGAACCAAAATCAATTTGAATGTCGTATTTCAGAAGAAGATGTACAAATGTTAAGAGCGTTAGCTCACCCACTTCGTCTACGTCTAGTAATGGAACTTATGCAAAGAGGAACATGTAATGTAACACAACTACAGGAAGTATTAGAAATTCCGCAATCAACGGTTTCACAACATTTAACGAAGTTAAAGCAAAATAAAGTAGTGCGCTTTGAAAGACGAGGATTAGAAGTGTATTATCAAATCCATAATGATAAAGTAAGTGCGGTAGTAAAAACATTATTTTCTTAAAATTTGAATATTATGGAAAAAGACGTGTAGAATATACGTCTTTTTTTATTTGTCAGAAAGGTAGCGAGAGAGTAAATATTAGCATGTGAGGTAGAAATGACTATTAATCAATATGCTGCCTTACCGAATATATTCTAAAAGGAAAAGAAAAAATAGAAAGGAGTGTAGTAAGCAAAAGGAGGGATAGTAGTATGGATGTGAAACGTGTGAAACAAATCTTATCTTCTTCAAGTAGAATTGACGTTACATATGAGGGCGTACCAGTATGGATTGAGAGCTGTGATGAGCAGAAGGGGAGTGCTCAAGTGTATGATGTATCTAATCCTGGTGAGAGCGTTCATGTGGACGTGACAGCTTTAGAGGAGAAATAATAAAAAAGACGCTTCTAATTTTAGAAGCGTCTTTTTGTTATTCCATCATATGTGCAATTTTCTTAGAGAACATAAGAAGTACTAATCCCAGTACAATTACGATAATACCGATGCTTGCGAATACTTCTAAATATCCTAAAGATTGAGTGAAAGCGGCTAATTGTCCTGCTAATAAGTTTGCGAAGCCAGTACCAGCTAACCATACACCCATTAATAATGATGCTAGTTTAACAGGAGCGATTGCACTTACCATAGATAATCCGATTGGTGATAAGAATAACTCACCGATTGTGTGGAACATGTAAGTGAATACAATGAATAGTAAGTTTGCTTTCATTGTAATGTTACCTTCATCGCTACCAGTTTTTAAAACAGCTAAAGTTAGAACTAAATATCCAATCCCTAGTAAAATCATACCTAATGCCATTTTTGTTGGGATTTTCAAATCACCATTTTTTGTTTTTGAAAGCTTAATCCATAACGCAGAAACAGGTAATGCTAGTAAGATAATGAATAGTGGGTTTACAGATTGGAACCAAGGTGTTGGAATTGTAAATCCACCAATTGTACGATCTACGAACTTATCTGTGTAAAGTGTTAAAGAGCTACCAGCTTGTTCAAATCCTGCCCAGAAGAATACAACGAAACAAGTTAAAATTAAAATTGCAACAGTACGTTTTTTCTCTTGTGGTGTTAAAGGTTTTTTCTCAACAGCTTTTGCATTTTGTTCTTTAGATTTTTTACCCACAACTGTTGTTCCAGCTGATCCTAAGTAACGAGGTGCTAATAAGTTAAATGCAATTTGTCCAATAATCATACCGATACAAGCTGTTAAGAAACCGTATCTATAATCTGCGAAGTAACCGCAAATGAATGGAGCGATAAGAGCTCCTAAGTTAATCCCCATGTAGAAGATAGTGAAGGCACTATCACGACGAGAATCGTTGTCACTATATAATTGACCTAATAAAGTCGAAATATTCGGTTTGAAGAATCCGTTACCGATAACTAATAATCCTAATCCTAAAAATAGTCCAGTTTTCGTATTCATTGAAAATAGTACGAAGTTACCAATTGCCATGATGATACCACCAATAGTAATGGCATGTCGCTTCGTAATGAAATGGTCAGTTAACCAACCACCAATAATAGGTGTGAAATATACAAGCATTGTGAAAATACCGTAAATTTGAACTGCAACTGCTTTATCAAATCCTAAACCGCCGCTTACTAAGCTCGTTGTTAAATAAAGAACTAATAAGCCACGCATTCCGTAATAACTAAATCTTTCCCATGCCTCTGTAAAGAACAACAAGTATAACCCTGGTGGATGTTTTTTTGGTGATTGTTGCTCTCCAGCTTTGTCTAATTTTAAAGCTGCATCCATGTTTGTTTCCCCCTAATCCTGTATAACGGATATTTATGTAATCATTTTAATTTACAAAATATTTAGAAGTCAATAGAATTATATGGAAATAGAAAGAAAATTTCTGAAAAAGTTCTATTTTTCTTCGACCGTTACTGTATTTTGCCCTGAAAACAAGATGATAAGCGTTTTCAAATGTAATAATTGAATTCTAAAAGAAAATAAAATAGTGATTAATCAGAAAATTTAGATTAAAATATTTATTCTGATATAAAGAAAATATATTCTATTTACTTTCTCAATATAACATATTGGGAATAAAAATACAAAACGAAATAATGTGACATTTAAGTGAATTGAAAAATAACCAGCTCCATAGAAGGGAGCTGGTTAAGGAAATATTATTTAACAAAGCGTTTTTCGATGTCATCTAATAGTAGGTTAGCGGCCATTACGCCACCAGCTGTATTCCAAATAACGTCATCAACTTTGTATGCTTTACCATTTTTTACTGCATTTAAATTTTTAAATAGCGGATCATTAATATATTCTTTTTCTAATTCAGATCCTTTTTTCTCATTTGCTTTATCGAATGTGAAGTAGAATAATACGTCACCATCCATTGCAGAAATACGCTCTTTAGATACGTTACGCTCTGCAAAATCATCTTTGTTTTGATCTCCAGGACGTTTAAATCCAAGTTCTTTTAAAATAACACCAGAGAATGTATCACCATGATAAATACGAACATCACCAGGCATGAAACGAACCATAGAGATTTCTTGATTTACTTTATCGCCAAGTTTGCCTTTTAAATCTTTCATACGTGATTCGTAATCAGCTACAACTTTTTGACCTTCTTTTTCTTTATTTAATGCTTTTGCATAAAATTTGAAGTTATCTTTCCATTCACCACGTAATGTTTCTGAGAACACAGTAGGTGCAATTGCTTTTAGTTGTTCGTACACTTTTTCGTGACGCATTTTGTTACCGATAATTAAGTCTGGTTTTAAAGAAGCAATTGTTTCAACGTTAACTTGTCCTTCATCACCAACAACTTTTACATCTTTCATTTTATCCTTAATATGTGGATACCATGGGTCACCAGTCCAAGACTTTACAGCACCAACTGGTTTCACACCTAATTCAAGTAAAGCTTCAGTTCCTTCATTTGTTAAGATAACTACACGTTTTGGATTAGCAGGAACTTCTGTTTTACCCATTGCATGTTCTACAGTAACCACTTCTTTTTTATTATCTTCTTTTGTAGATTCTTCTTTGTTACTTGATTTTCCACAAGCGCTTAAAAGCATTGAAAATGCTAGTAAAAATACAAATACTGTAAACGATTTCTTCCGCATGAAATTCATTATGTACCCCCTACATGTTGAGAATATTTTTCAATAGCAAGCATGATATTAAGCCTTTATCTTTTAATTGTCAATATATATGGGTGAAAATAATTCTCATTTCCGTTGACAATAAGAATTAAGTTGAAATACACTAACAACGTATCATTATACATTGAAGGGGAAACGCTGCATGTTATTAAAAACAAATCGAGCAAAAGGGATTGGATTATTTGTTGGAATCATTGCAGTCGTTATTTGTATTTGGGGAAGTATTATTTTCGGATATACAAATACGAGTTGGAAACTAGCATTGGATGCTTTTTTCCATTTTAACGGTTCCAATGAACATATTATTATTCAAAATGTACGTCTGCCTAGGGCGTTAATTGCAGCTAGTGTTGGTGCTAGTTTAGCCATTGCTGGTTGTCTTATGCAAACTTTAACTAAGAATCCACTTGCTTCTCCAGATTTTATTGGATTAAATTCAGGTGCTGCGTTCTTCATAGTTGTAGCAATTGTAATCTTTTCAGTAACATCATTATCAGCTTTCACATGGATCGCCTTTTTAGGAGCGGCGGTTGCAGCTGTGCTTGTATTTGCTTCTAGTTCTTTAGGAAAAGAAGGGACTACTCCTCTTAAGTTAACGTTAGCAGGGGTCGCAATTAGTGCGTTATTTTCATCATTAACACAAGGATTACTTGTGTTAAATGAAAAAGCACTTGAAGAGGTATTATTTTGGCTTGCTGGATCTGTGCAAGGGCGAAAGTTAGAAATTTTACAATCTGTATTCCCATATTTATTAATAGGATGGATTGCATCTCTTATTATGGCAGGAAAAGTAAATACATTGATGATGGGAGAAGACGTCGCGAAAGGACTTGGACAACGAACAATTTTAATGAAATCATTCGTGTTACTTATTATTGTACTGTTGTCTGGTGGTTCAGTTGCGGTTGCTGGCCCAATTGGATTTATTGGGATTATTACTCCGCATTTTGCTAGATTTCTTGTTGGAGTTGACCACAGATGGAGAGTGCCTTATAGCGGATTGTTAGGTGCAATACTACTAATATTGGCTGATATAGCAGCAAGATATGTCATTATGCCACAAGAAGTACCAGTAGGAGTTATGACAGCATTTATTGGAGCACCGTTCTTTATTTATATTGCACGTAAGAGAGGGCTTAGCAAATGAAGAAATATATTCCGTTTCGTATAGGAAAAGGCGAGCTCTCGTTTTTAATGTATAAACGAGCTTGTCTCGTCTTGTTAAGTTTACTACTTGTTTTAATAGGATTATTCTTTGCGAGCGCAGGTATGGGAGACATGAAAATTGCTCCTTATGACGTATGGCAAGCAATTACCGGAAATGGCGATGCGATGTCAAACATGGTTGTAAATAAGTTTCGTATGCCGCGTATTTTAATTGCTATCCTCGTAGGAATTGCGCTCGCGGTAGCGGGCTGTATTTTACAAGGGCTTGTTCGAAATCCACTTGCTTCTCCTGATATCATCGGGATTACGGGCGGGGCAAGTGTTGCAGTTGTATTATTTTTAGCGCTATTTAGTGATAAAAATAATGCACTAACGGTAAGTATTCATTATATGCCGCTCGCAGCTTTTGCAGGAGCAACGATTGTAGCGGTTTTTGTATACTTATTTGCATGGCAAAATGATGGATTATCACCAATTAGCCTCGTTTTAATTGGTGTTGGATTCTGGGCATTAACGAAGGCTGCGACAACATTATTTATGTTGCTAGCACCAATTTATCAAGCGAGCCAAGCAAATGTATGGATTACGGGTACCGTTTATGGCTCTTCTTGGCAAAATGTTATGGTACTTGCGCCTTGGGTTCTCATTTTAACAGTAATATCATTTATCGCAGCTAGGCATTTAAATGCACAAGAGCTAGGGGATGATATAGCGGTAGGACTTGGGGTTCCTTTAACGAAGTCGCGTGTATTTATGCTATTACTTAGTACAGCTTTAATTGGTGGTGCGGTAGCTTTTGCCGGAGGGATTGGATTTGTCGGTTTAATGGCACCTCATATTTCACGAAGATTGGTTGGTTCTTTATACGGTGCATTACTCCCAGTTGCAGCTATTGTCGGTGCAATTCTAGTACTTGCTGCAGATTTAATAGGGCGTACAATTTTCACGCCACTTGAAATTCCAGCAGGGGTATTTACATCAGCAATTGGTGCACCTTATTTTATTTATTTACTTTATAAAAGTCGGAATTCATAAAGGGAGATGAATATGCAAAAAGCATTGGAGACGAAACGCTTGACGTTGTCTTATGGTGAAACAAGTATTATTGATGAGTTGAATTTAGAAATTCCAAAAGGCGAAATTACAATCTTTATCGGCTCTAACGGTTGCGGGAAATCAACTTTATTACGTTCACTAGCTAGATTATTAAAACCAACAACTGGTGATATTTTGTTAGATAATCAAGCCATTCAAAGTATGCAAACGAAGCAAATCGCTCGTCAAATGGCAATTTTACCGCAAGGACCACAAGCACCAGAAGGACTTACAGTATTACAACTTGTAAAGCAAGGGCGTTATCCATACCAAACATGGCTGAAGCAATGGTCAGAAAAAGACGAGGAAATGGTACAGAAAGCACTTGCAGCGACAGGTATGACAGAATTTGCTGAGCGTGATGTGCATGCTCTTTCAGGTGGGCAACGTCAACGTGCTTGGATCGCAATGACACTTGCACAAGATACAGATATCATTTTACTGGATGAGCCCACTACATACTTAGATATGACTCACCAAATTGAAGTGCTGGATTTATTATTCGAATTAAATGAAACAGAACAAAGAACAATTGTTATGGTATTACATGATCTAAATTTAGCATGCCGCTATGCAGATAACATTGTAGCAATTCAAGATAAACAAATATATGCACAAGGTAAACCTGAAGAAGTGGTAGATGAGAAACTAGTACGTGATGTATTCCGAATGGAGTGTCAAATTAGTACGGATCCGTTGTTTGGAACACCGCTTTGTATCCCGCATGGAAGAGGAAGACGTGTAGTTAAAGAAGTTGCTCAGGCGATAAGATAAAAAAACGATGAGTGATTCATCGTTTTTTTTTTATTTGGTACAAGAAAATAAGAGGAAGAGAGGAATTCGTAAGCGACGTTTATACTCTTCTTCATTTTGAAAATAGATTGGATTTGGTGTAGCTTCTTTTAATGATGTAATGGTAAATCCAGCTTGCTGTAATAATGTGAAATACTCTTCCGTTGTACGATGATATTTAATAACTTCTTGGTCAATCCATGGTTCAACCCGTTTGCCTAGTTTAAAATAATCATCGACGAGCCAACTCGTTCTTTTACCACTTGTTTGTAAGCTTTCAAATGAAGAAGTAATAACGGGATGTTGAACGCTAAAGGTAAAGGTGCCATTTGTTTTTAAAGTTTGAAACACATTTTGAAAAATGGTATCAAGATGTTCAATATAATGTAAGGCGAGTCTAGATGTTACTAAATCAAAAGTGGAAGAGGGATAGGTATAATCTTTGAGGTTTAAAAAATGAACAGATCCATTTTTATTTTCTAGTTGATTTTTAGCTTTTTCATACATAAGTTCGGAGCCTTCAATGCCAGTGTAAGAGTAGCATCCCTTTTCTAATAATTCCGCACCAAACTTAGCGTCACCACAGCCTAAATCGAGAATTTGTTTTCCTTGCACATGACCAATGAGCTGAAAGAATACTGGTTTTTCAATGGATTCATTTGGGCTATTTTCTCGGTATCTTCGTTTCATATATTGTTCGAAAAATGCTGTGTTATTGTATACATCAGATTCTGTAAATGCCATGTTTGAAACCTCCCAAAATATTTTTTTAATTCTATCAAATATGAAAAGTAAATGATAGATTTATTATAATGAATCATATATAATCTAAAATTGTAAGCGGTTACTTTAAACTATTTTTCTATAATAAATTCTGAAAACGTGTTAAGCTAGTAGAGGGATTATTAGAACTATTAAGACAATAATCCGCTTACATGAACGATGGGAGGCTTCACGATGTCTAGTAAAACACTTGCAAAATTTTTAGAAGAAAATTTAGAGGATTTAAAATCAAAGGGGCTTTATAACGTAATTGATCCGCTTGAGAGTTCAAATGGACCAATCATTACAATTGGCGGAAAAGAATATATTAACTTATCTTCAAACAACTATCTTGGATTAGCAACAGATAGCCGTTTGCAAGAAGCAGCAATTGGTGCAATTCATAAGTACGGTGTTGGGGCGGGAGCTGTTCGTACAATTAACGGTACTTTAGATTTGCATATTAAATTAGAAGAGACAATTGCAAAGTTTAAACATACAGAAGCGGCAATTGCTTACCAATCAGGATTTAACTGTAATATGGCAGCGATTTCAGCTGTTATGGATAAAAATGATGCAATTCTTTCAGACGAATTAAACCATGCTTCTATTATTGATGGTAGTCGTCTATCAAAGGCAAAAATTATTGTTTATAAACATTCTGATATGGAAGATTTACGCCAAAAAGCAATCGCGGCGAAAGAATCGGGTCTTTACAATAAATTAATGGTAATTACAGACGGTGTCTTCTCAATGGATGGAGATGTTGCAAAACTACCAGAAATTGTTGAGATTGCAGAAGAATTAGATTTAATGACATATGTAGACGATGCACACGGTTCAGGTGTACTTGGAAAAGGTGCAGGAACTGTAAAGCACTTCGGTCTATCTGATAAAGTTGATTTCCAAATTGGTACATTATCAAAAGCAATTGGGGTAATTGGTGGATATGTAGCAGGGAAACAAAACTTAATTGACTGGTTAAAAGTTCGTTCACGTCCATTCTTATTCTCTACAGCATTAACACCAGCTGATGCAGCAGCTTGCATGAGATCAATTGAAATCTTAATGGAAAGCACAGAGTTACATGATCGTTTATGGGAAAATGGCCGCTACTTAAAACAAGGATTAAAAGAACTTGGCTTTAACATTGGGGAAAGTGAAACGCCAATTACACCTTGTATTATTGGGGACGAAGTGTTAACACAAGAATTTAGTAAGCGTCTAAATGAAGAAGGTGTATACGCAAAATCTATTGTGTTCCCAACTGTAGCAAAAGGAAAAGGTCGTGTTCGTAATATGCCTACAGCAGCTCATACGAAAGAAATGTTAGATGAAGCAATTCGTAAGTATGAAAAAGTAGGAAAAGAAATGGGCATCATTTAAGTAAGGGCATCTTTTGAATAGCTTGCAAATGAGGAGTGGGGAAAATGAAAAAAATTCTAGTAACCGGTTCTTTAGGGCAAATTGGTTCTGAACTAGTAATGAAACTTCGTGATGTATACGGCGCATCAAATGTTATTGCAACAGATATTCGTGAAACAGATAGTGAAGTAGTAAAGTCTGGTCCGTTTGAAACGTTAGATGTAACAGATGGACAAAAATTACATGATATTGCAAAGCATAATGAAGTAGATACAATTATTCATTTAGCAGCTTTACTTTCAGCAACAGCAGAAAAAAATCCGTTATTCGCATGGAACTTAAATATGGGCGGACTTGTAAATGCATTAGAAGCAGCTCGTGAATTAAACTGTAAGTTCTTCACGCCAAGTTCGATCGGTGCATTCGGTCCATCGACGCCAAAAGATAATACACCGCAAGATACAATTCAGCGTCCTACTACGATGTATGGGGTAAACAAAGTAGCAGGAGAATTACTATGTGATTATTATCATCAAAAGTTTGGCGTAGATACGCGCGGTGTCCGTTTCCCAGGTTTAATTTCTTACGTAGCTCCTCCAGGAGGCGGAACGACTGATTATGCAGTTGAAATTTATTATGAGGCGATTAAAAAAGGTGCATACACCTCATACATTGCTGAAGGAACGTACATGGACATGATGTATATGCCTGATGCTTTACAAGCGATCATTTCATTAATGGAAGCTGATCCAAGTAAGCTAGTGCATAGAAATGCATTTAACATTACGGCAATGAGTTTTGAGCCAGAGCAAATTGCAGCATCAATTCGTAAACACATTCCGACGTTTACAATGGATTATGCAGTAGATTCAGCTCGTCAAACAATCGCTGATAGTTGGCCAAACTCTATTGACGCAACTGCAGCAATGAAAGAGTGGGGCTTTAAAGCAGAATACGATTTAGACAAAATGACAACGGACATGTTGGCTAAGTTAAAAAAAAAGCTCACAGCTGAGTTAGTGATGAATTAATAGGAAGAGTCGATTCTTAGGAATCGGCTCTTCATTATTTTTGGGAGGAGAGAAGTCTTATGCAAAGAGTAGATGTCGTATACGCACTAATACATGACGAGGAAACAGATAAAATATTAATGGTACATAATGCAGAACAAAACGTTTGGTCATTGCCAGGTGGGGCTGTGGAAAAAGGTGAAATATTAGAGGAAGCACTAATAAGAGAAGTGAAAGAAGAGACAGGTTTAATTGCTACGTTAGGTGGACTTGTTGCGATCAATGAAAAATTCTTTGAGGAATCAGGGAATCATGCACTATTTTTTACATTCCGAGCGAATGTAGTAAAAGGTGAACTTATTGCGGAAGATGAAGGTGAAATTTCTGCAATAGAGTGGGTGGATCGAACAATTGCGAATGAGCGCTTCCCATACTATGACGGAGGATTTGAATCCTTATTAGAAGTAGCCATTCCATATAAGTTTCAACCAGAAACAAAGTAATTGAATGAAAAAACAGGAGCCACAAGGCTCCTATCTTCTATTCAATCGTCTTCAGTAATAATTTTTTCAGTAATGGTTTAATCTTCAATCGTAAATCTTCAGCATGATTTGCAACTAAGAAGTGATGGTTATAAATGTTCTTCATCAATTGATAAGTTGCTTCTTTTGCCTCGCCTTCTTCGATGAAGATACCGATTACTTCCATGCCACTTTTACGCGCGAGTTTAACAGCTTCATGCGTATCTAAAATTCCATCTTGTTGATAGTCTAGCGCAGAAGGCTCACCATCTGTGAAGACTAGTAAGAATTTATGTTTCTCAGGTCTTTTTGCAAGCTTTTCAGAAACGATACGAATAATATATCCGTCGCGGTTATCTTCTTCTTCACGAAGTTGCATAATTTCCGGACCAACGTTTGGTAACGTTGAGTTTTTATAATTTACAACTTTATGGATAACGTTCGGCTTATCTTCAGGTTTAGCGCTAGAGGCATCTTCCCAAAATCCGCTAATAGCGTGCGGGATTTTTAAAGATTTTAAAGCTTCATGGAATAGTACAACACTCTTCTTCGTCTCTTCCATTTTGTTATACATAGAACCAGAACAGTCAACTAACAGTTGGAATGCAACATCGAGTTCTTGTGACTCTTGTCCTTTTTTATAAAACATACGCGGTTGTTTTTCGGTATAAATACGAAGGAATTTTTTGCGAAGCCTTCCGTAATATTTATCACTATTCGCATTCGTTTTATTTTCAATCGTTTTTTCGATAATTTTCTTTAATTCTTTTACATCTTTATTGACGACTGATTTGATAGCTTGGTAATCTTTTTTCTCATCGATATTTGCTTTGCGAGCTTCTTTAAATGTATGAGAAGCACCTACATTATACTTACCGTATGCACCGTCGTGCTGGCTAGAAGCGTGTGAAGCTCTTGCTTCTTCTGTATCAGCGCCATCAAAGTTGGATTGTGTACTTTTTTGAGAAGTACCTTGTACAGAACCAAGTGCTTGGTCGCCATCTTCTGATTCACGAGCAGTATCGCCCATCATGTTTGTTTTTGTTCCGCTTTCTAATTCAAAGCGTAAAAAGTTCTCGTTTTCGTTATTTTTATTTTCACGATGCCATGTGGAGAAACTTTCATCCATTTTGTTTTTATTTTCATCGTCATCTATAAGCTGTGTATCATCATTTGCTAAATCTTCGACGCGACAGTTCTTTTCGTCTGCAAGAACAGATAAGTAAAGTGGAGCATGTCCGAAATAGTTGTTAAGCATATCACTTTCAAGAAGCGCCTCTAAGCGATAGCGAATTTTCTCAACGACATACATAATATCTTCTGTATTACGTGCTTGGAATGTTTCATGTAAAATCGCTTCAATTTGCTCAAAATATTCATTATTAAACATTTCATATTTATCGCTCGTTAATGAAAGATAGCATAGGCAAAACAAACGATCACCGTGATAATTACGAACGCGGTTTATTTCATTTTGAGAGCCGAAATAATTGCGGTACATTTCTTTTCGGCGTTTAAAAATATGCTTCGTGCCAGGACGTAAGTTCTTTACGATTTCCTCAACGCGTAAATCTTCTAATAGAACAAATAATTGTGTTAAAAACTTTTTTAGGGGCGATTCTTGCAATTCAATCGCATAAGAACGAATTAAAGTCATGTCCGAGTAATGTTTATTACCAAGTGCTTTTAAGAACACTTCGCTTTTTAATCCGATTACTGTATCTTCTTCTTTTCGATCATCCCAAAAGTGACTAATGACAACTTTCTTTTCAATTTCGTCGTAGTATGCTTTATAGCCATATTCAAGATAGGCATCGTCTTCTTTTAGAAGGGCATACATTAAGTTTTCCATTTGTAGAAACAGCGACGCATCAATTTTTTTGTCACTAAAAATTTGTCTCATAAATTATCCCTCAAAGAAATAACTTTCTGCTAATTCACGGACAGTCATTTGTTCTGTTTCATCATTAAGTTTTGCAATTATGCTTCGTTCAATAGCGCGCATAACAGGAATATATACACCTAAATCACATGCGTCGATAATACCACGAATACTTGCTGCTTCTTCACTTACACGTCCATCGCGAGCTAAAGGCATAAGGTCGCTTGCAAATGCAACAAACTTTTCAATTGTTGCAACATCATTTAATTTTGATTCTGCTAATAATAGTTCTTTTAATGTGTCACCTTGAATGTAAGGAACTTCAATAATAACGAAACGGTTTTTTAATGCTTCATTTAGTTCACTTGTTCCAACGTAACCTTCGTTAATCGCAGCAATTACACGGTATTCTTCATCACCGTATACAACCTCTTGTGTAAATGGGTTTGTGATCATTTTACGGTAATCTAATGCGCCGTGAAGTAGCGGTAAAGTTTCAGGTTTTGCCATATTGATTTCGTCAATATATAGGAAGTGACCGTTCTTCATTGCTTTCATAAGAGGACCGTTAACGAATGAAACTTCAGATGCACCATCTTTCGTTTGTAGTGTGTTGTATCCTAAAATACCTTCTACATCTAAGTCGACAGAGCAGTTAATGCTATGCATTGGTTTTTGAAATAAAGAAGAAAGAGTTTCCGCTAGTACTGTTTTACCACTACCAGTCGGTCCTTTTAATAGAATGTTCTTGCCAAGAAGAAGTGCTGTAATCGCATCTTCGATAATGCTGTTATCAGATGCTTTATATATTTTAGTACCGATTAAATGAGCATTTTCACCAGCTTCTTGTTTATTCTTTTCATGAATCGTAGAAAGCTGCTGTTTTAAATCAGAATGTATATGAAATTGTTCTAACATGTATTTCCCACCTAACATTATTTTCATAAAGTAATACATCTTATGATAACTTGTTTTAATATGGTATGCAAAGAAAAGGAAGGAGGATAAAGGGAAAAGAAAAAGCAATCAAGATGAAGTTGATTGCTTACAGTAAAGGAGAAATGAGCCTCATGAAAGACTCCAATATGCGTTTTTTTATACTTCTTTTTTGGAAAGAGTTCCATTTAATTTCAGTTGAATGTTTAAAATCTTTTTCAAAATCACGTTTAATATCGTGAACTGTTTTTGATTCATAAAGTACGCTAATAATTTCGTAATTCAATTCAAAGCTACGTACATCCATGTTCGCTGTTCCGATAGTTGCAATTGTATCATCAACGAGTACAATTTTTGCATGCATAAAACCATCTTTATAACTGTAAATAGAAGCACCAGCTTTTAAAAGTGGAGTGAAATAGGATTGAGATGCTTGATCACTAATGATGCTATCACTTTTACCTGGATATAAAATCCGTACATCTATTCCGGCAATTGCACTTAAGCGTAATAATGTTAAAGTTTCTTGATCTGGAATAAAGTAGGGTGTAGCGATCCAAATGGATTTTTTTGCAGAGCCCATAACAGCTAATAATGTATTACGAATACTTTTATCATCGGAGCTTGGTCCGCTTGCTACGATTTGAACAGCACCTTCTGCATGTGAAATCTCTTTACCTGGGAAGTATTGTCTATTCATGAATTGATCCCAGGAATAAGTATTTAGACCACTAGAGGCATAGAGCCAGTCTTCTAGAAAGATTGCTTGTAATTTATATAATGCTTTTCCTTCTATTTTTAGATGACTATCACGCCAAACAGGAAATTTCTTTGAACGGCCAAGATATTCATCACCGACATTGAGTCCTCCGGTAAAACCAATTTCTCCATCTACAATAACAATTTTTCGATGGTTACGATAATTGACAGTTTCAAGTAACCAAGCTGAAAAAATAGGGTCAAATTCTACAATTTCAATCCCAGCTTCTTTCATAGGTTGCAAAAATCGTCTTCTTAACGTGTTACTTCCAAGACCATCATAAAGGAAGCGTACAATAACACCATCTTTTGCTTTTTGTATTAAAGCATCTCGAACTTTTGTACCAATTTCATCAGATTTATAAATGTAGTATTGAATATGTATATGATGTTTTGCCTGCTCTATAGCTCGCAAAATTTCTGAAAATGTTTGATCTCCGTTTGTTAAAAGTTTTGTAGTTGTTTTATCTGCGGCAGGACCGCCTCCAAATTTTTGTATGACTTCTGTTAAATGTATGGAACGTTCATTTAGTGGGACTGTGAGTAATAACTCTAGTCTTCTTCCTTCTAATATTTCACGGAATAATTTTCTTTGTTCTTCTGAACGATGGAGATGTTTTTTTCTTCTCCAGCGGCTGCGCCCGAAAATAGCGTATAAAAGCACACCTATAATAGGAAGAAGTGCTAATACTAAAAACCATGCCAATGTGCTTTGTGGAGATCTATTTTCTATAAAGATAACGAATGAAATTCCTACGATTGTGATGGACCATAGAGCACCGACAAATGTATATAACGAAATATACGATGTATTTAATAGGAACAGAACGATAGATACAATTGTAAATATTAATAGTAACTGAACGATAGGCTTCTTCATTTCTATATAATTCCCCTAATCTTTTTTCAATATAGATTTCTTAAATAGAAGATGTAATATGACATCTTTATTATAAGGTGTTTTGCTTTTTTTACAAAATATAGACATTTCACCTATACTTTCCGCATTTGTCCTACATACAGTGTACTATCACATTTTTATCCCACTCTTAATGCATATGAAAATGAAAAAATCGAAAAGGAGCGGAGAAACATGAATTATATAGAAAATAATGGATTGTATTATCGGAATCATCATCATGGAGGACACAATCATGGTGGGCACAATCATAACGGCGGACATCATCACCATGGAGGACACAATCACCATGATCACCATCATCATCACGGAGGCGGATGGGGCTGGGGGGGTAGTTCATGGGGAGGCGGATTTTTCCCTGGAAGCTTTGCAGGAGGAGTGTTAGGTGGACTGACAGCTGGCGCATTAACGGGTGCAGCAAGTGGAGGGTATTATCCAGCGCCATATCCAGTAACTTATCCATCACCATACCCTGTAACGTATCCAATGCCATACCCAGGTTATCAGCAAATACCATATTCGTATTAAACTAAAAAAGAGGCTACCCTCTTTTTTAGTTTAATACGGTATTTATTTATAAAATACTTCCAAAATTAAGGTGAAAATATGTTAATATTTTGTTATTGTAATTCAAAAACATATACATTAATGTAGATTTTCATATTATTATTCGTGAATAGTTATGTAGTATGGTCTAATTTCTATTTTGTTATTAAAGAGTAAAGAGATCAGATGTGAATGGTATTAGTTAGAAACAGGGCTTGGATAGAGCCACTTAAAAGGATTGCAGTATAATAAGGTGCGAAATAATTAGGGAGATGAGAAGCTACTAGTTATAATTGAAACGGTATAATATTGCTTTTTATTACAAATAATATTATGTTATTTTAATCGGTCTATTTAAAAAGATAATTTATGTAATGGGCTAGTATTAGAAAATGAAATATCTCTATTTCTATGAAGAGAAACAGGTTGTGTTTTAGTCAGATAGGAAGCAAGGAGAGATGCGCATGCTAGAACAGAGAGGTCATGCATTATATGACTCTTCATTGCGAGATTTAAAGTTAGCATTAGATGAGTCTTCAATTGTTGCAATTACAGATCGAAAAGGTCTTATTACATATGTAAATGATAAATTTTGTGAAATCTCTAAATACAAAAGAGAAGAATTAATTGGAAAAGATCACCGTATTTTAAATTCAGGACATCATCCGAAAACCTTTTTTCAAAACTTATGGAAACGTATTTTGAATGGGAAAGTATGGACAGGTGAGATTCGGAATCGAGCAAAAGATGGTACATATTATTGGGTCAAAACAACAATTGTTCCATTTTTAAATGAAAAAGGAGAGCCATACCAGTTTATCGCAATTCGAAATGATATTAGTAGTAGAAAAGAAGCAGAACATAGATTGCGGCTAAGTGAAAGTCGTTATAGGGAACTTGCCTATCATGATGCTTTAACCAGTTTGCCGAACCGTTTGCAATTAATAACAACCGTTAATAAATTGATTGCAGATAAAAAAGAATTTGGTATGATTTACTTTGATTTGGACCGTTTTAAATTAGTAAATGATACGTTAGGTCATATGATAGGGGACTTACTTTTAAGCGAAGTCGCTTCACGGTTGCATTATGTACTAGGAGAGAAAGATGTTCTGGCTAGGCTAGGTGGCGACGAATTTGTGCTGTTAACAAAAAATCATAGGCAAGATGATATGAGTCAGTTAGCGACATCTGTGTTGTCATGTTTTCAGGCACCATTTATGTTGGAAGGCCATGAAGTATACATTTCAGCTAGTCTAGGACTTTGTTCTTATCCACAAGACGGACTAGACGTGGAAACGTTATTGAAAAACTCTGACTTAGCTATGTATAGTGCAAAAGAACAAGGTAGAAACGCTGCATGTTTCTTTACAGATGAGCTACGGGCGAAAATAAATCGTAGAATGAAAGTTGAGTTTGCTTTGCAAAAGGCAATTCGTGATGAAGAGTTAGATGTAGCATTGCAGCCTATTATTGATTTGAAAACGAAGAGATATTCTGGTATAGAAGCTTTAGTACGCTGTATGACAGAAGACGGCCCCATTGCACCAAGCGAATTTATCCCGGTAGCTGAAGAGTCTGGACTTATTATAAAGCTAGGAGACTGGGTATTAGAAAAATCGTGCCGATTGTTTAAAACATTGCCAAATTATCAAGAAGGACTAAAGTTATCTGTGAATTTATCTATACAACAATTAATGCAGAAACGTTTTATTTTGTCTGTACGTAGCATTTTAAAGAGAACTGGTTTTCCTCCGAACCGTTTAATATTAGAAATAACGGAAAGCATTGCAGTCCGCCATTTTGATTATATTATTGCTACATTACAAGAATTAAGAAATATGGGTGTTTTAATTGCTTTGGATGATTTCGGAACTGGCTATTCTTCCTTATATTATTTAAAACAACTACCACTGGATATTGTGAAAATTGATCGTAATTTTATTCGTGAATTTCATTATGATCACGCGCAACCAGAACGAACAATTGTAAAATCTGTTATTGAAATTGCTCATAGTTTAAATTTAGCAGTAGTTGCTGAAGGGGTAGAAACAGTAGAGCAAGAGAGTTTGTTACAATCAATGAGCTGTGATTATGTACAGGGATTTTATTATGCGAAACCTTTATCTGTAGGAGAGTTAAAAGAAAAGTTAATTACAGATTTTTAATAAAAAAGAGAAGCCAGCAGCTTCTCTTTATTTAATCCGTTTTTTGTGAGTCTTTCATTAGTACTGGATAAAGAATAAGACCTAATACGAACAATCCAATTCCTAAGAAGAACGTTTTTAAATCAGCAGTTCCCGTTTTGATAACCCAAATTGAGTATACAAATGCTAATGTAGTGATGATCCCGTCCTTTATTCGAGAACCAGGCATTATATCATACGTTTCTCCTGTAATAACCAGTTTGAATTGGTACAGAGTAGAAACTAGGTATGGAATTAAATAGGCTAATGTTGCTACGACAATAGCGAAACTATACGCTTCTGAAACAGTACCAGAAATCGTTGAAAATAAGAAAATTTGCGTCATTACATTTGTAATCAATAATGATTTTGAAGGACTACCTTTTTTATTTGTTTTCCCGAAAAACTTAGGGAAAAGTCCATTCTTTGCTGCCTGGTAAGGTACTTCTGAACTAACAACAATCCAACCAACTGTAGATCCAAATAAAGATATAAGAGCGAGTAAAGCCATGATATATGCGCCTTTATTTCCAATTGCTAAATTTAATGCGTCTACTAATGGTTTTTGAGACTCTTTTAAAGCATCTTGCGGAAGAGCTCCCATTGTAAGTAAAGTAATTGACATGTAAATAAGAAGAGCGATAATTAATCCGAAAATCGTAGCTTTTTTTACATCGCGCTGTGATTTTGCACGATTAGAAAGCATAACTGCTGATTCAATACCGATAAATGCCCAGAGTGTTGCAATAGCAGCTGAATTGATTTGTCCACCTAACGAGATGGATTGTCCTGCTTCATTCATAAAGGTTTGACCGTCTCCGAAATTAGAGGCATTGAAAATGAATAATGTAATTACAATAAACATTGTAAATCCGATAATTTTTGCAATGGTAGCAAGTAGATTCATATTTCCAGCTCGATCAATATTTTGAGAAAGAATATATTGAATTCCCCACAGCATAAGGCTACATACGAGGAAAGTTAATCCTTTTCCGAGTTCTAGTGAAAATCCGTTTATTGAAAAAAGAATTTGCTTACTTTGTAAAACTGGAAAGAATGTTGATAAATATCCAGCAAAGGAAATAATAACAGATGCTGTTGCAGCCCAGTTAGCAGCCCAATATCCCCATGCCATACTATATCCCGCAACTTTACCAGCTTTTTTTGAAGGAAACATCGCTTGAGCGTAGCTTTGTGGTCCAGCTTTTAATTCTGGTTTCCGAATCGCTAAATTTCCAAATACAAGTGCAATCATAAATACGCCAAGGCCTGTAATACTCCATGCGAGTGTAGAACCCATTGGCCCTGATACTTGTGCTAAATTTGCTGGAAGCATAAATACGCCACCGCCAACCATATTCCCGATAACAAATGCTGTTAAAACCCATAATCCCCATTTTTTCGTTTCCATTTTTGTTAACTCCTTTGTAGTAAGTTTTGCTTAAACATCATTTTTTACTAGCTTTTTGACAATAAAAAAAGAGCCATGTAGATAAAAAAATACCTACATGGCTCTTTCGCCAAAGCGTAGGTACAACGGGAATAACCCTTGTACCTACGCGTAATTTTTCCGCTAGGTTTCAAGGGTTACGTATGATGATGATGTTTTTGTGCAAATGAAACTACAGTTGTTGTATAAGTAAGCATAGTTCTTTGCTCCCTTTCTCCTCTGATTTTGAAGTTAGTATACTACATGTTTTTTTGAATGAAAAGAAAAATATAAAAATTTTTATAAAAATACGTTTTAAAGATTAAATATTTACCTATATTTTTCTTGTACTGGAAAATAAGTGAGAGATTGGCAGAAGAGTGAAGCATGTTATAATACATATAGAATTAGAAGGTGACAAGGGGCTATTGTAGATGATGAGTAAGTATGAACAAATTTATACAGAAATCAGTAAATCTATTGATAATAAACAATTAAAAGAGGGATGCAAAATCCCATCAGAAACAGAATTAATGAAGCAGTATGAGGCAAGCCGAGGCACGGTAAGAAAAGCTGTAGATTTACTGCAAGAGCGTGGATATGTGCAAAAAATTCATGGAAAAGGTGTTTTTGTTTTAAAGCGAAAAAATATTGAATTTAATTTTGGCGGTATTGTAAGTTTCCAAGAAGAAAATGAACGTTTAGGACGTCATTGTATTACGGAAGTTGTGGAAATGGACAAAGAAAAAGCCACAAAAGAAATTGCGAAATTATTAAATGTAAAAGAAAAAACAGAGATTGATCATATTAAACGTGTACGAAATATTGATGGAGAAAAAGTAATTTTAGATATAAATCATTTTGTATCTGAGTTTATTCCAGGATTAACGAAAGAAATTGCAACTGCATCGATTTATAAATACATTGAGAAAGAGCTTGGGCTACATATTAGTTATTCGCAGAGGGTAATTGAAGTACAGCCGTGTACAGAGGATGACAGAAAGTATTTAGATTTAAATGGAACAGACTATGTTGTCGTTGTGAAAAACTTTACACATTTGTATGATGGAAGTCAGTTTGAATACACAGAATCACGCCACCGTTTAGATATTTTTCACTTTTCGGATGTGGCACGCAGGAAGTAAAGAGGTGGAACAAAATATTGTTTCATCTCTTTTTTTATAAAAAAAAACACAAACTCGTATATACGAGTGTTGACTAACTTATATATACGAGTTAATATGTAATTGTAAACGGTATCAAAAAAAGAAAAGAGGGACGGGAATATGGGGAAAGACTATCGTAAAACAGCAGAGGAAGTGTTGCAGTATATTGGTGGGAAAGACAATATTGAACAAGCTGCACATTGTGTGACGAGGCTCCGTATCGCTTTAAAAGATGAAAGTAAAATAGATAATGATAAATTACAGTCTGTTTCATTAGTGAAAGGAGCGTTTCATAACGCTGGTATATTTCAAGTTGTAATTGGTCCAGGGGATGTAGATCGTGTTTACGCTGAATTGATAACGCTTGCAGGTATGGAAGAATCGACTGTAGCTGACGTAAAAGATTCTGGAAATCAGAAGTTAAATCCAGCTCAAAAGTTTGTGAAAATATTTTCGGATGTATTTATGCCGATATTACCAGCGATCGTAACAGCTGGTTTACTAATGGGTATTAACAATCTATTAGGGGCAAAGGACTTATTTTTTGATGGGAAAAATTTATTAGATGTTTATCCGAACTTAGGCGGGCTTTGGGATTTAATTAATATGATGGCCAATACAGCATTCGTATTCTTACCAGCACTTGTCGGGTGGTCAGCAACGAAGCGTTTTGGTGGTAGTCCAATACTAGGGATTGTTATGGGATTAATGCTTGTGCACCCGGCCTTATTAAACGCTTGGGACTATGGAAAAGCAGCGACTGGTTTAGAGGGTCAAAAGATTGAGTACTTCAATATTTTAGGACTGTTCCAAATTGAGAAGGTAGGATATCAAGGACAAATTTTACCTGTTTTAGTAGCAGCTTTTGTATTAAGTAAAGTGGAAATTTTCTTAAAGAAACATGTACCAAATGCAATTCAATTATTAGTTGTACCAATTACAACAATCGTTGTGACAGGTGTGTTAGCATTAGGAATTATCGGTCCGGTTACACGTCATATTGGAGATTTATTAACAGTAGGATTAGTAGGTGTATATGAAACAGTACCAGTAGTTGGAGCAGTATTGTTTGGAGCATTATATGCACCGCTTGTAATTACAGGTATGCATCATATGTTTATTGCAATTGATTTACAATTGATTGCACAGCACGGTGGCACATTCATTTGGCCAATGATTGCTCTTTCTAACATTGCGCAAGGTAGTGCGGCACTTGCAATGTTCTGGATTTCTAAAAATCAAAATGATAAAAGTATGGCATCAACATCAGCCATTTCAGCATACTTCGGTATTACAGAACCAGCGATGTTTGGTGTGAATTTACGAAATAAGTTCCCGTTCTATGCAGCGATTATAGGGTCTGCTGTGGCAGCGATATTCATTACATTAAATGGTGTATTAGCACCTGCTATCGGAATTGGCGGATTGCCAGCATTTATTTCTATCATTCCGAAATCGATTCCAATGTTTATTGTAGGAATGATTATTGCAGTTGTAATCCCATTTACTTTAACATGGTTATTTGCAAAAAGAGTCAAACAGAAGTAGGAGGAAGTTAAACATGAAGGATTGGCATAAAAGTGTAGTCTATCAAATTTATCCGAAGAGCTTTAATAGCTATTACAATAAAGAAACCGGTGATATAAAAGGGGTTACAGAGAAACTAGATTATTTAAAAGAACTCGGAGTGGATTATATTTGGTTAACACCGATATACCAATCACCACAAAATGATAATGGATATGATGTAAGTGATTACTACAGCATTGATCCATCTTACGGAACGATGGAAGAGTTTGAGGAACTTTTAGCAGAAGCGAAAGTACGTAACATTGAAATTATGCTTGATATTGTTGTAAATCATAGTTCGACTGAACATAAGTGGTTTAAAGAAGCGAAGGAAGATAAAAATAGTCCATATCGTAATTACTATATTTGGCGTGATGAAAAAAATAATTGGCAGTCTAAGTTTGGTGGATCTGCTTGGAAATATGATGAGAAGACGGAGCAATATTATTTACATTTATTTGATGAAACACAAGCTGATTTAAATTGGGAAAATGAACAACTTCGCGAAGAAGTATATGATATGATGCGTTTTTGGCTGGATAAAGGGGTAACAGGATTCCGATTAGATGTCATTAACTTAATTTCAAAAGACCAATGTTTCTTAAACGATGAAGGTAATACTGCGACAAGTGATGGACGCAAGTATTATACAGATGGTCCGCGTGTTCATGAATATTTACAAGAGATGAACCGAAAAGTTTTTGCAGGAAAAGATGTAATTACAGTTGGAGAAATGTCATCTACGACAATTGATAATTGTATTAAATATTCTAATCCTGAGCGTAATGAACTGAGCATGACGTTTAGTTTCCATCATTTAAAAGTAGATTATCCGAATGGTGATAAGTGGACGAAAGCAGAGTTTGATTTTATTAAATTAAAAGAGATTATGTCTAACTGGCAAATTGAAATGCAAAAGGGCGGAGGATGGAATGCGTTATTTTGGTGTAATCATGACCAACCTCGCATAGTGTCACGCTTCGGTGATGATAGAAAGTACCGAAATGAATCTGCGAAAATGTTAGCGACAGCTATGCATATGTTGCAAGGAACACCTTACATTTATCAAGGCGAAGAAATCGGTATGACGAATCCTAAATTCGAGTCCATCGAGCAATATCGCGATGTGGAATCGTTAAATATATACGATATCAAGCGAGAAGAAGGATTATCAAAAGAAGAGATTATCGGGATTTTAAAACAAAAATCTCGTGACAACTCTCGTACTCCGATGCAGTGGAATGAAGAGATGAACAGTGGTTTTACAACAAGTACACCTTGGATTTCAGTGGCTGAAAACTTTACAGAAATAAACGTAGAGAAGGCATTAGAAGATAAAGAGTCTGTATTTTATCATTATAAAAAGTTAATAGAACTTAGAAAAACGTATGATGTAATTACAGAAGGAGAATATGCTATTTTGGATAAAAATGATCCTAAAATTTGGGCATATACTCGTACTACAGAAAGTGAAGTACTACTTGTTATAAATAACTTCTATGGAGAAGAAATAACGTACTCTGTACCAGCGCACGTTCAATTAGATGGAATGAAACAAGAAGTACTACTGTCGAATTATAAAGATGCCAGCAAGGATATTGCAAAACTTAACTTAAGACCATATGAATCAATTGTGTATCGATATACGAAATAAAAAGGTTGTATGCCGCATGGGCATACAACCTTTTATTTTAAGACACCACTATACAAAATGCTTACTTCTACTTCAGGTTTAAACTTTACTTTTGCATAATCTTTATCCCAATTTTTTTTCCTCCATAACTCAGGGTGATAAGCGATAAGGTGTCTGCCGATACCGAAAGCATCACAGTTTGCTTTTTGTAGCTTTTTTGTTATTTGTTTCGCTTCTTTCGTAAGTTGCTTTGATAATTCTTTATTTAGTTTTTTTCGTTCCCACATTTTATAAAGATTATCTCTTGGAGCCTCAAGCGCTATAACTTTTAGTTGAAGCTTAATGTGAGCATAAACATTTCCTTTTTTATCTGTTGTTATTTTTAAGTCTCGTTTTAATTTCCGATTGCTAATTTCCATCGTTAAATAATCAGATGTCGTCTCTGATTCATCGCTAGTAAGTTTTTGGGTGATACGGGCACTTGTTCCCATTTTTCCAGTTAATAACACGAATAAAACAGATTGTTTCAAAGGTAAATGCCCAGTTAATTTGTCTTTATTAAATAAAGATAATCCGTCTGTAATAACTTCTTTTTCTTTTATTTTTATAGAGGGGAGGGTAAAATCTTTACCTGGATCTAACATTTTTGTAGCAGCTGTTTCTAAAGTTTCTTTCGGAAACACACTCATATCTTCTAAGCTTTTTACTTTTTTCTTTAAAAAATCTCCAATTAATAAATTTCCTACTTTCTTTTTTTTGAGTATCTCGGATGTTTCACCATCTACTGCAATAAGTTTTACTAAAGCAGTTGGGTTTGTTGGGTCCCGAAAGCTGACATCTAAATAGGGTAGTATACCTTTCTTTAGAATTTTGGTTCCAAGTAATTGAACGCCATATTTGAAATAGCGGATATTCCCAGTTACATTTTTTTTTAGGGCATCACTTGTATCCCTTATGTTATATCCAGTTGCTGAATGTACTTCATTCTCGAATGAAGATTGTTCTCCGCTTGAACTTTTTACAAGTTCAAGCGTTTGTTGAAGTTTATTTTCTTCCGTAATATCATATCCAATGCTATAAGCTAATCTCGCTTCTCTTAATGGTTCTTGATCCCAACAGCCAGAAAGGAATGCACTAGTACATAATAAAAAAAGTAATTTAACTCTTTTTTTGAACATACTGCTCTCCTTTCTTATTTCTTATCACTGAATAAAGTAGAAATAAAAGAGGAAGGACAACGATGAAAATATAGGTGAACTTATCAGTGAAAGTTGCAATTACTTTTAATTCTTCGGGTGTATCGATAAATACGGCTACACTAAAGGCAATAATACCAACTATTGGAACAGCTTTTTTATGATTAGCAAGATTGAATATATGTCCAATTCCGATTGAAGCAGCACAATAATAACTAGCAATAGAAGCCACAACTGTTATCATCCATATTGGTATGAATAGTAAATCAGTACGGTCTATAATCCCGATATGTAAGGAGCGCAATAAGTAAGCAACTGGCTCTGGAATAAGCTCAATTTGCTTTGGACTAAATACGATAAAGCAAATCCAAACAGTGAAAGTATAAAAAAGGGTTACAAATCCATTAGCGATAGAAATTGCCTTTAGTTTTGCCACAGAACTCCCGTTTACTTTTGGGAAAGCGATAAGAATAATTTCAAAACCATACATAGCTGTAATGGTTTCCCTAGATGCTTGAATAATATTCCACCATCCGGCTTCTGTGATTGGAAAAATATAAGAAAAATCAGCTCGTGAAAACCCTAGTGCAATTAAAAGAGCCATGGGCAAAATGAGAATAGAGGCCATCACATAAAACCTTACAATTACTTTAAATGTATTATAGGCTACATAGCAGCAAGCTATTGTAAATAGTATGAGAATTGCAGACCAAGGGGTTGCTTGCAAAACCCATACTTTAATGACATTACAAGCGTTTAACATAACGGTCATACCAATAAGGGTAAAATAAAAAACATAAGCAAAACCTAATAGTTTTCCAAACTTATTACCAAATAGCATACAAACACTTTCATACATATCCGCATCAGGAAATCGTTTTAAGAAAAGCCACATAAGTAAAATGATAAGTTGAATTGCAAGACCAGCTATGAGAGCAGAAATCCATCCGCCGCCTTTCGCTATCGGATGAAGACGGTTAGGTAGAGAGAGTATACCGACCCCAATTTGGCATTGAATAACGAAAAAGGTAAATTGAACAAGTGAAATTTTACTTTGCGTGTTTGTCACCGTCCTCATCCTCTCTCGTTACATGTTGTCGTTGCATTTTTTTCGGTTTTGGATCATGTGGTCGTTCCCAAAACGACCACATTGGAAGTCTTACAAAAGAATCTTTCATATCTTTTATCCGCATCGGGGCAACAGGAGAAAGATATGGTGTATGAAATGAATGTAGTTGGCATAAGTGAACGAAAGTTATAATTAGACCAAATGAGATGCCTACATATCCGAATATAGCAGCAAGGAGCATTAACGGAAAACGAAGAATCCGAACTGCTGAACTCATATCATTTGATGGAACGAGAAAAGATGAGATTGCAGTTAAAGCTACAACGATAATCATTGTGTAAGAAACGAGTCCGGCTTTTACAATCGCATCACCAATTACTAAACCACCTACAATACCGATTGTTTGTCCAACTCGGCTTGGCAAGCGAATACCAGCTTCCCGTAATAATTCAAAGATTAATTCCATTAAGAGAGCTTCAAAAATAGGAGGAAGAGGCACTTTTTCTAAAGAAGCTTTAATTGTGTAAACGAGTTCAAGTGGCAACACATCAGGATGAAAAGCGACGGTTGCGATATATATAGCTGGTAAGAGAAAGGCAATCAAGAAACTAACTAAGCGAATCATTCGGACGAAAGAACCGACGATCCAGCGGTTATTATAATCGTCTGGTGATTGATAGAAAGCAAATAACGTAACAGGAACGATAAGTGCTGTTGGATCTCCATCAGATAAAATAGCAACTCGTCCTTCCATTAAATTTGCTGCGACTCTATCTGGACGCTCTGTATTTAACTGCTGTGGAAATGGTGAGAAAGACGTATCCTCTATAAATTCTTGTATATATCCTGGAGGCATAAGTGCATCTGTCTTAATCGTTTCTAACCTTCTTTTTACTTCTGTAACTAAATCGTCATTAGCTATGTTTTGCATATAAGCAATAGCTACTTTCGTGTGCATTTCTTCACCGAGTGTAAAATATTTAACAACTACATTTGGACTCTTAATGAGTTTACGAATAGAGGCTAAATTCGTTGCTAAATCTTCTACAAAACCAGTATGCGGTCCACGTACAATACCTTCATTATCAGGCTCTGTTATATCTCTCTTTAAAGATAGAGCCGTTTCAAAAATGCAAAAGCTTTCGACATGTTCATGAAAATATAAAGATTTACCTTGTAATAAAAGCTGCACACCATAATTTAAATTCGTTTCTTTTTTCATATTTAATGTAGAAAAAGCTTTATCTAAAGATAAATCCGACCGCGTTAATAATGGTTCAAGAACTAATTGATGAATTAGATTTGGATCTGCTAAAGATTCGATATATAAGATTATCCCTTTTCCGTTTTGAAAAGGGATATCTAATTTTTTTATATCATCAGAATGAGAAAGTTTATTTTCAATGTAATTAATGTTCTCAGGAAGTGATGGAAACATATGTTTTTGTTTTTTACTCTCTTGTTGTTCTTTTCTCTCTGTCATAATTTCCACCTCTTTTAAAGTGCAACTGTTTCTGTTAATTTTTGTCGTTTGTGAGAAATTTATGCTTGAATTATTTTTTTAAAAGAGAATTGAAAGTTACGTTATATTGTCTTTTGTGCATTATTCAATTTCATAGCAGTACTTCTCACATTTGTGTCGAATTAAGAAGATATATAGGAGGGATACATATGGAAATAGCTGTAGAACGTGTTTTTACGAAAGAGATCTTAAGAAGAGCGGCAAAGGCATTTCATGTAACAGTGGAAGAGAAGCCGCTTGGAGATTTTGAAAATTATATTTTTAAGGCGAAGGGAGATAATGATGAGGACTATGTATTACGTTTAACGCATTCTTCGCATCGCTCTAAAAAAGAAGTTGAAGCTGAACTAGATTTTTTACGATATGTTGCGGAGCATGGGGCAAAGGTAGCAGGACCTCTTAACTCAACTTCTCAAAATCTTGTAGAAGAAATTGGAGCGGAAGATAGCACTTTCTTTTTTGCTTCTTTATTTACATATGCAAAAGGTGAGCAAGTAAAAGGGGAAGGATCGCCTTATTGGGGAGATGATTATTTTGAAGCATGGGGAAAAGCGATTGGACAACTGCATCGCCTAACAATGAGCTATCCTAAAACAGACTATCGTGATACGTGGGAAGAAGACGAAAGTGGAATTGTTAATGAATTAGAAGATGATCAAGTGAAAAAGATTGCAGCGGTATTAATGGATGAGATTAAGGCCCTTCCAGTTGAAAGAGAAACGTTCGGTCTTATGCACGGTGATATCCATCCCGGTAATTTTCATTATGATGGTAAAGAGCTAACAATCTTTGATTTTGATGATGCGGCTTATAATTACTTTATACATGATTTAGCGATGGTTCTCTATTACTCTATTCTATTTACACCATGGACAGCGGAAGAGAAGACAGACTTTGCTCGTAAACAGCTACAAGTGTTACGAAAAGGCTATGAGCATGAGCACAGACTGGCGGATAGTTGGTATGAATCGTTACCGTTGTTTTTACGTCTACGTGATGTTGGTTTATACGGTACACTTCAAAAGAAGTTTAAGGGGAAAGGTATGCCAGATAACTTCCGAGAATTATCAGAAGAGCTATATGAAAGAATTATAAAAAGAGAAGCAATTGTGAATATATAATACATTTAGTTCGAAACAAAGTATATAAAACAAATATATACTTTGTTTTTTTATACAAAAATATGTTTACTTTATTAAAATAATATTGTCCTAGATTCAGTATACACTTATAATTTTATATATATTCTGAATATTCTTTATAAAGAAGGAGGGGGAATGTTGGAAGCTTTCGTGAATTGGTTAAATAATATTGTTTGGAGTCCAGCACTTGTTTATTTATGTTTAGGAGTAGGTTTATATTTTTCCATTCGAACGAGGTTTTTACAAGTAAGGCATGTAGGAGAAATGGTGAAGCTGACATTTCAAGGTGAAAAATCAGAGGCTGGTGTTTCTTCATTTCAAGCGTTAGCACTTTCGTTATCAGGACGCGTTGGGACGGGGAATATAGCTGGGGTAGCAACAGCGGTTGCCTTCGGTGGACCAGGAGCTGTATTTTGGATGTGGGCAGTGGCCTTTTTAGGAGCAGGATCAGCTTATATAGAATCTACATTAGCGCAAATATATAAGACGAAACATCAAGGACAGTTTCGTGGTGGACCTGCTTATTACATTGAAAAAGGTTTAGGTGTGAAATGGTATGCATTAGTATTCGTTGCAGCGACAATTCTTGCAACGGGGCTTTTACTGCCAGGTGTGCAGGCAAATAGTATTGCTGTAAGTTTAGAAACAGCTTTTGGAATTAACACCACCGTATCAGGGGCTTTATTAGTTGTTGTACTAGCTATTATCATCTTCGGTGGAGTAAAGCGAATTGTTAACGTTGCACAAGTTGTCGTACCGTTTATGGCAGTTGGTTATATTTTAGTAGCTTGCGTTATTGTTGCTATGAATATTGAAAAGTTGCCAGAAGCATTTATGCTAATTATAAGAAGTGCTTTTGCATTAGAAGCGGCTTTCGGTGGTATTATCGGTTTAGCAATTTCTTGGGGAGTAAAACGAGGTATTTATTCCAATGAAGCAGGGCAAGGAACTGGACCACATGCAGCAGCAGCAGCTGAAGTATCACATCCAGCTAAGCAAGGTTTAGTGCAAGCATTTTCCGTTTACATTGATACATTATTTGTTTGTTCAGCAACAGCATTTATGATGATTATTACAGGCATGTATAACGTATTTGATGCAAGCGGAAAAAACTTTATCGTTAATAAATTAAATGGCGCTCAGCCAGGACCAGGATATACACAGGCGGCGGTAGAATCTGTTTTTCCTGGATTTGGAAACGGTTTCGTTGCAATCTCGTTATTATTCTTCGCGTTTACAACAATTATGGCGTATTACTACATTGCAGAAACGAATATCGCGTACTTAAATCGTGATAAAGACCGTCCTTGGTTGTCTATTGTACTAAAATTTGTTTTTTTAGGAGCTGTATTCTACGGTTGTATTAAAACAGCAGCAACGGCGTGGGCTTTAGGTGATATCGGTGTAGGAATTATGGCATGGGTAAATATCATTGCGATTTTATTATTACAAAAACCTGCATTAGTCGCATTAAAGGATTATGAAAAACAGAAAAAAGAAGGAAAAGATCCAGTATTCGATCCGCAGCCATTAGGAATTAAAAATGCTGATTTTTGGGAGCATGAATACGGGAAAGATAAGAAAGAAGAAGTATCTTAATAGAATAGAAATGAAGAAGCAAAGGGGAAACCCTTTGCTTTTTTATGGACAAATTGAAGCTGAAAGTTATTTTTGGGACTATTTTTGAATATAAAAAGAATGTACATGCGTTGTTAGGGGAAGGGGGAGTATGTTGATAGAATTTCGTAATGTAAATAAATATTATGGTAATTTTCAAGTTTTGAAAAATATTAATGTGCAAGTGAAAAAAGGAGAAGTGGTAGTAGTTGTCGGGCCTTCAGGATCAGGAAAAAGTACATTGCTTCGATGTATAAATCAATTAGAGGCAATTACAGATGGAGGATTAATTGTACAAAATACAGAGGTACACAATAAAAAGACGGACATGAATGAATTGCGGCGAAATATTGGGATGGTCTTTCAACATTTTTATTTATACCCACATAAAACAGTTCTGCAAAATATTACACTAGCACCGATTAAAGTAAATAAAGTTTCCAAAGAAGAAGCAGAGAAAACAGCAATGTTTTATTTAGAGAAAGTAGGAATCCCGGAGAAGGCTAATGTATATCCACATCAATTATCCGGAGGACAACAGCAAAGAGTAGCAATTGCTAGAGGACTTGCGATGCAGCCGGAAATTATGCTGTTCGATGAGCCTACGTCTGCTCTTGATCCGGAGATGATCGGGGAAGTACTTGATGTTATGAAAACGCTAGCTAAAGAAGGGATGACAATGGTCGTTGTCACGCATGAAATGGGATTTGCGCGAGAAGTAGCAGATCGGATTTTATTTATGGATGATGGTCAAATTATTGAAGATACGACACCGGCGCAATTTTTTGCAAATCCTGAACAAGAAAGAGCTCGTTTATTTTTAAGTCGGGTGCTAAATCATTAGAGGAGGAATTCCATGCTTAAAATGAAAAAGTTATTTACTTTAATCGTATTTTCATGTTTATTCGTGCTTGTTGTTGCTGGATGCGGAAGTAAGAAAGATGAGGCAAAGGAAACAAATACGAAGCAAGGCGGGGCTGTTGAGCAAATTAAGAAACGAGGAAAATTAGTAGTCGGGGTGAAGAATGATACGAATTTATTTGGATTAAAAAATCCTTCAACAGGGCAAGTAGAAGGATTCGATGTTGATGTTGCGAAGGCACTTGCGAAAAAAATTCTTGGAGATGAAAAGAAGCTAGAGCTGAAAGAAGTAACGTCTAAAACACGTATTCCAATGCTGAAAAATGGTGATATTGATGCAATTATTGCGACAATGACAATTACGGAAGAGCGCAAAAAAGAAGTGGATTTCTCAGATGTATATTTTAAAGCCGGACAATCGTTACTTGTGAAAAAAGGAAGCAATATTAAGAGCATCGATGATATAAAACAAGGCGTTAAAGTATTAGCTGTAAAAGGATCAACATCTACAAATAACATTCGTCAAAAGTCACCAGAAGCGACTGTATTAGAATTTGAAAATTATAGTGAGGCATTTACAGCGTTAAAGGCAGGTAAAGGTGATGTGTTAACGACAGATAATGCAATCCTTTACGGAATGGCAAAACAAGATTCTAATTATGAAGTAGTAGGAAAAATTTTTACAGATGAACCGTACGGAATTGCAGTGCAAAAAGGTGCAGACGATTTAACGAAAGAGATTAATAACTTACTAAAAGATATGAAGGCGAGCGGGGAATACGATAAATTGTATGAAAAATGGATCGGTCAAAAACAAGAGAAGTAAAGTGAAACTTTATTTTTCTTGATAAATAGTAAAAGTGAGAGGATGAGAGTGCTCATCCTCTTCTTGTAAAGAAAGAGGGGAGAATATGTGCCTGATTTTTCTATATTAACGAATAACATTGATATGTATTTAGAAGGATTTAAATATACAGTTATGTCTAGTGTAATTGCATTGATAGGCAGTTTTATTTTAGGAGTAATTTTGGCAGTAATGCGCATCGCACCGATTCGTATTTTAAATTGGGTAGGTTCAGCTTTTGTAGAGTTTGTAAGAAATATTCCACTCGTATTAATTGCATTTATATTTTATTTCGCGTTACCTGTAATAGGAATTACTTTAAATGGTTTTGTAGCAGGAACAGTTACGCTTACCGTATATACAGCAGCGTTTATTGCGGAAGTTATTCGCGCTGGTATTCTATCAGTCGAGAAAGGTCAGATGGAAGCAGCACGTTCCTCAGGATTGACTTATACGCAAGCAATGTACCATGTCGTTTTACCTCAAGCTATGAAAATTGTAATTCCCCCTTTAGGAAACCAGTTTCTCAATTTAGTTAAAAACTCCTCAATACTTGGAATTATTGCTGGTGCTGATTTAATGTATCAAGGAGATTTAATTTCAACGAAGACGTTTGTTACGTTTGATGTATATATATTTGTCGGGATGTTTTATTTAATATTAACAATTCCGCTCAGTATGCTAGTGCGTTATTTAGAAAAACGCTTAGCAAAGGAGGCGGTGTAAATGGATTTTAAGGGAGCAATTACAGGGGATCATATTCTATTTTTATTAAAAGGATTACTTATAACGTTAGAGGTAGCGCTCGTAGCAATTGTACTTAGCTTTATTATTGGTAGTGTAATAGGGATATTGCGCTACATGAAAATACCTGTCGTCTCACAAGTATTAGGAATTATCGTTGAAGTAATTCGAAATTTACCACTACTTTTGATTATATTTTTCACGTATTTTGCACTACCAGAAGCAGGCTTGAAATTAGAAATTATAACAGCTGTAATTGTTGCTTTAACAATATTTGAAGCAGCAATGATATCTGAAATTGTTCGAAGTGGTCTATTATCGATTGAAAAAGGACAAATTGAGGCTGCAAGATCTTCAGGATTAACGTATGTGCAAGCGCTTTGGCATATCATTTTACCACAAGCATTAAGGAGAATGGTTCCACCGCTTGTCAGTCAATTTATTTCATTGCTGAAAGATACAGCATTAGCAGTTGTTATATCACTGCCAGAGCTTATGCATAATGCTCAAATTATTAGCGGACAAAATGTGAATTATATGATTCCAACGTTTATGGTAGTAGCTTGTATGTACTTTATCGTAAATTATAGTTTATCAATTTTATCCAGAAGATTAGAACTTCGTTAACCCTTACAATATATGTAAGGGTTTTTCCTTGTTTCTCCTTATTTTCCTCTAAATAGAATCTAAATCTAGCTATAATTAGATTTTTTATATTATTTTATCAGAAAAGTTTTAATTTTATATAGAAAATGTAATCGCTTTCGTGTATATTTTTATTATCAGAAAATTTTAACAAGATATAGGGGTATTTGTAGGGGGAGGATTTAGATGCAGCAACCAACGAATGAGAAATTACATCGTACGATGAAGAGTAGACATTTATTTATGATCGCACTTGGTGGTGTAATTGGAACTGGTTTTTTCTTAGGTTCGGGTTACACCATTAATCAGGCTGGACCAGGGGGGGCCATCCTTTCATATTTAGTAGGCGGATTTATTATGTATTTAACAATGCTTTGTCTTGGAGAGTTAACGGTAGCAATGCCGGTTTCGGGATCTTTCCAAAAGTATGCAACGAAGTTTATTGGACCAGGAACAGGCTTTATGATTGGTTGGTTATACTGGCTCGGCTGGGCAGTAACAGTGGGTCTAGAATTAACGTCAATAGGTTTAATGATGAAAAGATGGTTTCCAAATGTTGATGTTTGGGTATGGTGCCTTGTATTCGGCGTTATTCTATATGCGTCAAATGCTATCTCAGCGAAAAGCTACGCTGAATTAGAATTTTGGTTTTCTAGTATTAAAGTAATTACAATCCTTGCATTTGTTGTTCTTGGTGGTAGTGCATTATTAGGATTTATATCATATGACGGAAAAGAAGCAGCACCTCTTTTCTCTAACTTTGTAAGCGATGGTGGACTTTTCCCGAATGGACTAGCTGCCGTATTACTTACAATGATTACAGTTAACTTCTCGTTCCAAGGAACAGAGTTAATCGGGATTGCAGCGGGAGAAAGTGAAAATCCAGAAAAAACAATTCCACGTGCGATCCGTAATACAGTATGGCGCATTATGTTATTCTTCATTTTAACAATGACAATTTTAGTAGGATTAATTTCTTGGAAGGAAGCAGGCGTAATTGAAAGTCCATTCGTAGTTGTATTTGATAAAATCGGTATTCCATATGCAGCTGATATTATGAACTTTGTTATTATTACTGCGTTATTATCTGTAGCGAACTCTGGATTATATGCAGCGACACGTATATTATGGTCACTTGCAAATGAAGGAATGGCACCAACTTCTTTCAAGAAAGTAAATAAACGTGGTATTCCAATTACAGCGCTAGTCGTAACGATTGCGGTAGCTGGATTATCCCTATTCACAAGTTTCCTTGCAGAAGATACAGTATACATGTACTTATTATCGATAGCTGGTTTATCGGCTGTTTCAAGTTGGATCATTATTGCTCTATCGCAACTTCGCTTTAGAAGTCAGTATATAAAAGGCGGAGGAAAGTTAGAGGACTTAAAGTATAGAACACCACTATATCCGATTGTTCCAATTTTAGCTTTAATTACAAATAGCATCGTTGTTATTAGTTTAGCGTTTATTCCTGAACAAAGAATGGCGTTATACTGCGGTATTCCATTTATCATTTTCTGCTATATATATTATTATTATATGAGTAAGAAACAGCAGAAACCGATGAAAGTGGAGATGGACAAAACAAATGAAACTAACAATCAAACACGATGATATAAAGGCAGATTTATCGTACGCTCAATTAGCGATTGGAAAAGAAAACGGGTATTCACCGTTACAATTACTCGTTTCTTCTATCGCAGGATGTAGTGCAATTGTCTTTCGAACAATTTTAGAAAAGAAACGTATTACATACGATACGTTTACGATCGAAACTGAAATTGGTAGAAGTGAAGCTTTATCCAAACCAGTTGAAAGTGTTCATTTGCAATATAAAATTAAAGCGGAAAACATTACAGAAGAGCAGTTGGACAAAGCATTGCAGCTTGCAGTGAAAAATTGTACGATTGTTCAATCTGTAAAAGATAGTATAAAGGTTACGGAAACAATTGAACTAATAAAATGAAACATAAAAACGTGAGAGCCGTATTCTCACGTTTTTATGTTTTTAGAAAGAGGGGAAAGTGTAGTGGACTGTTTAGGTTGTAAATTAGCAAACGAAGAGGAAAAAATATATAAAGTATATGAAGATGATTATGTAACTTGCTTTTTAGATCATGCGCCTTTCTACCCAGGATATACTTTAATTGTGCCAAAGCAACATGTTGTAGAAGTAGAAGAATTAGATGACGTTGTAGCAAGATCAATTATGGATGCTTCTAAGCTGATTGCAAAAGCGATTAAGGCATTATATAAACCAGATGGAATTACAGTTTGTCAAAATGGTGGAGTATTTAACGAGTTAACACATTACCATATGCATGTCGTACCAAGATATAAAGAGCGTTCGTTTGCTGAGTTTTATACGGTGCAACCGGAGGAAAAGAAGAATCATAACTTTGAAGAGACAAAGAATTTGTTAAAAGAAGCGATAGAGCAAATACTGCATATTGAAAAGGTGTAAAAGAATTTTTCTTAGAGATACAGTCAGGAAAATTCTAATATTAAAAAGCCCAATTTCTCAGTTACAATAGAGAAATTGGGCTTTTGTTTATTCTATTATTAAATTTTATCTATAAAAAGATTTTGCAGTGTCACAAAGTACAGTGCTCATTCGTTATATAGAGTGAGAGGAGGAATTATATGAAAGTTACAAATAACGATTATGAAAAGATGGAAGAGCTATACGAGTTGTACGAACAAAAAATTTATTATGTAGCGTATTCTATTTTAAATAATATTCAACAGGCTGAAGATGCGGTTCAAGAGACGTTTATTACTCTTTATAAGAACTTGGAAAAGCTCCATAGCTTGAGCACTGAAGAGCTTAAACGCTATATTTTGAGGATCGCGAAAAACAAGGCGATTGATAGTTACCGGAAAAATAAACGACATGAAACATTTTTAGAAGAATATGAAAGAGAATCAATAGAAGCAGTAGATGAAAATATTGAAGAGTGGGAAAAACGTAAAATGTCTGAGGTTCAAATTGATACATTGCTAAAAGAGTTAAATGAATCTAACAGACAGGTGTTTAAGTACAAAGTCTTCTATAACTTAACGTATCAAGAAATTTCAAGTGTAATGGGGATTACGGAGGCTAATGTCCGCAAGCAGTTTGAACGCGCTCGAAAACGAGTCCAAAATATGATAGGAGGTATACAACATGACGAATTCAAAGAACTCCAAAGAAATATATGAACTTGCTGAAAAAATTGCTTTAGATGATTTTGATAAATCCGAAGAACAACATGAATTTTCACATACATATACGCGCAAAAAGAAACTGTTTATGGAGGAAATGAAGCTGAAGGACGAGCGACCACAGAAAAAGAGTAAAAGACATCGTATGTTAATCGCTGCTGCCTGCTTATTGATTGGTATGCCGACAACCGTTTTTGGTGCAGTAAAAGTCTATAATATGATTGTTCAAAAACAAAATTATGAAGTAAATGTGTCGGTAACAAATAAGGACACGAAAAAGGCTGATAAGTGGTATAAGCTGAAAATTGATAAATTACCAGAAAATATGGAAGCAATTGATGACTCTGCTATGAAATATTCATTTAAAGATAACGACGCAAATGGAGGCTTTTCATTTAGTCTTTGGAGAGTAGGGGAAAATGCGGACTTTCAAACTTTATATTCAAAAAGCTACGAAGAAAAAGAGATAGGTGGCAAGAAAGCAGTAATTGTTCATAAAGAAACTGGAAACAACAATGTAATGTTTGATAGGAAGGTCTTTCTCTTTTTTGAGAAAGAAGGGATTATGTTAGAAAGTTTTATTGGATCAGATATAAATGAAGAACAAATGATAGATGTCTTAGGGAATATTTCACTTGAGCCCACGTCAAAAGAAAAGGCATCACATATATCAAATTATGATAAAAAGTATTTTAGCCAAGCAGATGAACCTAAAAAATCTAAAGTGATTCCTTTGAAAAAAGATAGCAAACGACTATTTCATATAGGGCAAAAGGTTCCAGTAACGATATCTATGGATAACAGCCAAATTGAATATGTGATAGAAAAAGTTGAAGTTTTTGATTCGATTAAAGATTTTAAACAAGAGAACTTTAATGAACTTGGCCTAGGGATATTAAGCAAGAAGAAGGCTTTAGATCAGACGGGAAAACTGCTATCGTACAGACGGGATGTATATAAATTAGGGAATGGTAAAGATTCAATTGATACATTAGTAGATTCGCAATTAGTTAATGTTAAATTTGTCTACTTGACAACAACAGTGAGAAATATTGGTAAACAGGCGACAGAAGAAATCTATATGCATCCATCCATAAAGCAGCTTAAATTTGAAGGGAATGCATGGAAATACGCTAAAGAAGAGGGAATGGATGCAACGCGTATTATGACGGGAGAAGTTGATTATTTAGAGCCTCACGGAGATGGGAAAAGCTTCTACAATATTGGCAGTATCCTACCTGGCCAAACGATGAAAGTTAATTTAGGTTATTTTGTGGATGAGGATAAACTAGATTCAATTTTCCTTGATGCTTTCCGTTACAGTGGTTTTAGTGGAACTGAGAATATGAATTCGAAAAATCGTTGGTGGTTTGACATTCGTCAATAATAAAACAATAGGAACAACGGGACGAAAAAAGCTGCTTATATTTAGCAGCTTTTTTCGTCTTCATACATATGTAAAACTTCTTTCGCACGCATAAGTAAACCATCTATCAATTCTTTCGGTTCTAAAATTCGTGCATCTTTTCCAAGTCTATAAAATAAAGGGGTAATAAAGTTGATTTCGCCTTTATCAATTGTTGAATGTATATATCCTGTCCCGTCTTCGTTTATTACCACGAATTCTTCAAGGTAAGGAACACTTTTACATTGGCGCACGCCTTCTGTCGTTAGTAAAACATGTAATTGGGTAGGAATGTGCACTACGTTAGAGCTAGAGGTAAACCATTCTTCTAAATTCATGAACGTACTTTCATTTTTTTCTGTTGATAATATAGAAAGAATACGATCAACACGATACAGTAATACTTTTTTTCTCCTGAAGTCATAGGATGGTAAGTACCATAGCCCATCATGAGCGTATACACCGATAGGATGAACATGTTTTGTTTTTATCCCCGATTTAGATTCGTATTGAAAGTGTAAATTTTTATTTTCAATAGCCGCACTTAACACTGCGTTTAATAGAGGTGTATCAATTGTTCTCTTCGGATTCCAAAAAGCGATATAAGAACGTATTTTATTAACTTTCACTTTCGCATCATGTTGTAGAGAGCTATACAGTTTATGCGTAACGGAATTGATTTCTGTGTTAAAAGGTAAGTCTCGATAGTAACTTAAAGATTGAAAAGCAAAAAAGATGGATACCGCTTCTTCTTCAGTAAATAAAATAGGGGGAATGACTTTATTCGTTAATACTTTATATCCTCCATTACGACCTTGTTCTGCATAAATAGGTAATCCCATATCACTTAAATCTAAAATGTATCTGTGGACAGTACGAACGGAAATATTAAATTCATCAGCTATTTCTTGAGCTGTAAATGCTTTTTTTGCAGAAGCAAATATAAGAATATCTAATAAGCGTTTAGCTTTTGACAAATGTATCACCTTTTTTCTTTTTAAACATGACATAAATTGTCGTGTTTTATTGTTAGTATATTGTTTACAGCATAATGTTATCAAGATGAGATGTAAGGAGGAAAAAATATGTCACGTGAAATAGTTTTATTTATAGCCGCTAGCTTGGATGGATATATTGCGAAAGAAGATGATGATTTACAGTGGTTAATGGAAACCGAAGGAGAGGGAGATAACGGTTATACAGAAATGTACGAAACGATTGATACAATAATTATGGGAAAAAGAACGTACGATTATGTAGTAGAGCATATGGAAACATTCCCGTATTTAGATAAAAAATGTTATGTTTTTTCTAACTCACAAAAAGGTTCAAATGAACACGTGGATTTTGTAAATGAAGAGGTAGTGGAGTTTACGAAAAGGTTGAAAGAGCAAGAAGGATCTAAAATATGGATGGTCGGTGGAGGGAGTCTACTGAGAGAGTTCTTTAAGAATAATTTAATTGATGAATATGTTGTTACAATTACACCGCATATATTAGGTTCTGGAGTTCCGTTATTTCAAGACAAGAATCCAGAAATTAATTTAACTTTAACGGATACGAAACGTTTTGGGCAATTTGTAAATTTATATTATAAAGTAAAATGATAAAGTGAAACTTTAATCAGTGGGGGTTTTGTTCATCTCCCACTGATTATTAGTTGAACCAATCGGGCTTTTACGGGCAGTTGATCCCCCACCTAACTTCTTTGCTTCCGCTGAATTTTGATGTAGGGGTCTTACTGCCCGTTAATGCGGGATAAAAAAACACGACTATTGATGATAGTCGTGTTTCTTTATGGATGGTAATGAAACTATAAAGCAAGACCCGTAATCGACTTCGCTCGTTACAGTAATATTTCCGCCGTGTAGTTCTACAATTTCCTTCACGATAGAGAGTCCTAAACCAGTTCCGCCTGTAGATCGTGATCTTGCTTTATCGACACGGTAAAAGCGGTCAAAAATGTGAGGGAGGTCTTCAGGTGGAATACCTTCGCCTTCATCTTCAATTGTAATGGAGATACGTTTATGTTCGTCTGTAATAGAAATGTTTATATGAGAATGTTCTTTTGAATGTCTATAAGCGTTATTTAAAATGTTCACTATCACTTGTTCGAATCGCTGTTCATCTAAGTTTACTAGCAATGTAGGAGAACAAGAGAAAGAAACTTTAATGTATCTTTCTTTATACATGGCGTTTACTTTTTCAGCTATGCGAGTAAGGAAGGTGTGTAAATGCACTTCCTTTACTTGAATAGAAAAGCTATGTTGTTCTATTTGTGCAAGTGAAAATAAATCTTGAACTAAGTTTGTAATGTAATCAGACTCGTCTTTTATAATTGATAAATATCGCAAACGTTGTTCAGGAGGGGTGCTTTCTTTTAAAGCAATGTCAGCATAACCTCGTACGTATGTTAACGGTGTTCGTAATTCGTGAGCAACACTTGCTAGAAATTCACTTCGCTCTGTTTTCATATAATGTAAATCATTTGCGAGCGTTTGAATAGATGATGCTAGTTCACCAATTTCATCATTTCGAGTAGTCGTTAATGAAACGGACAAATCGCCTTTACTCATTTTTTCAGTTGCATGTTTCATGTGTAACAATGGCTTTGTTAATAAACGTGATAATAGGAAAATTGTGATGACTGTGAGTAGAAACGTGATGGCACCAGCAATAATGAATTGTTTCGTTAATCCATTAACCAACTTTTCAATTGATTCTGTTCCAAGAAACATGTACACATAGCCTTCATGTTTTCCATCGACTACAATAGGGCTAACTGTACATATATAATTAGATGTTTTCCAATGATTTTCTATAATCGCTCCATTATGGTCTGTTCGAGTTTGCATTTTACTAATATGATCGTTTATAGTCGTGTTTATTTCGTTAGATTTAGCTAGTATTTCTTTATTTGTATTTGTAATAACGACAGTTGTTTCAGCTTCAGATTCCATTAGTGCTACGTGAGAGATTGTTTGCTTATCATAATATTTTTCAAGTACATCACGATGACTGTTTCCACGTTTTAATAAAGCAGTCATTTCTTCATTTACTCTAGTGTTTACGAGACTATAATAGAGCAATACAAATAGAACACTTTCAATTAAAAGTGTGACAATTAAAAAATAAAATCCGAATTGAATAGAGATTCGTTTCATCACTTTGCTCCTTAATGTTCGGTATCAATCCATCGATAACCTACTCCATACACGGTTTTTAAATGATGATCAATAGGGAAATTTGCTTTTCGCAATTTATCACGCAAATTACGAATATGTGAATCGACTGTGCGATCTTCTGTATTTGTGTTTAATCCCCAAATTCGTTCAATGAGCTGATCACGGCTTAATACATAATTCACATGGCGTAAAAATAACCCGAGTAAAGAGAATTCGATCGGTGTGAGAAGAAGTTCTTCATTATGTACAGAAGCGAAGTGTTTTGTTTCATCCCATACAATACCGTGATATTGGATTTGTTTATGTTCATTTGTACGTCTTAAAACGGCTTCGATTCTTGCGAAAAGTTCTTCTTCATGGAAAGGTTTCGTTACGTAATCATCCGCTCCGAGTTTTAATCCTTGGATGACATCTACTGTTTGATCACGAGCGGTAACCATAATAATAGGAACGTTACTAAATGAACGGATTCTTTTGCACGTTTCCCATCCGTCCATCTTTGGCATCATAATATCGAGTAAAACAAATTTAAAGTTTCGATTTTCTATATGTAAAATAGCTTCTTCTCCGGAAGTCGCACATACGCAGTTATATCCAATTGGAGTAAGATAAAGCGTTAATAATTCAAGCATTCTCGGTTCATCGTCTACGAGCAGTATATCAATCATAGAGAGCCCTCCATATTTATAATCGTTACTTAAAGTGTAATGCAAAATCATGAAGAAATGGTGCAGATTATGATGTGTCTGCATAATTTCTTCAGAATTGCTTGTTATTGTGGAGTTGAAATTACATTTTAGGTAATCATATTGGCTCAAAAATGATTAATACGGAGGCGGTATAGTGAAAAAAATGACCCGAATTTTTGGGATAACAATAATTACAGCAGTTGGTCTTGCTGCATGTGGGCAAACGAATACAGACCATAAAAATCATGAATCTACAAAAGAGAAGAAAACAGAGCAAAAGGAAATGAAAATGAATCAGGAAGTAACCGCGCCAAAAGAAATGAACGAAGGGGCATCGAATGATTTATTAACGACAAGTCTAAAAAATGTAACGAGGTTAAATACAAATGACCCCCTAAAAATGGCAGTGTTAACTTCGCAAACGATATGGCCAGCAACCCATAAAGAGAACCAGCCAGGTGCTGTTATTTTAGTACCAGCAAGCGAGTGGCAATTAGGTATTGCGAGTGCAGACCTTATTCATCATCCGAATAACGGGCCGATTTTATTTATAGAAAAAGAAAAGATACCGGAAATGACGTTAAAAGAAATAAAACGATTAAATCCAATCGGAACGAAAGATGGAACACAAATTATGGTGATGGGAGATGTAGGTACTAGCGCGCTTGAACAATTGAAAGGTTATAAAGTAAAACAAATAAAAGAAACGGACCCAGCTATATTTGCGAAGGATGTTGATAAGGAGTATGCCGATATAACAGGAAGCTACCCAAATAGTGTTATTATCGGTTCGTCTGCAGAAGAAGGACGTTTATATACAACACCCGCTGTAAATTGGATTTCTCATATGCCGGAACCACTACTCTATACAGAAAAGAATAAAGTGCCAGAAGCGACAATAGAGGCATTAAAAATGAGAAAAGATAAAGCAAATATATATGTATTAGGGCCAGAAAAAATTGTTTCAAAAGAAGTAGAAAAAGAGTTAAGCAAATACGGGAAAGTAACGCGTATTAGTGGAGAGACCCCTACAGAAAACTCGATTGCGTTCGCTAAATTTAAAGATGAAAAAACAAAATTTGGCTGGGGATTCACAAAACCTGGTCACGGTTTATCATTTGTTTCAAGCAAAACACCAGATTTAGCAGTTGCTGGAGCACCTTTTTCACATATGGGTAAACACGCACCTGTTGTCTTGTTAGAAGAAGGGAAAGCTTCACAACCAGTGTATGACTTCCTTGCTACTATTCAGCCGAAGTTTAAAGATGATCCAACACTTGGACCATATAATCATGGCTTCTTATTAGGAAGTACGAGTGATATTTCATTTGAAACACAAGGAATACTAGATGAGAGGTTAGAAATTGTTCAGGAAAGTGGTCAAGGACACGGTGGACATTAATAAAATGAGAAAAGACGCTACTGATATAGCGTCTTTTTTTATTTCCCTCGACAAAATATGACAAAAAAGTTGTAACTGTTTCTGTTATGATAGTTTCGGAAATCTTACATTTTACATAATCGGAGGAAAAGAAATGTATAAAAAATTGGGTACTATCGCTTTAACAGGTGCACTTGCTTTTAGTTTAGCTGCTTGTGGTGAAACTGAAGTTAAAGAAGTGAGTAAAAACGATGCTCCTAAACAGGCTGAAAAGAAAGATAAAAAGGAAAAAGCTGAAAGCAAGATTTATAAAATTGGAGATACGGTAGAAGTTAATGGCCTACAACTTACTTTCAGTTCAGCTAAATTCGTTGAGCCTAACGAATACGTAAAAGCTGAAAAAGGGAAAGTACTAGAAATCGCTTTTAATGCTAAAAATAATGGCAAAAAAGATATATATTTTGGAACTTCTGAATTAAAAATTGCTGATACTAACGGCAACCAATTCAAAGAGTACTTTGGTGGGGAAAATACGTTTATAAACGAAAATATTGCGCCAGGTAACCAAATTACAAACAAAATGTTATTTGATGTACCAGAAGGCGATAAGTTTGTTGGTACATTTAAACCTACATTTACATTTAACGAGAAATCAGTGAAATTTGAATTTGAAGTTGCTAAATAAGGAGAGATTAAGATGAAAAGAACAGCTGAATTTGTATTAGGTCTTATTGGAGGTATTTTTGGTATTATTTGTGCATTTGTTGCTTTATTAATCGGCGGTATGGGAGCTGCTTTTGAAGCTGATGGAGCAAATACTGTTATTGGCTTAGGTTGGGGAGCTGTGGCTCTATCAATCTTAGGAATTGTTGGATCTGTTATGGTAAGAAGTAAAGCGAAGGTTGGCGGTATTATGATGACTGTGGCTGCTATCGGTGGATTTATTTGTATTTCTATAATTTACTTATTACCAGGCGTATTATTATTAATCGGTGGATTAATGGGCATATTCCGTAAGGATAAAGCAACTGTATCTGCATAAAATGAGCACTCGAAAGAGTGCTTTTACTAATTTCATTAAATTAGCATAAACTCCTCTAATCCTAAACCTCATATATGAAGTGGAAATATCCATAGAAATGTAAATGAATTCCTTGAGTAGCTAATATCTTGATCCTTGGACTACTCAATTAAATGAGCTGAATTACATGTGCATTTTTCATCCATCCAAACAAAGTTCTCTTCATTTGACATACGGTAGAATCCGAAATCGTTGTACGTTAAATCAACAATAGGTGATAGTATATTTAAAGTCTTCCTGATATTCTAGGAAAAGAAGCTACGAAGGTAACATCTTTTTTAGGAAACTTTTACATAGCAAAAAATCTTCTACTCGTTATATAATAGCTTTCGTGCAGTCGGCTAGATTTTCTTATGGAGAAAATCAAATTATAAAGGAGTAGAGGAGTGGTATTTTGTTTCAAACGATAAAAAATGACTGGTTTTCTAATGTGAGAGGGGACGTGTTATCAGGAATTGTCGTTGCTTTAGCATTAATCCCTGAAGCGATAGCCTTCTCTGTTATTGCAGGCGTGGATCCGACAGTTGGACTATACGCAGCCTTTTGTATTGCGGTTACCATTTCATTTGTTGGCGGAAGAACTGGAATGATTTCAGCTGCAACAGGTGCAATGGCATTATTAATGGTAACGCTTGTTAAAGATCATGGTTTGCAATATTTATTTGCTACAACAATATTAACAGGTATCGTCCAAATTATTTTTGGCGTGTTCAAACTGAGCTCATTTATGAAGTTTGTTCCGAAATCTGTTATGAGTGGTTTTTTAAATTCACTTGGAATTTTAGTTTTTACAGCGCAATTACCGCATTTTAAAAATGCAACTTGGCAAATGTATGCACTCGTTGTATTAGGACTTGCAATTATATATGTATTTCCACGTATTACAACGGCTGTACCTTCTACGCTTATTTCAATTATTATTGTGACGAGTATTGCACTTATGAGCGGATTACAGTTGAAAACAGTAGGGGATATGGGAAGCCTACCGAAAGAATTACCGTTCTTTAGTATTCCTGATGTGCCATTTACATTAGAAACATTAGGGATTATTTTACCTTATGCAGTTATGCTTGCAATCATTGGTTTACTAGAGTCTTTATTAACAGCTTCAGTTTTAGATGATATGACGCATACAGAAAGTAATAAGCATAAAGAGGCACGCGGACAAGGGATCGCAAACATCGTTGCTGGATTTTTCGGAGGAATGGCAGGATGTGCAATGATCGGTCAATCTGTTATTAATATTAAATCAGGTGGACGAGGTCGCCTATCAACATTTGTAGCGGGCGGATTTTTAATCGTATTACTATTCGTTTTAGGGAATTATGTCGTTCATATTCCGATGGCAGCTTTAGTTGCGGTTATGATTATGGTTTCAATCGGAACGTTTGATTGGAACTCTGTAACAACGATTCATAAAGTACCAAAAGGAAACGCATTTGTTATGATTGTAACAGTTGTGATTGTCTTAATTACACATAATTTAGCATTAGGTGTAATTATCGGAACAGTAATTAGTGCGGTGTTATTTGCATTCAATATGGCAAAGATTCACGTGAAACATTTATATATTGAAAATAAGAAAATATACGAAATTCACGGTCAACTTTTCTTTGCATCTACAGCCGATTTCATAAATAATTTTTCATTTAATGAAGATGTAAAAGAAATTGAAATGAATTTTACTCATGCGCACGTATGGGATGATTCAGCAGTGGCATCAATTGATAAAGTTATCATGAAGTATGAGCAAAGTGGTGTGAAAGTAAGTATAACAGGATTAAATGAACGTAGCTCAAAACTTGTTGCAAATTTGGCTACTTATAATAAAAGAATTGCTAGTTAAAAGCCTCCTTTTTAGGGGGCTTTATTATATAATACGAGTAGGATAACGAAAAGGGGATTCAGCATATGTACAAACAAATTATATTAGCATGTGACGGTTCTGAACATGCACTTCGAGCAGCGGAACATGCAACATATATTGCGAAATGTAGCGAAGAAACAAATGTTGAAGTTGTGTACGTAGTAGATAATAGAACGGCAAAATCAGATATTATACAAGGTCAAACAGACTTAGAAACAATATCAGCTAGTCGAAAAGATAAATTAAAAGAGATTGAAGGTCTATTAAAGAAAGAGAACATTTCTTATACAATTACGATATTACATGGTGATCCTGGAGATACAATTGTTCAATATGTAAATACAGGAGATATAGATCTTGTTATCGCTGGAAGCAGAGGGCTAAATACACTGCAAGAAATGGTGCTTGGTAGTGTCAGTCATAAAATAGCAAAACGAGTGAAATGTCCGGTGATGATTATAAAATAAAATAGAATGTAATGAAGACCTTAGTATAACTGAGGTCTTTTTTATGTATAAATAACTCTTATTTGTGGAAATACTAGATATATAAGTTGAAAAGATGTTAACTTACAAATTTGTAAGTTAGTTGTTAGAGAAATCGATGTTATGAAATTTTTCCCATTGGTAAAATAAAAGTATCACAGGGGAGATAGGGAGGATGGAAGCAATGAAATCATTTCAAAATTTGTCATATAGTCAAGGGGTAAGCTTAATTTGTCTAGGGGGATTTGCTGCATCTGTTACGTTAGCTGTTTTAATAAAGGTGTTTCATCAAATTTTTTAATATTAGAGTAGGGAAGGAATTGGTTGTTATCATTAGTAGGAACAGCAATGAAAATAAAAAATAGCTCTTAGCATGTATGTAGATGCTAAGAGCTATTTTTATGATTTTTATATGTTATTTAAGCTTGTTTTGATTTTACTGACCCTGTATTTAAAGTAAGGGCAAGGAAGAACATTGCAAGTATGCAAGATGCAAGTAATAAGATGAATCCGCCATCCCACCCGAATGCATCTACGATAAAGCCCATAGCGGCACTAGCGAAAGCAGCTCCGCCTAAGTAACCGAAGAATCCAGTTAAGCCTGCTGCAGTTCCAGCAGCTTTCTTTGGTGCTAAGTCAAGAGCGTGTAGACCAATTAACATAACCGGTCCGTAAATTAAAAATCCAATTGCGACAAGAGCGATACTATCAACCATTGGATTACCAGGAGGATTTAACCAGTAAACAAGAACTGCGATAAATACACCAATCATAAATAAAATACCAGCAGGTGCACGACGTCCTTTAAATAGTTTATCACTCATCCATCCGCAAAGAAGTGTACCTGGAATACCAGCCCATTCATATAGAGCGTAAGCAGTACGTGAGCTACTATGAGTAAAGCTTTTTTCTTCTACTAAATAAGTAGGAGCCCAGTCTACAACGCCGTAACGTACGAAATACACGAAAACGTTCGCAATAGCGATGTACCATAAAAATTTATTGTTTAGTACGTATTTAAATAAAATTTCCTTTGCCGAAAGTTCGCGTTCGCGATCTTTTATTTTCTCATCTGGTGGATATTCTCCAGTATGCTCTTCAATAGAAGGTAGTCCACAAGATTGAGGTGTATCTTTCATTGTAATTAGTACATAAATACCAACTAAAATTGAAAGAATACCTGGGAAGTAAAAAATACTATGCCAGTCATTTGCAAAGAAGTATAAGCCTAATGTTACAAGAGACGGCATCAGCGCGCCGCCGACATTATGAGCGACGTTCCAAATAGACATTTTTGTACCACGTTCGCTAATAGAGAACCAGTGAACCATCGTACGACCACAAGGAGGCCATCCCATGCCTTGTACCCATCCATTTAAAAACTGAAGTACAAACATAAGTATAATGCTCGTTGTAATGAAAGAAAATGAGCCGAAAATAATATTAATGATACCTGATAAAAATAGCCCAGCTGCTAAAAAGTAGCGAGGATTACAACGGTCGGATACGATACCCATAAGAAATTTACTTAATCCGTAAGCGATAGATACTGCTGAAAGGATAACCCCAAGTTCCCCTTTACTAAATCCTTGCTCGATTAAGTATGGCATTGCTAGTGAAAAGTTTTTTCGAACAAAGTAGTAACCTGCATAACCAATGAAGATACCTAAGAATACTTGTAAACGTAATTTACGGTATTCGCTATCAACGCGATCAGCTGGTAAGCGTTCCGCGTGGGGCGCAGGTTTAAATAATTGTGTGAAAAACATAAAATGAAAATCCTCCCCTAATTAATTCGAAGCGTTTTAAGACAGAGAATATAAAAAGGCCATGAAATATAAAAAAGTTTCCTTTTTTATGATTCATAGCCGTGTACTCCGTTTCTCCGTGACTGTCAATATTAACTTCGTCGAAAATTATACAACTTTGTGACAAAAATGTAAACGTTTTTATGAATAAAAGTATTGACGGATTTTGTTCGTGGGATTAATATTTAAATACGTTAAATATTTTATTGTTTAAATAAGAGGTGGATAACATGCCAAATGATATGACGCATATCGATAAAATTCAAGCTCTAGCCTTTTCGATTGGAAAGAAAATGCAGACGGAGTTATTAGAACAAATGCAAGCAACAGGACTTACACCACCGCAGTTTTATATTTTAAAGATTCTAGATCATTATGGGGCTTCAAGAGCGACAACATTAGCAAAAAAGATGTACGTGAAGCCTAGCGCAATTACAGTGATGATTGATCGTCTAATCGATCAAGAACTTGTAGAACGCTATCACGACAAAGATGACCGTCGTGTTGTCATCATCGAGTTAACGAAAAAGGGGAAATCTAGAGTAGAAGAGGCAATGACAGCTCGCAACGAGCATATTGCAAAATACTTTTCACATTTAGAGTTGCAAGAAAGAGAAGATTTATTACGTCTCTTTGAGAAGTTAGAAACCATTATTTGCGGGACACAAGAGAAAAAAGAGAATAACTAAGAGGAATTGAGGAGATTACATGGAACAACAAGAAAATCAAAATAGAAAGTTGTTGTTAATCGGTTTAGTAATCGCGATGCTATTTGCTGCATTAGATGGAACAATTGTTGGTACAGCAATGCCACGTATCGTCGGTGACCTAGGCGGATTAAGTTTAATGACATGGTTAACAACAGCATATATGTTAACATCAACGACAGTTGTACCAATTGCAGGTAAGTTAGCGGATTTACTTGGTCGTCGTAACGTATATATAACAGGGCTAGTTATTTTCATGATTGGTTCGGCGTTATGTGGTATGGCAAATGGTATGACAGAATTAATTATTTTCCGTGGTATTCAAGGTCTTGGTGGCGGTATTATGATGCCAATGGCTATGATTATTATTGGAGATATGTTCACGGGAAAAGAACGTGCGAAATGGCAAGGTATTTTTGGTGCGTTATACGGTCTTGCTTCTGTAATTGGACCACAAGTTGGTGGGTGGATTGTAGATGCAGTGAACTGGAGATGGGTATTCTACATTAACTTACCGGTTGGTATTTTAGCAACAATCTTTATTGCAATGGGATTAAAATCACATAAACAAACAGGACCAATTAAAATTGATATCGCTGGAATCTTTACGATGATTCTAGGTGTTGTAAGTTTATTACTTGCGCTAACGTTTGGCGGAAAAGATTATGCATGGGACTCTTGGCAAATTATCGGTTTATTTGCACTAGCTGTAATTGGTATCGTTAGCTTTGTTATTGTTGAAACGAAAGCTGAAGAGCCGATTTTACCAATGCATTTCTTTAAAAATCGCACATTTACAATACTGAATGCGATTGGATTCTTTATGAGTATTGGAATGTTCGGCGCGATTATGTTCGTACCATTCTTCATGCAAGGTATTGTAGGAGTAAGTGCTGCTGAATCAGGAACAATTATGACTCCAATGATGATTACAATGATTGTAATGAGTATTATCGGTGGGCAACTTGTATTAAAAGTTGGTGTAAAACCACAAATTATCGCAGGTATGCTTATTATGGCGGGTGGTTTCTGGTTATTAACAACGATGGATATGCACACAACGAAGCTTACAGCTACTTCTTATATGATGGTTATCGGTTTAGGAATGGGTCTTGTAATGCCGACATTAACATTAGCGTTACAAGAAAGCTTCCCGAAAAAAGACCTTGGTGTCGTAACGTCATCAAGTCAGTTCTTCCGTCAAATTGGTGGAACATTTGGTATTACAATTTTAGGATCAATTATGAATAACACTTCAGGTACAACGTTAACAAATAAATTAGTACCTGTATTAGATACATTCCCGAAAGAAGCGGGACAAATGGTAACGAAATTTAAAGATATGATTCACACAGATCCACAAGGTTTATATTCGATGCTATTTAGCCCAGAGGCATTAAAACAAATGCCAGAAGCGTTCGCTAACAGCATTGTACCTATTTTGAAAAACTCTTTAGTAGACTCGCTTCATACTGTATTCTTAACAGGATTAGTATTTATCGTAGTAGGTGCCATCTTTACGATTTTCTTACAAAAAATTAAATTATCAGATCGTAAAAAAGATGCTAAAGAGCCTGCTGTAGAAGAAAAAGAAAAAACTGTATCATACTCGTAATGAAGAAGCATCGCCTTATGGCGGTGCTTTTTTGAGTATAACCTTAAAAGCTTTTTAGTGAGAAATGATTGACGTATTTTTAGAAATACGTTATATTATTTTCTGTAAACGGTTACATGAAATGAGGAGAAAAGAGAATGAGTACGATTAAAGACGTTGCGAAATTAGCGGGAGTATCTGTTGCGACCGTTTCCAGAGTTTTAAATAAAAATGGATATGTTCACGAAGATACATTAAAAAAGGTAGAGCGTGCAATTGAGATGTTAGATTATAAGCCTAGTACAGTAGCGCGTTCACTGTATAATAAAAAGTCTCGTTTAATTGGCTTAGTTGTTCCAAATATCGTGAATCCGTTCTTTCCAGAAGTTGCACGTGCCGTAGAAGATGTAGCACATAAACAAGGTTACACAGTTGTCCTTTGTAACTCTGATGAAAGTTTAGAAAAAGAGAAACAATACATTGATGTACTTAGACAAAATAATGTAGATGGATTTATTGTAGCAACGAATCCACAAAATAGTGTTAATTACATGAATTTATCTGTCCCGGTTGTTGCGATTGACCGTATGTTTAATGAGCGTATTCCTACTGTATATGCAGATAACTATGCAGGAAGTCAGGCTGCGACAAAGTTGTTACTAGATAAAGGATGTAAACATATTGCACATATTCGCGGTCCACGTGATGTGAGTACTGCAAATGAACGTTTTGAAGGTTTTGTAGACGTTATTACGCAAAATAATCTTTCGTATATGATTGCAGAGAGTACGTTTGATCCAGCAAATAGTGAGCGTGTAGCGATGGAATTATTAGAAGAATACCCGCATATTGATGGTATTGTTGCTGGGAATGATTTAATTGCGATTGGTATTGTAAAGGCTGCACTTCAAAAGGGGATTGCCATTCCAGATGATTTACAAATTATTGGATTTGATGGAATTTCTTTAACAGAAATGATGTATCCATCTATTACAACAGTTGCACAACCGATATATGAAATGGGGAAAATTGCAACAGAGTTGTTGTTAGAGCAAATGGAAGGAAATACATTAGAAGAGAAACACTATCGTTTGCCGATTGAAATTATAGAACGAAATACAACGAAGTAAGGAGATGAAACAGATGCCAAATATTGCAGTAGTAGGAAGCATTTCAATGGACTTAGTGGCTGTTTCAAAAAAACGGCCGAAAGCAGGAGAAACAGTAATTGGTGAAGCGTTTCATACAATCCCAGGAGGGAAAGGGGCAAACCAAGCAGTTGCTGCAGCTAGGTTAGGAGCAAATGTAGCGATGGTTGGAGCGGTAGGAAATGATGATTATGGAACAGTAGTTAGAAAAAATTTAGAGAACGAACGCATTTTTATCGATTATGTGGTACCGGTTACAGATAGAACGACAGGAATTGCTCATATCGTTTTAGCAGAAGAAGATAACAGTATTGTTGTCGTACAAGGGGCAAATGCTCTTGTAAATAAGTCAGTTGTAGATCGCTCCAAAGACCTTCTTGTAAAAGCGGATATGGTTGTTCTTCAACTAGAAATTCCACTTGAAACAGTAAAATATGTATTGGCTATTTGTGAGGAACATAATATTCCTGTTATGTTGAATCCAGCGCCAGCACAAGTTTTATCAGAAGAAATTTTAGAAAAAGCAACTTATATTACGCCAAATGAACATGAGTGCCGCATTGTATTAGATGATTTTACATCACCAATTGAAGATTTATTGGCGAAGTATCCAAATAAATTATTGATGACAGAAGGTTCTAACGGTGTTCGTTTCCATAATGGCACAGAGATTGTACATGTTCCTAGCATTGCTGTTGATGTAGTGGATACAACTGGAGCTGGTGATACATTTAATGGTGCGTTAGCAGTTGCACTTTCTGAAGGAGAGACACTTCAAAAAGCAATTCGTTTCGCGAATATTGCCGGTGGTCTTTCTGTAACGAAACTTGGAGCACAGGGCGGTATGCCAACGAGAGATCGAGTACGTGAAGTGCAGGTGATTGTTGGATGAAAAAGCATGGTGTATTAAACAGTGAAATCGCGGCAGTCCTTGCTTCACTTGGGCATACAGATACGGTTGTAATTGCTGATTGCGGGTTACCGATTCCGGATGGAGTAAAACGAATTGATTTAGCTGTTGAGATTGGAAAACCGAGTTTTTTAGAGGTGTTACAAGTTGTAGCTGATGATATGGCAATCGAAAAAGTGACGTTAGCAGAAGAAGTCATTATAAATAATGCGGAAGTAAATAAAGAGATCGAGCAAAAATTAATAGAGCCAGCATTTGAGTATGTATCTCATGAACAATTTAAAGAGCATACAAAGAAAGCGAAGGCGATTATTCGTACAGGCGAGGCTACGCCTTATGCAAATGTAATTTTACATGCAGGCGTGATTTTTTAATAAAGGGAAGTGATGGGAATGCATATTGAAATGAAAAACATTTCAAAGGCGTTCAATGGCAATCCTGTTTTGAAGAATGCACAGTTTATGATTGAAACAGGAGAAGTCCATGCATTGATGGGGGAAAATGGAGCGGGTAAATCAACGCTCATGAAGATTTTAACAGGTGTATACAAAAAAGATGATGGGACAATCACGATTGATGGGCAAGAGCGCACCTTTAAAAATGCGAAAGAAGCTGAAGAGTACGGCATCGCATTTATACATCAAGAACTAAACATATTGCCGAATTTAACAGTAGCTGAAAATATGTTTCTTGGTAAAGAGTTAATGTATGGGAAAACAGGTATTTTACGCACTCGACAAATGAACGCGATTGCGCAGCAGCAACTAGCAGAGCTAGGATTGCATGTAAGAGGTGCTATGTTAGCAGAGGAACTATCGGTTGGACAACAGCAAATTATCGAAATTGCGAAAGCGTTAATGACAAACGCGAGCGTTATTATTATGGATGAACCTACTGCGGCACTGACGGATCGTGAAATCGAAACGCTCTTTATAGTAATCAATAAGTTACGTAAAGAAGGTGTTTCATTCGTGTACATTTCGCATCGTATGGAAGAGATTTTCTCGATATGTGATGCCATTACGATTTTGCGTGATGGAGAATACGTTGGAAAGAGATTAATTCCAGAAACATCATTTGATGAAGTAGTGAGTATGATGGTGGGGCGCAGCATTGGTGAACGTTACCCAGAGCGAAATAGTCAAATTGGTGATGTCATTTTTGAAATGCGTAACGGAACGAAGAAAGGGAAATTTGAAAATGTTTCGTTTCAAGTAAGGAAAGGTGAAATCCTTGGTGTAGCTGGTTTAATGGGAGCTGGTCGCACTGATATTATGAAAGCGATATTTGGTTATGAACCTTTAGATTCTGGACAAATTTTTATAAATGGACAAGAAGTAAAGATTGATAGTCCGATAGATGCAATTAGACAAAGAATTGCTTTCATTACAGAAGATAGAAAGTCTGAAGGATTAGTGTTAGATTTTTCAATTCGAGAAAATTTAGCTTTACCGAATTTAGAAAGTCTTTCAAAGGGAAGTGTTCTAAGCAACGAGCTAGAACAACAGTTTACAGAGGATATGATGAAGCTTCTTAATGTGAAAGCATCTAGCGGAGAGCAGGCAGTGAAATCTCTTTCTGGTGGAAATCAGCAAAAGATTGTAATCGCAAAATGGCTAGGCATTCATCCGCAATTACTCATTTTAGATGAGCCAACAAGAGGTGTCGATGTTGGAGCGAAAAAAGAAATTTACTCTATCATGAATAAGCTTACTGAGCAAGGCGATGCCGTTATTATGGTATCATCTGAGCTTCCGGAAGTTTTAGGAATGAGTGATCGAGTTCTTGTTATTCATGAAGGAAAAGTCGGCGGCATTTTAGGGAAAGATGAGGCATCACAAGAGTCTATTATGGCACTAGCTACAGGGGGAGAGTAAGGATGGCTAAGAAGGGGAATGTATTACAACAACTCGGTTCTTTAATCGGTTTAGTATTAATTATCGTCGTAATTACAGTTTTAAATCCAGCGTTCATTGAAATTCCAAATTTATTTAATATACTGCGTCAAGTATCGATTAATGCGCTTATTGCATTCGGAATGACCTTCGTAATTTTAACAGGGGGTATTGACTTATCGGTAGGTTCTATTTTAGCATTATCAAGTGCACTTGTTGCTGGAATGATGGCAAGTGGCATGGATCCGTTCCTTGCAATGGCAGTTGGACTATTAGCAGGTCTTGTAATGGGGGTTGTAAACGGTATCATCATTGCGAAAGGAAAAGTAGCTCCATTTATTGCAACTTTAGCAACAATGACTATTTTTCGTGGGTTGACGCTTGTTTATATGGACGGACGTCCGATCACTGGTCTTGGTGATCATTTAATGTTCCAAATGTTTGGCCGCGGTTATTTTCTTGGTATTCCGGTACCAGCTGTTACAATGATGATCGCTTTCGCAGTACTGTACTTCATTTTGAAGAAAACGACATTTGGCCGTCGTACATTTGCAATTGGTGGAAATGAAGAAGCAGCAGCACTATCAGGTATTAATGTTACGAGAATTAAAGTAATGATTTACGGTCTTTCCGGAATTTTGGCAGCGCTTGCAGGTATTGTCTTAACATCACGACTAGATTCTGCACAGCCGACTGCAGGTACTTCTTACGAATTAGATGCAATTGCAGCAGTTGTATTAGGTGGAACAAGTCTTTCTGGGGGAAGAGGATGGATTGTTGGTACATTCATCGGTGTACTAATTATCGGTGTACTAAATAACGGTTTAAATTTATTAGGTGTATCTTCTTTCTTCCAACAAGTTGTAAAAGGACTTGTAATCTTACTAGCTGTATTAATTGATCGCCGAAAAGAAGCGTAATGGAGGGACAGTTCATGAAGAAATGGTTACTTATACTCGTTGCATGTATTATGGTCATTACTGCTGGTTGTTCAATGGAACCACCAGAATGGGCAAAGGATTCTAGCGATAAAGGTCGAAATAAAACTATTAAAGTTGGATTCTCTGTTTCAACTTTAAATAATCCCTTCTTTGTAACTTTGAAAAAGGGTGCAGAAAAGAAAGCGAAAGATAGCGGCATCGAATTGATTGCTGTTGATGCGCAAAATGATGCAGCGAAGCAAACGAACGATGTTGAAGATTTAATTCAAAAGGGTGTCGATGTAGTTGTTATTAATCCGACCGATTCAGATGCTGTTGCTTCAGCGGTAAGTGCGGCAAATGCAGCAAATGTTCCTGTTATTACAGTAGACCGCGTTGCGAATTCAGGTAAGGTTGTTTCTCACATTGCATCTAATAATATCGAAGGTGGTCAAATGGCTAGTGATTACATTCGTGAATTAGTCGGCGAAGGAGCAAACGTTGCTGAGTTAGAAGGAATCCCTGGATCGTCTGCTGCTCGTGAACGTGGGAAAGGATTCCATAACGTAGCCGATAAGTCTTTAAAAGTAGTTGCCAAACAAGCGGCTGATTTTGATAGAGCGAAAGGATTATCTGTTATGGAAAACATTTTGCAAGCAAATAGCGATATTAAAGCCGTGTTTGCGCATAACGACGAGATGGCATTAGGTGCACTTGAAGCATTGAAGTCTGCTGGAAAAACAGATGTAGTCGTTGTTGGATTTGATGCAACTGAAGATGCTGTGAAAGCGGTTAACGATGGGCGTATGGCTGCAACAGTCGCTCAAAAACCGGAATTAATCGGAGAGAAGGCGATGCAAACAGCAAAAGAGATAACACAAGGTAAAAAAGTGGACAAATCTATTCCGATTGAATTAGAGCTTATTAAGAAAAATAAATAAATATAAAATGAAAATTAGGAAGGAAGAATAACAAATGAAATTCTTTATTGATACAGCAAACATTAACGAAATTAAAGAGGCAAATGCATTAGGCGTAGTAGCTGGAGTAACGACAAACCCATCACTTGTAGCAAAAGAAGGCGTAGATTTCCATGAGCGTATTCGTGAAATTTGCAGCTTTATAGAAGGACCTGTAAGTGCAGAAGTAATTAGCTTAGAAGCTGATAAAATGATTGAAGAAGGAAAAGAATTAGCGAAGATTGCTCCAAACGTTGTTGTAAAAGTTCCAATGACAACAGAAGGTTTAAAAGCAGTAAAAGCGTTCTCTGATTTAGGAATTCGTACAAACGTTACATTAGTATTCTCAGCAGTTCAAGCATTACTTGCAGCTCGCGCTGGTGCAACATATGTTTCACCATTCTTAGGTCGTTTAGATGATATCGGTCATAACGGTATGGATTTAATTCGTCAAATCGCAGAAATCTTTGCAATTCATGGCATCGAAACAGAAATCATTGCAGCATCTGTACGTCACAGCGTTCACGTAACTGATGCAGCATTAAACGGTTCACATATTGCAACAATCCCAGCAAACGTAATTGCTTCATTAGTGAAGCACCCATTAACAGATCAAGGAATTGAGAAATTCTTAGCTGATTGGGAAAAAACACAAGAGAAATAATAGAAAATCAAGAATCCTAGTTTAATTGACTAGGATTCTTTTTTATTTAAAAGAATTTTCATGCAATTTTGCATATTGTCTTTTAAATTTGTTATATAAGATATTTAATATATATCACATAACTCTTTATTTTTCATATTTCGATATAAAGTGAAACTTTAATCAGTGGGGGCTTTGTTCATCAGCACACTGATTATTAGTTGAACCAAGGGATAAACAGATAGAGGGTCTGACCAGAAAACTGGAGGGCATGATTCTATAACAGAAAGTTCAATGTTTATAGAATTATGTCTTTTTATATAGGGAGGGTAGTAAACAGAGATTTCGACAAAAATGCACCGATTTATCTGAATTTTAAGTTTTATAAAAGGAGAGAAATGGAATGAGAAGAAAAGCCCCATTTAAAGTGTTGTCATCATTAGCAATTGCAGCAATTATCGGATGCACATCTGTAATGAGTGCGCCGTTAGCATATGCAGAAACGCCAGCAAAAGAGAAAGAGAATGTGTCTACAACGCCAATTGATTACAATTTAATTCAAGAAGATCGTTTAGCGGAAGCTTTGAAAGAAAGAGGAACAATTAATCCAGCATCTTCTAAAGAAGAGACGAAAAAGGCTGTCGAGCAATATATTGAAAAGAAACAAGGAGATCAGGCGAACAAAGAAATTCTTCCAGATGCTCCCTCACAAGAAACGTCTGATTTCACAAAAAAAGTAAAAGAGAAAAAGATGGAAGAAAAGGAAAATGTAAAAAAGACTGAAAAAAATATTAATCTTGAGCAAAAGCCAGAACCAAATAAAAAGCAATTGAATGGGCAAGTTCCAACTTCAAAAGCAAAGCAAGCTCCATATAAAGGATCTGTTCGATCAGATAAAGTATTAGTGCTACTCGTTGAATTTAGTGATTATAAACATAATAATATTGATCAAACACCAGGTTATATGTATTCGAAAGACTTTAGTAGAGAACATTATCAAAAGATGTTGTTTGGTAAGGAGCCTTATACATTATTTGATGGTTCAAAAGTAAAAACATTTAAACAATACTATGAAGAGCAGTCTGGTGGTAGTTATACGACAGACGGATATGTAACGGAGTGGCTAACAGTTCCAGGAAAAGCATCTGATTATGGAGCTGATGGTAGCAGTGGTCACGATAATAAAGGTCCGAAAGGTGCACGTGATTTAGTGAAAGAAGCTTTGCATGCAGCTGCTGAGAAAGGACTAGATTTATCTCAGTTTGATCAGTTTGATAGATATGATACAAACGGGGATGGGAATCAAAACGAACCTGACGGTGTAATTGATCATTTAATGGTAATCCATGCTGGTGTTGGTCAAGAAGCTGGTGGCGGTAAATTAGGTGATGATGCGATCTGGTCACATCGTTCAAAATTAGCAGTAGATCCAGTAGCGATTGAAGGTACAAAATCAAAGGTAGATTACTTTGGTGGAAAAGTAGCAGCACATGATTACACAATTGAACCAGAAGATGGAGCTGTAGGTGTGTTTGCGCATGAATTTGGACATGATCTTGGATTACCAGATGAATATGACACGAAATATACTGGAAATGGTTCACCTGTCGAAGCTTGGTCATTAATGAGTGGAGGTAGTTGGACAGGAAAAATCGCAGGAACGGAGCCGACAAGTTTTTCACCACAAAATAAAGACTTCTTACAAAAGAATATGGGTGGCAACTGGGCAAAAATATTAGAAGTAGATTACGATAAAATTAAGAGTGGTGTGGGAGTTCCTACATATATTGATCAAAGTGTTACGAAATCAAATCGTCCAGGCGTTGTACGTGTTAACTTACCAGGTAAAAGTGTTGAAACGATTAAACCGGCGTTTGGAAAGCATGCATATTATAGTACAAGAGGCGATGATATGCATACAACGTTAGAGACACCATTCTTTGACTTAACAAAAGGAACAAATACAAAATTCGATTATAAAGCAAATTATGAGTTAGAAGCAGAGTGCGATTTCGTCGAAGTACATGCAGTAACAGAAGATGGAACGAAAACATTAATTGATAGACTTGGAGAAAAAGTAGTCCAAGGAGATAAAGATACAACAGATGGGAAATGGATTGATAAATCATATGATTTAAGTCAATTTAAAGGCAAAAAAGTGAAACTACAATTCGACTATATTACAGATCCGGCTGTAACATATAAAGGTTTTGCGATGGACGATGTAAATGTAACTGTTGATGGACAAGTTGTATTTTCTGATGATGCAGAAGGACAGTCTAAAATGAATTTAAATGGTTTTGTTGTTTCTGATGGGACAGAGAAGAAAGCTCATTATTACTACTTAGAATGGAGAAACTATGCGGGATCAGATAATGGATTAAAAGCAGGAAAAGGTCCAGTGTATAATACAGGTCTTGTCGTTTGGTATGCAGATGATAGCTTTAAAGATAACTGGGTTGGGGTGCATCCAGGTGAAGGATTCCTTGGGGTTGTAGATTCTCATCCAGAAGCACTTGTTGGTAATCTGAACGGGAAACCAGCGTACGGTAATACGGGCATGCAAATTGCAGACGCTGCATTTTCATTTGATAAAACACCAGCATGGAGTGTAAATTCATTAACACGTGGCCAGTTTAACTATTCTGGATTACAAGGTGTTACAACTTTTGATGATTCAAAAGTATATAGTAACAAGCAAATTGTAGATGCAGGAAGAAAAGTTCCAAACCTTGGACTTAAATTCCAAGTTGTTGGACAGGCAGAAGATAAATCGGCAGGCGCTGTTTGGATTAAACGTTAATAACATAAAAGCACATTCTTCATATGAAGAGTGTGCTTTTTAATTTGTACAGTAAGTTATTATTTTAGTTTATGTAATACAAATGTTTATTCATGTGTAGTGTATCAAATTATGTGGAGAAAGGAAATATTTCCGAGGAAATTGTCGAAGTATCGTCGTTATTTATAAACTTTCTTTTTAAAAGAAGTAATGTATTATTGCCTTTACGGCTCAATTTATTTACATTGTTATTTGGTTATACACAAAAGTAATATATTGGGCAAAAAAGAGTTCTATTCAATATGGCTCTTTTTATAGATAGAAAGGAGTAAGCGATAAATGAAAGAAGTTATTGGATGTCCACAGTGTGAAGGGGATATTACTGTACAACATATTATTGATCTCCCACATCCTTTTTCATTAAGGTGTCCACATTGTAAGGTGAAGTTGAAAGAAATAAGGGTAACGTCATGTTTAATATTAGCGATGATTTGTATAATTCCATTGTTTATTATTATTGGAGAGAGTATTAAGGAATTACTAGTAAAATATTTTTCTATTGTAGACAATGTACCAACTGTACTTATTTTCTTTTTATTTTGTTATCCATTGTATTATTTCTATGAAAAATATAATGCTATATTGTTTATTAAATATGGTTTGCTGAAAGTTAAAAGTTGAATTGAATAGGAGATTATCATTATGCTTTGGAAAATATATTTAGTTATTGTAGCAATGTTAGCTATTATTTCGTTAGTAAGGGGTATGTTTCAAACACCAATTCAAAAGTTTGACTTTGTAGTATCTATTATTACGTGGATAGGGCTCTTTGGTTTTGTATTTGATATACAAATATTAACCTCGATTGTTTGGAAATGTATCTTCTTGTTTAGCGTCATTTGGACTTTAACTGCAGTTTTTGTTTTTCGTTTATATGAAGAGCGAGATGAGCCATTACCTTTTATATTTAAATTAATTGGAATTATTCCAACGCTTCCATTATATTACGGATTATATCAATATGCATTTTAAAAAAGACAACGATGGATTATCCCATCATTGTCTTTTTTACTTTGCTTCTTACATAAATCATCCCAGCAAATGTTAATAAAAATGCTGTCCCGATAATGAAGCTGATGCTAGGTGATGCTCCGATTGCGCCGACTGTAAAGGAGCCAGCAACAACTCCTAATGAGAAGAAGGCATAAAATAATCCGAATGCCTTTCCGCGATTATCGTCTGTAGTATTTTCAACGAGTAAAGCGTTAATAGACGGAAAGAGGATTGCGAATCCAATTCCATAAATCATCATTACAATAAAGAGCATACCTTTTGTAGCAAATAATCCGAGTAAAGATAATGCGAATGCCATAACTGCAATTCCGATTAGCATTAGTTTCGAACGATTAAATCGATCGTAAATACGATTTGTTGGAAGCAAGAAGAAGAGGATAGCAGTAATACCAAATACACTTAACATCATGCCTGTTGTAGATGCTTTAAGCGCTAATGCCTCAACTTTTACTGGTAACATATAAGTGACAATTCCTTGTGAAAACATTAATGTGAAAGCACCAATATATGCTTGTAATAACGGTTCTGATTTTAACAGTTCAATCATATCTTCTTTGTTCATCATTTGCGTTCTTGATGTATCTTTTCTTGATACGTTATTTGGTAAGAAGAATAGAGATACGATTGTACCAAGAGCCATTAAAATAGAAATAGTAATGAAGACCCATTCTACGCCAGCTGTTGCTTTCATAATACCGCTGAAAGCAGGTCCTACGATTGCCGCTGTTCCAACAGCAGCACCAGATAGAGCCATTGCTTTTCCTTGTCTTTTTGCATTTGTTTGTTTTGATAAAAATGTAAAGGCAGCAGGAATTAAAAAGCCATCACTAAATCCATGCATAAAGCGCACAACTAATAGTTGTTCACCACTTTGAACAACGGTGTATAACAAGACTATGAAACTCGTAATTCCCATGCTTATATAAAGGATTTTTTTTGCACCAAATTTATCGACAGCGGCTCCAGCAATAATATTACCAATCATATTAGCGAATGAGTACATACCGACAACTAGCCCGATAATAAGAGGAGTTCCTCCAAGGCTTTGAGCGAAAGTACTCATAATAGGTAATTGTGAAAATGTATCTAAAAATGCCACGATAACGATAAAGTAAATAAAATATTTCAAGCGATATTCACCTCTCCAATGCTATTATGGCACAATGCTAATTTCACCTGCAATGAAATTGAATTAACAGATGTGGAAAAAAGTACAAAGTGACAAAATATTGAACGTTATTTGTAAAAAATTAGTAGGGATGTGATTGTTTTTTTGAAATATATGGATAGAAGTATTATAATAGATTTGTAAACTTCACCAGGTTAAGTATATACATAGAGAGGGATGTATAAAATGAAAGCACTACTTTGGCATAATCAACGTGATGTACGAGTAGAAGAAGTACCAGAACCAACAGTAAAACCAGGAACAGTGAAAATCAAAGTTAAATGGTGTGGTATTTGTGGGACAGACTTGCATGAATATTTAGCAGGGCCTATTTTTATTCCAACAGAAGAACATCCATTAACACATGTGAAAGCACCTGTTATTTTAGGTCATGAGTTTAGTGGTGAGGTAATAGAGATTGGTGAAGGAGTTACATCTCATAAAGTGGGAGACCGTGTTGTTGTAGAACCAATTTATTCTTGTGGTAAATGTGAAGCTTGTAAACATGGACATTACAATGTTTGTGAACAACTTGTTTTCCACGGTCTTGGCGGAGAAGGCGGCGGTTTCTCTGAATATACAGTAGTACCAGAAGATATGGTTCATCACATTCCAGATGAAATGACGTATGAACAAGGTGCGCTTGTAGAACCAGCAGCAGTAGCAGTTCATGCAGTACGTCAAAGTAAATTAAAAGAAGGGGAAGCTGTAGCAGTATTTGGTTGCGGTCCAATTGGACTTCTTGTTATCCAAGCAGCTAAAGCAGCAGGAGCAACTCCTGTTATTGCAGTTGAGCTTTCTAAAGAACGTCAAGAGTTAGCGAAATTAGCAGGTGCAGATTATGTATTAAATCCAGCAACTCAAGATGTGCTAGCTGAAATTCGTAACTTAACAAATGGTTTAGGTGTAAATGTTAGCTTTGAAGTAACAGGTGTTGAAGTTGTATTACGCCAAGCGATTGAAAGTACAAGCTTCGAAGGACAAACTGTAATTGTTAGTGTATGGGAAAAAGACGCAACAATTACTCCGAATAATTTAGTATTAAAAGAAAAAGAAGTTATTGGTATTTTAGGATACCGTCACATCTTCCCAGCTGTTATTAAATTAATTAGCTCTGGTCAAATTCAAGCAGAGAAATTAATTACGAAAAAAATTACAGTGGATCAAGTTGTTGAAGAAGGATTTGAAGCACTTGTAAAAGATAAAACACAAGTGAAAATTCTTGTTTCACCTAAATAAGATAGAATCGAAAAGAGTAGCCCTTTTCTAGAAATAGAAGAGGGCTACTTTTTTTCTATACTGAAAGGTGATAGACTTTCCTGTAACTAAAGGTATTTTGTTTGGAAGGGGAAGTCTAATGCTTTCATTTATATTGACATTGAAACGGATGCTAAAAGCTTGTTTGCGAGCATGGAAAGATAAAGAATTTCAAGTGTTATTCGTATTAACAATTTTGACATTAATATCTGGTACAATCTTTTATAGTACAGTGGAGGGGTTACGTCCTCTGGATGCTTTATATTTTAGCGTTGTGACGCTGACTACTGTCGGTGATGGGCAATTTAGTCCCCAAACTGACTTCGGAAAGATATTTACGATATTATACATATTTATAGGGATCGGATTAGTGTTTGGATTTATACATAAGTTGGCAGTTAATGTACAATTGCCAAGTATATTATCGAATAGAAAAAAAGAGTAAAGCATGTGGGTGCTTTACTCTTTTTTTACATTAGTTTAGACAAGCCTTAATAATAGTTTATTAAAATGAAAGTGTATTCATTCATTATATTCACTGTGTATAAAGTTATAATGATATGAACATTTGCATATTTTGATTTAGTGATAGAATTTTCATGAAAGGTGGGATATTCTAGTCATAGGTTAACCAGATGACATCATAGGATCCTAACAAAATGTTTACAATAATTCAATTATAAAATGGAGGATTTTATATGAAAAAGAAAGTACTTGCTTTAGCGGCAGCTATTACATTAGTTGCTCCATTACAAAGTGTTGCATTTGCTCATGAAAATGATGGGGGACAGAGATTTGGAGTTATTCCGCGCTGGTCTGCTGAAGATAAACATAAAGAAGGCGTGAATTCTCATTTATGGATTGTAAATCGTGCAATTGATATTATGTCTCGTAATACAACACTTGTAAAACAAGATCGAGTTGCACTATTAAATGAATGGCGTACTGAGTTAGAGAACGGTATTTATGCTGCTGACTATGAAAATCCTTATTATGATAATAGCACATTTGCTTCACATTTCTATGACCCTGACAATGGGAAAACTTATATTCCGTATGCAAAGCAGGCAAAGGAAACTGGAGCTAAATATTTTAAATTAGCTGGTGAGTCTTACAAAAATAAAGATATGAAACAAGCATTCTTCTATTTAGGATTATCTCTTCATTATTTAGGTGATGTAAACCAACCGATGCATGCGGCAAACTTTACGAATCTTTCGTATCCACAAGGATTCCATTCTAAATATGAAAACTTTGTAGATACGATAAAAGATAATTATAAAGTAACGGATGGAAATGGGTATTGGAACTGGAAAGGTACGAATCCAGAAGATTGGATTCATGGAGCGGCAGTAGTTGCGAAGCAAGATTATGCTGGCATTGTAAATGATAATACGAAAGATTGGTTCGTAAGAGCAGCTGTATCACAAGAATATGCAGATAAATGGCGCGCTGAAGTTACACCAATGACAGGTAAGCGTTTAATGGATGCACAACGTGTTACTGCTGGATATATTCAGCTTTGGTTTGATACGTACGGAAATCGTTAAGTATTTGAAGAAGGTCAAATCTCAGAATAGAGTATTTGGCCTTTTTATCACTATACAATACATGGAGGTATGAAACGTGAAAGGTAAATTGCTAAAAGGTGTACTTAGCTTAGGTGTTGGTTTAGGAGCTTTATATAGCGGAACGTCAGCTCAAGCAGAAGCATCTACAAATCAAAATGATACATTAAAAGTGATGACGCATAATGTATATATGCTATCAACAAACTTATATCCAAACTGGGGACAAACTGAGCGTGCTGATTTAATTGGGGCGGCAGATTATATAAAGAATCAAGATGTTGTTATATTAAATGAAGTGTTTGATAATAGCGCATCAGATCGTTTATTAGGTAATTTGAAGAAAGAATATCCAAATCAAACAGCAGTATTAGGTCGTAGTAGTGGAAGCGAATGGGATAAAACGTTAGGGAACTATTCATCTTCAACTCCTGAAGATGGTGGCGTTGCGATTGTCAGCAAATGGCCAATCGCTGAAAAGATTCAATATGTATTTGCAAAAGGATGCGGGCCAGATAATTTATCGAATAAAGGATTTGTATATACGAAAATTAAGAAAAATGATCGTTTCATTCACGTAATTGGGACGCATTTGCAGGCTGAAGATAGTATGTGCGGAAAAACTTCACCTGCATCTGTACGTACGAACCAATTAAAAGAAATTCAAGATTTTATTAAAAATAAAAATATACCAAATAATGAGTATGTGTTAATTGGTGGTGATATGAACGTAAATAAAATAAATGCAGAGAACAAGAATGATTCAGAGTATACATCTATGTTTAAAACATTGAACGCTTCTGTACCATCTTATACTGGACATACAGCGACTTGGGATGCAACGACAAACAGTATTGCAAAATATAATTTCCCTGATAGTCCTGCCGAGTATTTAGATTATATTATTGCAAGCAAAGACCATGCGAACCCATCGTATATAGAGAATAAGGTGTTACAGCCGAAATCTCCACAATGGACTGTTACATCATGGTTCCAAAAATATACGTATAATGATTACTCTGATCATTATCCAGTAGAGGCGACTATTTCTATGAAGTAGTTTCAAAAAGTTTCTTCGTAAAGAAGAAACTTTTTTTATTTGCAAACAGGAAAATCACACTTTCTTTCCAATATGTATAAGACATATTGAGAAGAGGAGAGAAAAATGTGGATCGAGGAATTTTTAAAGAAGTTCCATTACCGTGTGCATTTTTGGATGAAGTGGCTTTAGATAGAAATATTCAATCAATTATAGAGTTAAGTGGAAATAAGAAGATTCGTATAGCGAGTAAATCGTTACGTTCTGTTCCGATTATGCAAAAGATTTTAGCTGCAAATGATCGATTTCAAGGTATTATGTGCTTTTCACCTAGAGAGACTTTATTTTTAATAGAACAAGGATTTAATGATTTATTGCTTGGATATCCTGCTTATGATGAAAGAGCTTTGTATGAAATTAGTTTGCTAACAAAGAAAGGTTTCATTATAACTTGTATGGTGGATTGTGAAGAGCATATTGTGTATTTAGAAAAAATTGCTGAGAAATCTAAAGGATGTTTTCGTGTTTGTTTGGATATTGATATGAGTAGTCGTTTCTTTCAATTTCATTTTGGTGTACAAAGATCCCCAGTAAAAAATGTGCAGGATGCGTTGAAAGTAGTAGAAAAGGTGAGAAGGTCATCATATTTAATGTTAGATGGTGTGATGGGTTATGAAGCTCAAATTGCTGGGGTGGGAGACCATATACCGAATCAATGGCTGAAAAGTAAAGTGATTTCGTATTTAAAGCAGAAATCAGTGCTAGAAGTTAAAGAAAGAAGAGAATATATTGTAAAAGCAATACAAAAACTTGGTATTGAGCTAAGGTTTGTAAATGGAGGCGGAACAGGAAGCATAAAAACAACTGAGAAAGATAATTCAGTTTCAGAGATTACAATAGGTTCTGCTTTTTATTCTCCGAAGCTGTTTGATTATTATAAAGAGGTGAAATTTCATCCAGCGGTCGGATTTGCCTTACCAGTTGTGCGTAAACCAGTCCCGTTTATTTACACTTGCCTAGGTGGTGGATATATTGCTTCAGGAGCAGTTGGAAAAGATAAAGAGCCTGAAGTTTGGAGACCAAAGGGTGCAAAACTATTAGCTTTAGAAGGTGCTGGCGAGGTACAAACGCCAATATTTTATAACGGCGAGGAAAGAGTGGACATAGGAGAGTCCATTTTGTTTCGTCATAGTAAGGCTGGTGAATTATGTGAACGCTTTCCTTTTTTGTATCGTGTTAAACAAGGAGAGATTGTTGGGGAGTATTCAACATATCGGGGGGATGGCCAATGCTTTCTATAAAGGGACAAAGGTGGAGGAATTGGACAGGGAATGTAGAAGGGACGCCGCATTATACGATGTATCCAGAAAGTATACAAGATGTAGTAGAAGTAGTGGGGGTTGCACGAAAAAAGGGGCAGAAAATTCGTGTTGTTGGTTCAGGACACTCGTTTACACCCCTTGTGCAAACGGAAGAAGTTTTAGTTTCTTTAGATGAATTGAAGGGCATTGTGAATATTGATGAAGAGAAGATGGTCGCTGAAGTGTGGGCAGGAACAAAGTTATATGATTTAGGGAAGTTACTTGAGGAAAAAGGTTATGCGCAAGAAAATTTAGGAGATATTGATTCGCAATCTATTGCAGGAGCGATTAGTACGGGGACTCATGGAACGGGTATTACCTTTGGGAGCTTATCAACACAAGTTATAGAGATTACGGCAGTTTTATCTAATGGTGAGAGTATAGTTTGTTCGGAAGCTGAGAACGTAGAATATTGGAGAGCGTTTCAGTTGTCACTTGGAATGTTAGGTATCATTGTAAAGATAAAATTGAAGGTTATTCCAGCGTATTCACTCGTTTATGAAAGTGAAAAACAGTCATTATCTACTGTAATGAACAAACTAGAAGAGTATAAGAAGCATCGTCACTTTGAATTTTTCGTTTTTCCTTATTCTGATGAAGTACAAGTAAAACTTACGAACGAAACAACGAATACAGGCAGTGATTTGAAATGGCATAAACTAAAGGTGGAGTTACTTGAAAATAGGATGTTCTCTTTACTATCTAAAGGGTGTAAATGGTTTCCTTCTATAAGTAAAGGAGTGAGTCGATTATCAGCTAAGGCTGTACCAAACACAAAAATAATTGGCCCGAGCTATGAAGTATTTGCTACATCACGTACGGTACTATTTTATGAAATGGAGTATAGCATTCCTTCAAAGTATATGAGGACTGTGGTAGAAGAAATCTCAAATCTTATTGAAAAGAAAAAGTATAAGGTGCACTTCCCGATCGAATGCCGCTATGTGAAAGGTGATGATATATGGCTTAGTCCAGCCTATGGAAGAGATTCAGCGTATATCGCTGTTCATATGTATAAAGGTATGAAATATGCTGCTTACTTTGGCGAAGTGGAAAAAATTTTTATGAAGTATGAAGGGCGTCCGCATTGGGGGAAAATGCATACATTATCGTATGAGCAATTACAAGATATATATCCAGAGTTTCATTCGTTTTTACAGGCGAGGAAGTCTCTAGATGAACTTGGAATGTTTTTTAATCCTTATGCAGAAAAGTTATTTATCCCGCATTAACGGGCAGTAATACTCCCATCTCAAAATTCGGTGGGAGATAACCGCTCGTTTTGGGAGGGTTGATTAAAGTTTCACATTATGTATATGAAAAAGCTGACAAATAATTATTTGTCAGCTTTTTTTAGTGTAATTGCATTTCTTGTATGACTAATATGCTCATAAAATAGTAGTTTATCACGGCTAAATACATGCAGTAAAACATGAATAATAAACAGGCCGTTAATGATGAATAGGAATAACAATGTAACGAGTAATACTAAAGGTTCTGTATGATTTAACATAGAACTACTAGAAAGAATATAATTGATTCCGCCTAACGCAAAATAAAATATACCGTATCGAATAAATAGTTCTTTTAATGTAATACGATCTGATTTTCCTTTCAGGTGAATGCGAAGCAATGCTTTCCCAATTGTTTTTCCATTCGTAAAGTATGGAATAATAATAAAGTAAATAAGGATTGAACACGTAATGAAAATGAGTTCATACATATTGGTGTAAGATTGCATATTAGAAACGAAGAAAGAATTTCCTTTGTTTTTAATGACAGGTACAACGATAGATAAGAAAATCCAATCAATTTGCATCGCGATAAGGCGACGAATGAATCCGACTGGTTTCGTTTCTAAATTAATATGACTATCTAACTCGTTTGTTTTTGGAAGGAAGTACGTAAATATTGGTGCAATGATAAAACCAATTACGCCACCTAATGTATTTAAAAACAAATCATCGATATCAAATAATCGGTATGCACAATTGTATATACCGTATAATCCAGTCACTTGTGTTAGCTCGAAAAATAGTGAAAGGAAAAAGGAAATGTAAATTGTTTGTAGGAAACTACGTCGGAAATAATAACGTAAGTAAATACCGAATGGAACAGTTAATAGAACATTAAATGCAACTTGTAAAAAAGCAGACTCTTTTAATAAGTAGAAATAAGTAGCCGGTTTCGTTAAAACTGCCGATGTATGACTACTAATCTCTTGTATGAAATAAAATGGTGAGAGTTGCATGTGTTGTGTATTAGCCGATTGTAGGCTACAAGTATCAAACGTTTGTGGCAACGGCAAAATAACAAGAAAATAGGCATTTAATAAGTAAAGTAATAATGAGTATAAAATAAATGAGCGCCATTTATTTAAATAACCGTATTTTCGATAATTAAATATTAGAAAAGGGATTAAAAGAAACATTGCTAAAAAAGGAAATAAAATAAATGCTGTTTTTACTGGAAATAAATATGCAGTCAAAGTGAAACTCCTTTCAATAAAAATTCGTTTATCATTATAGCGCTAAAAATATTTAAATACAAAGTTAAAATCTTTCGAAATAGAAATAATTACTAATTTTATAGGAATTAAGTTATAATAAATTTAATATAAGGATATTATGATTATGTAAGTTGAGAGAGGGTACAAGAGATGCGATATGAACTTTTTTCTGTAAGTGGGGATCATATTACGACTTTTGAAAGTGCATGGCGTTTTCAGGAGGGAGAACAGATTTTTGTTCATGATGATCAAACAAAACGAAACTTTATTATTATTCGTCTGACGCATGATGTATTTCAACAAAATAAACATGTTATTCGTTTGTATTGTCAAGAAAAGAAAGTGTATGCATAAGAGAAGCCCTCTTACAGTATGAAAAGTAAGAGGGCTCTTTATCCCGCTATTTGTGGGAAGCACGATTGGTGAGGATTAAAGTTTCACTTTATCATTTTTCTCCTCGCAAGGAATAAAAAGAGAAGAGTTAATGCACATAGGTAGCATTTGATTTGGAAGAAAGGATATAGCCTTGTATTTTGTACTTCAAAGTTTCATGGCCTTTTCTTTGAGAAAGCCATGTATGGTAATCTTGTTGTGTTTTCCATAACATACGAAACATATATTCTGTCTTATCATTTGTACGATGAACATGTGAAAACTCTATGTTAATAAAACCGTTCGTTCCAGGGGAAGGATAATATTGTTTAAGCTCACAAAGTAGCTCACTTTCATATCCGTACTTAATGTGAATGAGTTTAGTAACTATAAGTATATAAACACCTCTTTTACGATAATAGTAGGAAAGATAGCTTTACTATAATAGTGAACTTAATAATTATTATAATATTCTGAAAATTATAAGTGAATGATAGGTTTTAACTTAATAAAGGTATAAAAAAGCGAGTCATCTAGTGTAATAGAATGACTCGCTTTCGATTTGTAAGTTTCACTTTATAAGAAAATAAGAGTAAGTACACCTACGATAATACAATAGAAAGAGAAATACTTTAAATTTCCTTTTGCCATAATGTTCATAAACCATTTTAGTGAAATATACGTCATGATAAATGTTGCGATGAATGCAACGACATATGGTACGAATAATGTGTCTAGATTTGGATCATTTGCAATGTCTGTAATGCTTAACAATAAGCCACCTAAGCTAACAGGAATGTATAGTAAGAATGAGAAGCGAAGAGCTGTTTCTTGCTTCATACCAAGTAACATTGCTGCTACGATTGTGGCACCAGATCGGCTTATTCCAGGAATCAGTGCGCAAGCTTGTGCTAATCCGACGATGATTGCATCTTTCATAGAAAGGTCGCCATCATTTTTACGACCGCGTAAATTTCTAATAATCCAAAGGCCGACAGCAGTAATAAGAAGGGAAATCCCAACTATCTTCACACCTTTTAAGTACTGATCGATGTAATCTTTAAATAAAACACCAATAACACCTGCTGGAATGGTTGCAATAACAAGATAAATAATAAAGAAGAAATCTGATTTCGCGTCTTCTGCTCTTGTAAATATATAAGAGAGACCATTCTTCGTCAGACGAATTAAATCATTTCTATAAATAAGTAATACAGCTAATAATGAAGCTGAATTAACAAGTAGTTCGAAGCTAAATCCTTCTATTTTTAGTCCTAGCAAATGTTGTGCTAAAACGAGGTGACCACTTGAAGAAATCGGAATTGGTTCTGTTAGTCCTTGGAACAGACCGAGAATTAAATATTTTAAAACGTAGTAAAATTGTTCCATAATAACCTCCTTGTTTATTAGTTGAAAGAAACAACTTTTCCATTATAACAAAGATATGGATGAATATTGAAAAGAAATAAATATTCGAAATAAAATAAAAATCCCTTATAGCAGTATAAGGGATTTTTATTTTTAATTAAGAAGTTACTGTTCCTTGAAGACTTTTAGACAATTGAACATCGACTTTTTCAGCATCATGAATATGATTCATAATAGTAGTATTTAATTTTTGGAACATTTGTTGTGTATTAGCGAATTCTCGTAATATGTCATCATTACAAGACTTTTGGTTTTCAATAGCCTTAATAACATTTGTAGCGCCATTTTGTAACGTTTGAATCATAACTAAAATATTTTCAATTCTAGCGTTTGTATCGGCGCTCATTTCTACACCTTCATCGACTAAATGTAAATTATCTTTTGTATTATCGTATGCTTTTTCAATTTCTTCTTGAATTTTTTTCGTTAAGTTGCCGATGTTTTTTGTGCTTTCTGCTGTACTTTCCGCTAGTTTTCTTACTTCATTGGCAACGACAGCGAATCCTTTACCGTGCTCTCCAGCACGTGCGGCTTCAATACTCGCATTTAAGGCAAGTAAATTTGTTTGTGCTGCAATGTTTTGAATGACTTCTACAATTTGCTCGATTTCCTTTGAGCGTTCGCTTAGATGATTCATACTATTAGACGTGCGTTGAGATTGTTCACCTAATTTATTAATTACAATAAGTAAGCGGTGAACGGATTCTTTTCCTTCATTAGAGCAGTCAATAATTTCTGCAATAGACTGAATTAAGCTTTGTTCCTTTTGCAACATTTCATTATTTAACTCATTGGAATGTGTCGTACGTGTTGAAACATTTTCGAAACATGAACTTAATTGTTGAACTAAATTTTGGAGTGTATTGTGTTGGTTATTTACAAGTTGATGCTCGTGTACAACGCTTTGTACACGATCGTGGATAGTCGAAATAGTCTCTTGTTTTTCAATATCTTTTTGTTTCAATTCTGCTTCTAATTCTTGTATACGCTCTTCTAATTGAGCAATTGTATGTTGGAGTGATTTCTTTTGAGTAAACATGTATTTATTTCAACCGCCTTCGAAAGTTATATTTTCTCTATATTTGGATTTTAGCATCTTTTGTATTTTTTAAATATAGGAATTGTTAAATATTTAAGAATCTATTACATTTTATTCATAATTCTCTTTTTTTTGTCACGAAAAATAAACTGTATTTAATCGTTTTGTAAACAAACTGTAAAATAAATCATGTATAACTGTATAAGAAGGGAGTCGGATTATGAACTATTTTAAGCGAATCAGCTGTCTAGTATTAGCAGGAATTATCGGTCTTTCTAGTACAGTCGCTGTTAAAGCAGAGTCAAACGACGAGAAACTTAACAACATGCAACAGCAATTGCAACAAAACGATGCAGAAATGCAAAAGAAAGAGCAAGAGAAGCAAGCTGTTAGTAAAGAAATTAAAGGTATCGAAAACGAACTACATAATTTAAATAATACAATTGCAAAAAATAAAGAGGATCAAGCTGCTATTCAACGTAAAATCGATGAAACACATAAGCAGATTGAACAAAAAAAGGAAGAAATTGTCGTTTTAGAGGATAAAGTCCTTGCTCGTAAAGACATTATGAGAAAACGTATGGTTTCTGTTCAAAACAGTTCAAATACAAGTTTAGTAGTAGAAGTTGTAGTAGAGTCAAAAAACTTTGCAGACTTCTTACAACGTATGAACGCAGTTTCTACTATTCTAGAAGCTGATAAAGAAATTTTACGTCTACAAGAACAAGATCTTCGTCAAATTGAAGAAGATAAGAAAACAATTGACGAAAAAGAAGCATCTTTAGTAGTAGACAAACAAAAATTAGCAAAAGCGCAAGCTGAACTGCAAGATAACTTGAAAAAACGTCAAGATAACTTACAAACAGTTCAAGCTAAATATAATGAGGTTGCAAGTCAGCTTAATTTAGCAGCGGAAGAGAAAGCTAAAATTGAATCAAATATGAAGGCAGTACAAGAAACAATTGCTCGTGAACAAGAAGCAGCAAGAATCGCAGCGGAAGAGCGTGCAAAAGCAGAAGCGGCTGCAAAGGCTGAGCAAGAAGCTTTAGCGAAAGCACAAGCGGAAATTGCTGAAAAGCAAAAGCAAGAAAAAGCTAGTAAACCGGCAGAACCAGTTGCTAATAATAATTCGAAGGTAGAACCTGCACAACCTTCTAAGCCAACTGCTGGTGGGAAAGAAATTTATGTAGAAGCTACAGCTTATACAGCTGATCCAGCGGAAAATGGTTATGCGTCAGGTCAACAAGTATTTTCTGCATGGGGACCAGGTGGTAAAGGTTATAATCTAACTGCAAACCCAGGAATGAAATTAATTGCTGTAGATCCAAGTGTTATTCCATTAGGCAAAACTGTAAATGTTGAAGGTTATGGAGTCGCAATTGCAGCAGATACTGGTGGAGCGATTAAAGGTAACAGAATTGATGTGTTAATGCCTGATAAAGGGTCTTCTAGTCAATGGGGAAGAAAAATCGTTAAAGTTACAATTTTAAACTAAAACGTAATCCAACTTTACAATACGTAGAGTTGGATTTTTTACAATATTAATGTTAAGTTAAGTTTACATTTTGTTAAGGATAGCATACAATAATGGTGAGAGGTGGTAAATTTGACCATTTTAAACAAAGTAAAAGAATTAAGAGCTCGTTTTAATTTTTCACAAAGTGTATTAGCAGAAAAGGTTGGAGTGACGAGACAAACAGTTGCTGCAATTGAAAAAGGGGATTACGTTCCTTCATTGTTACTAGCATTGATGATTTGTGATGTATTCCAGTTAAAGATGGAAGACGTGTTTGTTTTAAATAAGGAGGGGGAAGAGGATGAGTAGAATTGGTTTTTCTTATATTATAAATGTACTCTATACTGCACTAGCATGCTGGATATTTGTTGAATTTTATAGTGTTATTACAGAGTTAGCAGACATATTTAAAAACGAGAAATTCCCGTTTGAAGTAGCGGTTAATGGAGTACCATTTATTTTATTATTTATTGGAGCTATTATAGTTACAATTTTTTATAGAATTCAAAAGAAAAAATATAAGAATTTATCTTTTTGGATGTATCCATTATTATTTCCACTAGAAGATGAACGTGAAAAAGCGATTACGGATAAAGCTTGTCGAACAACATTTGTATCGTTATGGTTTGTGTTACCTTGTGCAGTTGGATTTTTAACTTTTTCGCCTATTATTAATGAATATCTTCCTGGATACCCATTATATATTCTATTTTCTATTTTCTTTATTCAAATGACAGTATTTCACGTATCATTATACAGAAATAAATTAGCTTAAAAAGAAACCTTCTTGCACCGGCAAGAAGGTTTCTTTTCAGCTAATACTTGTACATATGGCGATATTATTTTATCATTTTATATAGAGTAAGATTTTGTAAGGGAAAGGAATTGTATATGAATAAGCAAAGAATTTATAGTATAGTAGCAATCCTGCTATTTGTTGTAGGTGGGGTGTTAATTGGAAAGCCATTTTATGATGGATATCAGGCTGAAAAGAAACAGACTGAAAATGTGCAGGCTGTTCAAAAGATGGATTATGAAAAGCATGAGACGGAATTTGTAGATGCTTCCAAAATTAATCAACCAGACTTGGCGGAAGTAGCGAATGCATCATTAGATAAGAAACAAGTAATTGGTCGTATTTCGATTCCAAGTGTTTCAGTAGAACTGCCTGTTTTGAAAGCTTCTACTGAAAAAAACTTATTAACAGGTGCAGCGACAGTAAAAGAAAATCAAGTTATGGGAAAAGGAAATTACGCACTAGCAGGACATAACATGTCTAAAAAAGGTGTTTTATTTAGTGATATAGCTTCTTTGAAAAAAGGCGATAAAATTTATTTGTATGACAATGAAAATGAATATGAGTATGCGGTTACTGGTGTATCTGAAGTAACTCCTGATAAGTGGGAAGTTGTGGAGGATCATGGGAAAGATGAGATAACGCTTATTACATGTGTATCTGTAAAGGATAATTCTAAGCGTTATGTTGTTGCTGGTGATTTAGTAGGAACGAAGGCGAAGAAGTAAAAAAGAAGGTGAACTCTTTAAAGAGTTCACCTTCTTTTTTACTAATGTTGAGAAAAAATAGAATGTTTTGGTTTGTATTTAAGTATTCTTCTATTTATGTATAATAAAGTTATAATTCTATATTTTGGGAGGAACAAGAGTGAGACAACAGGTGAAGAAACTTCTTTTAACAACGAGTATAGCGTTATTGGTAGCTCCAATTTCAGCTTATGCGCATCCAGGGCGTACAGATGCTAATGGCGGACATACGTGTCGTACAAATTGTGAGAAATGGGGATTACAGTACGGGGAATATCATTATCACAATAAACCAGCTTCTAGTAGTGGTGCAACGAGCCCAGCTCCTAGCCAGAATAATAATAGTGCTGTAGAAGCTGAGAGACAAGCAGAAGCACAGCGTAAAGCTGAAGAAGAGAGACAACGTGTAGCCGAAGAACAAAGAAAAGCTGAAGAGGCACGTAAGCAAGAGGAAGCGCAGCGCCAAGCTGATATGGAAAAAGGTCAACTTGAAGGTCAAAAGAATGGAGAAACTGATTTTAAAGCAGGAAAAAATGATGCAGAAGTGCATGTAGCTGGAAAATCTGATGCATATAAACAAGCGTTTAAAGCGACTTATGCAGCCGCATGGTCTTTAGAAGAGCAGAAGAAAACGCATTTTGAAAAAGGAAAAGAACAAGGTTTAGCACAAGAGACGATGGACGATAGTCAAGTTGCTCCAGAGTTTAAGGTAAACTTTGTAGACGGGTTCAAAGTAGGGAATAAAGAAAGAACAGAAAAAATTGAAAAAGAACAAGCTGAATTAGGAGAAAAGACAGGGAAAGAACTAGCTGAAAAGAATCCTGGAAATAGAGAGAAAGAAGTATACGTGAAGGCATATGAAACAGCGTATGAAAAAGGCTATAAGTCTACAAAAAAGGCAGTAGAAAAGGCTGGCTATAAGTATGCATTTGAAAACTATAATTTAAAAGTTCCTGCTAAGTATGAAAGAAATGAATTGTTAAAGAAATGGTTTACTGAAGGGTTTAAATTGAATAAAAAAGCAGCAGAAATTCGAGAAGAAGGGTATAAAAAGGGAGACAGCTGGTTCTCATTCTTCTATAAGAGTTTCGTACCAAGTGAATATAAAGAACATAAAGAGCTGTACGAACAAGCAATAGAAAAAGGTAAAACGGCATAAAAAAAGATGAGGAGAAATTCCTCATCTTTTTTAATCCATCCATTTCACTAATTTCTTAGAAATTAATAATAAAACACAACCTAATACAATTGCCACAGCGCCAATAACCGTGAATACTTCAGCGTATCCAAGTGAGGTTGTGAAGCTTGCAAGTTGTCCGCCTAAAATGTTGGCGATACCTGAACTTGCTAGCCATACACCCATTAGTAAAGATGCTAATTTTACCGGAGCAAGCGCACTAACCATTGATAGTCCGACAGGTGATAAGAATAGCTCACCTAACGTATGGAAAAGATACGTAAAGACGATAAATAGTAAGTTTGCTTTTTCTGTAATGTTATGTTCATCACTACCTGTTTTTAATGTAGCGATAACGAGAATGATATAACCGATACCAAGCAAGATCATACCAAGTCCCATTTTAGTTGGGATTTTTAAATCACCGCGCTTGCGAGTTGCAAGTTTTGCCCATAATGCAGAAATGACTGGAGCAAGTAAAATAATAAATAATGGATTGACCGATTGGAACCAAGATGTTGGAACTTCCCATCCGAACACAGAGCGGTCTACAAATTTGTTTGTATATAATGTTAACGAGCTACCAGCTTGTTCAAAGCCAGCCCAGAAGAAGACAACGAAGCATGTTAAAATGACGATAACTGCGGTACGTTGTTTTTCTTTTTTTGTTAACGGTGTATCTCCTACTGATGGTTGTCCATCTGTTGTTTGTAAATCGCGAGTTGGTTTTTTACCGATATCACCAAGGAAGCGATTTGATAATGTTGTAAATAAAATTTGTCCAATAATCATTCCGATTGAAGCGGCTAAGAAACCGTAACGGAATCCGTAATGTACAACGCCATCAACTGTTGTTTTGAATAAATTTTCTGATAAAAACCCGCAAACGAGTGGAGCTAAAAATGACCCGACGTTAATACCCATATAGAAAATGGTAAATGCACTATCACGTTTTGGATCGTTCTCTTCGTATAATTCTCCAACCAGTGTAGAGATGTTCGGTTTGAAGAATCCGTTACCGATAATAATAAGCGCTAATCCGAGGTATAGGCCTAATTGGTTTTGCAAGGCAAATAGTGTAAGGTTACCGATTGCCATTGTTATACCACCAATTGTGATTGCTTTTCGTCTACCTAGAAAACGGTCTGTTAAGTATCCACCAATCATTGGTGTGAAATAACAGGCTCCAGTATAAAATCCGTAAATAGAGAGTGCCCATGCGGGACTAAACCCAAGACCACCGCTTACTAAAGCTGTCGTTAAATATAATGTTAATAATCCTCGTAATCCATAGTAACTAAATCTTTCCCACATTTCTGTAAAGAAGAGTAAGTATAAACCTGGAGGATGTTTCTTTTTTCTTTGTTGTTCTCTTTCTAGTTGTATCGCTGATTCCATGTTATTTTCCTCCTGACACAAACAAAAACAAAGTTAATAATTTTGTACATTTAATATTTTACTTTATTAACTATTATAAGTCAATAAAGGTTGATTTTTCAGAAGAGATTGGAAAAAGGGAATAGCTATAGAAGGGGTGTTTCTTTTGTGATAGACTATGGACTATGTTTTCTTTGTAAGGAAGCGGGTTATTGTACTTTTTTTATATGTGGAATTGATTTCATAAAAGATGAAATTAAAGAAGGAGAAAGAAATGAAATTGTTACAGAAAAAAGAAATTTTACTTATTAGTCTTATGTTATTCTCGATGTTCTTTGGAGCAGGGAATCTTATATTCCCACCTTTTCTTGGATATGAAGCAGGAGAACATGTGTGGATTTCGTTAGTAGGATTTATTATATCAGCAACAGGTCTTCCTATATTAGGTGTTATTTCTATTGCAAAAGCAGGAAGTTTTCAAACGTTAGCGGGTAGAGTTCATTCTTCATTTGCAATTATTTTTCCATGTATCGTGTATGTATTTATTGGACCTGGGCTTGGTATACCACGTGCGGGAAGTTTAGCCTTTGAAATGGGGCCAGGTCAGTTATTCCCTGAAGCAGGAAGCGGAGTATTATTGTTTTACACAGTTATTTTCTTTAGTATTGTTTACTGGTTAAGTTTATCACCATCTAAACTAATGGGGTTGTTTGGAAAAGTCTTGACGCCGTTATTATTATGTATGATTGCACTTATTTTTATAAAGAGTATGTTTACAACAGTAGGAGATATGAAAGAACCAATAGGGAACTATGGCCAAGCTCCTATGTTTCAAGGGTTTTTAGATGGATATTTAACAATGGATGCGTTAGCTGCTTTAATCTTTGGAATTGTTATTGCAAATGCATTACGTGCAAAGGGTATTGAAGATGATAAAGGTTTAGCGAAATATATGAGTATTGCTGGAATCGGGGCAGGACTATTATTATCGATTATTTATGTCATCCTTGGATATGTGGGGGCAATTAGTGGCTCATTAGGAACATTTGATAACGGTGCCAAAGTGTTAGCACAAGTTATGACTACATTATTTGGACCTGGCGGAGTCGTTTTATTAGGTCTTATTTTTACTATCTCATGTTTATGTGTTTCAATTGGACTTGTTACGTCTTGTAGTCAATTTTTTTCGAGTGCATTTCCGAAAGTATCTTATAAAGTGTGGGCATTTATAGTAAGCGTTGTTAGTATGATCTTAGCTAATTTAGGATTAACGCAAATTTTAAAAGTATCAGTACCAATTCTTGGATTTATTTATCCAATTGCATTAACGCTTATTATTCTAGGGTTATTCCATAAGTATATTGGGAAGTATGCATACGTATATACAGTAACTGTTTGGATTGTAGCAATATTTAGTGCAATTGATATTTTAAATAAAAATGTAATGATGAATCAGTGGACGTCAGTATTAAAATACATTCCGTTTTATACAGAAGGTGTTGGATGGATTGTTCCAGCTATTGTAGGCATGTGTCTTGGTTTCATCGTTAGCATTGCTTTAAATAAGAATAAATGAGTAAAAAGGTGTTTTCCTATTTTGGGAAGACACCTTTCTTTTTTTGGAAAAATACTATTGAAAATGAATAGACTAAGAGTATGATAAAGGTAATTGGTAATATATAGGTTTAATGAGAGTTACGAATAAGGGGGTAGCATATGAAGAAGGATTTGGATAAGAAAATAGAAGCACTCGAAACGGCAATTGAAACGATTCAAGAAGCACTTGCTGAATTAAAGGTGAAGCAAAGGGAAATAGAAGTAGAAAACGCTCAGCAACATGTTAGTAAGGATAAGAAAGAATATATTGAAACGGTAATGGAGGAAAAGCCAAAAGAAGAAATAGTTAAGATAAAAGAGCCTTTGCAAGAATGTGAGGTAAAACAAGTAGATATATCTGCTTTTAAACCAGAGCCATTTAATATTATTAAGTTTTGTCAAACGTGGTTACCGCGTGTATTTGTCGGTATTATGTTGCTTGGAGTGATCTGGTTATTTAAAGCAGGGGTAGATGCTGGTTTATTAACACCAGCAATACGAATTGTGTTTGGTATCGCATTATCTATCGGTTTGTATTATATAGGAGATATTCAAATTAAAAGAGAGCGGCAGGCGTTAGGATTAGTATTGGTTGGAGGAAGTATTTCGGGGATTGTTTTAACGACGTTTGCGGCACATTATTTGTATGCATTTATTCCGGCAAGTATCGCGTTTCTCTTTAATATTACATGGGTTATTTTAGGGATTTATTTAGCGAAAAGATATAACTCGGAATACCTTACTATCTTCGTAGCGGTAGGAGCGTTCTTCGTGCCATTCTTGTTAAATAGTACGACTCCTAATCCTTATATTTTCTTTGGATATGAGACAGTGTTAACACTTAGTTTATTATGGTATGGATTGAAAAATCGTTATAAATATTTATATATGATTTCTTACGCTGTTGCGGCCATTGTTCTTTTTGTCTTCTTTGCTGTTATGTCAATATTAGTAGAGAACTTGCAAATACAGTTAACGATTGTATATGGTTTGATTCATTTACTATTATTTTGGCATATGTTTACGGAGAGAAGTTTTATACCAGAACCGCGTTTGGCGATATTTAGTGCGAATGCAGTGTTCTTTATACTAGCTATTTCAAAAATACCTGATTTTACAACATGGGGATTAATTATTAGTGCAATTGTGCACGCTGCTATGTTTGTGCTTGAGTATAGGAAGAATAGACATTCTACATTTACAAATCTCTTATTTGGTTTCACAATGGGAGCATTTAGTTTAGCGATTTTATACGAGTATAGTTTAGTAAATGCAGCGATCGTACTATTATTACAAGGTTTCCTTGGAATGGTTACTTCTATTAAAGGAAAACAACAGATAAAATTGTATGTTAGTGCAACGATTTACGCGATTGGAATGATACAAACGATTTTTAGTCCGTTTGATCAATTTATTTCGGCAGGCTTTGTTGCTCATATTATTTTAATAGGAACATTCTATTATTGCATGAGACAAGCGAAAGAAGTGTTAGCGAGTTTTGGTAAGTATGTGTACTCTATAGCGCTCTACTGGTTAATGGTCATTGTATTTATTACAATTACTAGAATTGGTGAAGTTCTTTCTACAGATGGAAGTATAATTAGCGTATCTGTATCGTTATTATGGATGATATATGCGTTATTTGCAGTTTGGTTTGGCCGTTATAGACAGATGAATGAAATATTATATGCTGGATTAATCGTATTAGTAGTAACGGTAGGGAAGTTATTCCTACTTGACTTACCGGAGGTTTCGATGATGATTAGGGCAGTGTTATTCCTAATCGTCGGTAGTATAGGTATCGTTATTTCAAGAATGTTTTTCTCAAAAGAAGAGAAGTGAAAAGAAGGCAATCCATGTATGGATTGCCTTTTTCATTATTTTTTATTAATCGTTACAGTTTCATTATATTTCGCTGTTGTATTTTGACGTAGACGAAGCGTTGCTTGTCCAGTTGTATTTGAATCAATCTGTACATTTACAACTTTTTCAGCAGAGCCTAAGCTGTTTGTTGTGAAAGAGAATGCACTACTATATCCGAAAGCAGATGGCCAAGTGCCGTTTGTATTTTGAACTTTTGCTACTTGTGTTCCACCAGTAGTGAATATACCTAAAGAATAGTTGTTATAAGTTGTATTAGGTAGTAAGTTGTTTACTTGAATCTTCATTTGGAAAATTTCATTGTTTGGTAGAATGCTAGGGTGTGTAACGACGTAGTCGCTTGTTGTTACCGCACCGTTATAACCGTATGAACCTGGTTTAAAAGTATTTGTATTAAACCATTGATAACCTGCATTTGGTGCACTCCAAGGTTCAGGTTGTGGTTCTGTTGATAAGCTTGGCTGTTCAAATGTTTGTAGAGCTGTAGGTGAATCAAGTTGTAAACCATTTACTTGATCTAAACTTGTAAATGTCTCTTTATTCGATAACCAATTTACGATGTTTTCTAATAAAATCGCATCGTTTTCTTCTTTATAACCATCGTAAGTTTTCTTTGTTTGGCCAGAATCTTCACGAACGTACTTTGGCGTTGCATCTTCAACAGGAGAAGAGTCACCAATAAAGGCAGCTTTTCCAAGTCCTATTTTTGCAATTGCAGCATATGGGCCTTCTGCAATACCACCGCCATTATAAACGCCACTATCAACAGCGTTATTCCATTTTGATGGATTTTCTGGAAGGTAAACAAGTCCTTTTGCTAGTTTTGGGTTTGTAATTGCTAGAGTAGAACCAGCATGCATTGCTACAGAAGAAACACCTTTTGTAATTCCGAAAGATTGTTCAGGCGATACAATTGTTTTCGCTGAAACATCACCAAGTGCATTGTAGCGGAAGCGAATACCGAAGTTGTCAGATAGCCAATCAGAGCTTTCTACTCCTTGCATAGCTTGTGAATTTGCTTCTTCATTAGACATTCCTTTTGCTGGATTATCCCAAGCACCGCGTCTATATCCATTAAATACTTCAGAAGAGTCCCAGCGATTTTTATTACGATCCGCATTGTAATGATCGGCAATAAAGAAGATACTACCACCATTTTTTACATATTGTAACATAGCGTCCTGCTCAGATTTTTTGTAAGGAATATTAGCTTCTGGAACGATAAATACATTGTAACCATTTAAGTCTTCGTACGTAATAGGTGTTGATTTACGAAGTTCTTTTACGTGATATCCGTTTTTTGCAATGCCGTTTCCGAAGTCAGAAAAGCCGCCGTCAATAACCCAGTCAGCTGTCCCAGCAGTTTGACCGTGTGTATTATCGAATAATACTTTCTTCCCATTGTTTTGATTTACAACTTTTGCAGCAATTTCAGGAGCTGGGTCTACAGAGCTTTCGGCATAAGTAGACGGTATGAACGAGGTCCCTATACTTAGTGTAATTGCTGTTGCTAAAGAAAATGTAATCCATTTTTTATTCTTCATAGAAGAATCCCCCTAATAATAAATATATGTGCTTTAATAATGTAATTTATTTTTCTGTAAAAATAAAGACGGAAAACATAAAAAATATTAAAAGATTGTAAAAATACCGTGAATTTTGTTGAGAAATATTTATATAGATATAAAAACACCCCTTCCAAGTAATAAGGAAGGGGTGTTTTGCTTAACTAATTTTTGAGTTAGGTGTTTCATCAATCTTATGAAACCCTTTCATGTAATATACGATTGCTAAGCCGATAAGCCAAATTGGGCCGACAATCAATGCAATTCGTGTATCTTCTGAATACGCCATTATACCTAGTACTAATACAAGGAAAACGAGTGAGAAATATGAGCTTAATGGGTATAAAGGCATTTTATATGATAACTTTTGTTTATTTTGAGTAGGTAAGCTTTTACGGAATTTAATTTGAGCAACTAATATAATTCCCCAAGTCCAAATTGCGCCGAAAGTTGAAATGCTAGTAAGCCATGTAAATACCTTTGCAGGTACGAGATAGTTTAATATAACACCAATGAGTAAAACGATAGCAGTTGCTACAATTCCTTGGCTTGGAATGCCGTTTTTATTTAAACGACCAAATCTTTCAGGAGCTTTTTTCTGCTGAGCTAATGTAAATAGCATACGGCCTGTACTAAATAAACCACCGTTACAAGAAGAAAGAGCTGCTGTTAATACGACAAAATTAATAATACCTGCTGCTTTTGCGATACCAATTTGCTGGAATGTTAATACGAATGGGCTTCCTTTCTCACCAAGTTCGTTCCATGGATAAATTGCCATCATAACGAATAGAGCTCCTACGTAGAACAGTAATATTCTCCAAAACACGTTATCAATTGCTTTTGCGAGTGTTTTCTTCGGATTTTGAGCTTCACCAGCTGTAACACCGATTAATTCAACGCCTAAATAAGCGAATAGTACCATCTGCATGGAGAGTAGTAACCCAGAAAAACCATTTGGGAACCAGCCACCATGTGACCAAAGGTTTGAAATACCAGTAGCGATACCACCGTTTCCGAATCCGAATAAAATAATACCAGCTCCGACTACTATCATACAGATAATTGTGACAATTTTAATGAGAGCAAACCAAAACTCAAGTTCTCCAAATACTTTTACCGATAAGAAGTTAAAAGCGCTCATTAACAATAGAGCAAGTAATGCCCAAGTCCAGCGCGGGATATCTGGGAACCAGTACTGCATGTAAATACCAGCTGCTGTAATTTCAGCCATACAAGTAACAACCCATAAGAACCAGTAATTCCAACCAGTAATATAACCAGCGAGTGGGCTGATATAATCATATGCATATTTACTAAAAGAACCGGCAACAGGTTGTTCAATTGCCATTTCCCCGAGAGCTCGCATAATGAAAAAAATAACGAGTCCGGCAATCATATAGCCTAGTAAAATAGAAGGACCGGCTAGTTTAATAGCGGAAGCGGATCCTAAAAATAGCCCAACACCAATAGCTGAGCCAAGTGACATTAAAGTAATATGTCGTTCTTTTAAACCACGATTTAAAGTTCCAGATTTGTTTGTGTGCTGCATAAGAAGAATCCCCCTTGTAGAGTGAACGATATTTGAATGCGTTTGCTAAATATTTAACTATTTCAAATTATAAAACATTTCTATCTGTTATGCTACAAAAATAATCATAATGAACTGTACTACATCTGTACTTGTCAGACTTAAACTTAAAATTCGAACTATTAGGGAATATATTGACTCTTCTTTTTATTGATTGTTAAGATTAAGTATTATATTTTCTCACATACTAGTAAGAAAAGAATGTGTGATAATAATTCAGGTGTAGGAAGGGTACATAAGCATGTTTCAATTACAAAAATATAACACTTCTGTGAAGCAAGAGTTTTTAGCTGGCATCACAACTTTTTTTACATTTGCGTATATTCTTGTCATCAATCCAAAAATATTATCTGATGCAGGTGTACCATTTGACCAAGCGTTTACAGCAACAATTATTGCCACCGTTGTTGGAACAGTAGGTATGGCAATTTTCGCGAATTACCCGATTGTTATTGCTCCAGCTATGGGAATGAATGCATATTTTGCTTATTCTGTTGTACAGAAGGCAGAAGGGATTACATATGTAGTTGCCTTTTCAGCTGTATTTGTAACGGGGATTATTTTTCTTTTATTATCTTTTACTTCGTTTAGGCAAAAGTTAATTTTAGCAATTCCTGATAGTTTAAAGCATGCAATTGCAGGTGGAATTGGACTATTTATTGCTTTTATTGGATTGCGCCTTTCTGGAATTATCGTAGATCATCCGTCTAATTTAGTTACGATTGGTGATTTTCATTCTCCAGCTGTTATTTTAACTTTAATTGGTTTAATATTAGCGGCGATATTAATGGCATTACGTGTGAGTGGTGCATTATTTATTAGTATGATTGTGACAGGAATTATCGCCTTCTTTACAGGGCAATTGAAGTTTGCTGATAAAATTGTGGCGATGCCTCATTTGCCAGAGGGTATTATCGTTTCAAACCCAACCAATGCATTTTCAGATGTAATTGAATACGGATTATATGGTGTTGTATTTTCATTTTTACTTGTACTTTTATTCGATACAACAGGTGCATTACTTGGTTTAATTAAACAAGCAGGTTTAATTACAGACAATACAGAGAAGCGTTTTGGTAAAGCGTTTATTGCAGATGCAATTGGAGGGACTACAGGTTCTATCTTTGGAACAAGCCCAACAGCAGCGACGATTGAATCGTCAGCAGGTATTGCTGCAGGTGGGAAAACTGGATTAACAGGGATTGTAGTTGTTGGTCTAACAATTATAACGGCATTTTTCAGTCCTGTTATTGCTTCTTTATCAAGTGTGGCCGCTATTACAGCTCCTTCATTAATTATAGTAGGTAGTTTAATGGCACAAAGCATTCGAGATATTAATTGGAATGAATTTGAAGATGCGTTACCAGCATTTTTGATTTTTATAGGTATTCCGTTAACATCTAGTATTGCAAATGGAATCGCAATTGGATTTTTAGTATATCCAGTTTTGAAAATTGTGAAGGGTAAAGGAAAGGAAGTACATCCATTACTATACTTATTTACAATTTTATTTGGATGTCATTTATTCTTATAATATAGATATAGGAGAGGGAGCTTCTTATGAGAGGCTCCTTTTTTGTGTATAATAAAGTGAGACTATAGGCAGTAGGGAGGATCCCCACTGTGTATTAGCCCGCACTAATTGGAATAAGGTGAAAACTTAATTGGTTTTGTAAAATATAAATTACTTAAAGGAATATATATGTTACAATAAAGGTGGAGGAGGAACATGAATGGCTGTAAGTAAAATAAAAGTCGCGCGTGTTCAGTTAGATTTAACACAGCAACAATTAGCAGAAAAAGTAGGCGTTACAAGGCAAACGATTAGTTTAATTGAGAAGGGGAAATACAATCCATCTTTAGATTTATGTTTGAAAATTTGTTATGCAGTAGATAAAACGTTGAATGAGTTGTTTTGGGAGGAAAAGGAGTGATAGGATGAAAATCGTGAAAGATGAACGTTTAATGATTGAAGGGTTAAAACATATTAGATTGGCTTTCATCTTACAAAATATCGTCATACTAGCTATCATCTTTTACCGCTATGTCTTGCAAGAGGCAGGATATGAAAGTGTTTCGGATTTATTAATGATATTTATTGGCGGGATCGTAGTTATTAACTTCTTAAATTTAAAACATTCTGTAGAGGTATATGAGCACACAGGCGGAGTGTCACGTAGCTATTTCATGAAATTATTATTAATTCCAGTAGGTATTATTATTGGGATATTAGCTGTTTGTATCATTGTAACACCAGATATCTCGATAAAAGAAATAAGTATAACAGCACTTATTATGTTTGCTTGTTTTTTAGTTCCTAGTTTATTTATCTACATATATATGAAAAAGATAAAAAGTGAAGATTGAAATATAAGAAAAGCTTTCCCGTATTGAGGAAAGCTTTTCTTATATCTTTTTATACAAAACTTTATGAAGGCCAATCGGTTCAATTTCAAAGATTTCACCATGCTCCTGAAAGTCTAATCGCTTGTAATAGTCAGTTACAGTAATACGGCCATTACACCATAGAATGTTTGCTTTCCGTTCTTTTAAAATTTGTTCTGCCGTCTGAATTAAGGAGCTTCCAGCTCTTTTGTTCCGAAAGTTAGGTAATGTTGCCATTCCTCGTAGTCTATAATGGATACCATTTTGCAAATCAGGATATATTTCTTTTGAGAAGGAAGCGATGCTAATTAACTCATCGTTTATAAAGGCACCTAAGTGGAATGTGTCTTTTTCGTAGTCAGAAGAGTATTTACAGTCTGCTAGGGACTGATTGGGACGCAACACCGCTTGGCGTAATAAGTGTGTCTCGGATGCATCAATATACTGCACAGTAATCATATTATCATCCTTTCTTATAAACCTTTTTCTATAAGTTGTATAAAGAAGTATGCAGGTGCAGCGAGAAGGCCGAGTATACTAGCGGTTCCTAGAAGGAGTGAAAGAAAAAGGCATGAGTATTTAACTCCATTTGATTTTTTCCAACCATAGCTGCAAATTTCAATGCTAACACCGATGAGAATAATGGCGACGAGTACTTCTGCTAATAATAAGAGAGCTAAAGTTACAATAGACATAATGTAATCCATCCTCATAATATGTGATAGTAACATTTTACCATATGAAAATTAAAAAATGCCCCTCAATTATGTGGGGGGCATTTTTTTTACTCTAATATGTTTTTTAGTGTATCGATATGCTCTTTTGAACCTGTTACAAGTAATGTATCACCGTGTTGTAGTCTTGTATCACCATGTGGTATTAATGCTTTATTACCGCGGTAGATTTGAATGACAAGTACATCACCTAAAAACGGGAGGCGGCGAAGCGCAATGCCGTTATATTTATTGCTGCGCAGTTCAACTTCGCGTACTGTTTCGTTTGCTGTTGTAATTAAGCGAACGAGACTAGGTTTATCAATAAGTGCACGTAATAAAATACGTGTAGAGTTAATTGTTGAGAATACAGCGATATGTTCTTGCGTTGCTTTTTCTTGTAGAAGTGGATCTTCTACACTTGCAATAACATGTTCAACACCTAGCTCTTTTGCATGTTCTGCCAATAATAAGTTTTGTTCATCATCGCTTGTTGCAACAACGACGCGATCTGCATCAAATGCTGTTTGTTCAGTTAATGATGCAATTGTGATGTCATCTAATTTCACGATAGGAAAGTCATGTGATTTCGCTTCTTCATCATTTATTTTGTTTTGACGCATCATATATAGCGTTACGTCATAATCTTCTCGTTTTAAATCTAGTGATAACGGAAGGGTAATTCTGCTCGCGCCAATAATAGCTACTTTTGGTTTTGGTGTTTCTACTTTTGGGAACATTTTTTTAAATAATATAGGTGCAAAAATACAAGTAATAACTGCGCTTAAAATAAGAGAGGCAGATAAACTTGGACTGATAATCCCCAGTTTTTCACCAATTTGTGCAGCCGCAATAACTAAAGAAAGTGTCGATGTTAATAAAATTGCACTTCCAAGTACGATATTACGTGGATACCATTTTCGTAAGACGAGTGATGGTAAGAGTTTTGAAATAAAGAGTCCTACAATTAAGATTGGGATCATTAGCATGCTAGAAGGTTCTTTGAAAATAGACCATACCTCTAGATTTACACCAACCATTACGAAGAAAATAGGGATGAAGAAACCATAGCCGATGGAATCAAGTTTTTCAACCATATCTTCATTTGGTGATAATAACGATACAAGTACGCCTGCTAAGAAGGCACCTAAAATATTTTCTGCTCCAACAGATTCCGATAAACCAACTAAGATTAAAATGAGTGCAAAAACAGCCCGTGTATCAATTTGTACACTACCAGCTTTTAAACTATCTAAGTATGGAATGTTTTTAAAGCGTTTTGCAATAAAGTAAATGACAATACCGGCACCGAATAGAAGAAGTAAGAGCCACATACTTTGGCCGCTTTCGGAATTTAATCCGACGAAAACAGCGAGTAAAATCATTGTAACTAAGTCTGCAATAACAGCAACTAATAAAATGATTTGTCCGATTGCAGTTTTTCCTAGGTTGTTCTCTTTTAATGTTGGTACAACAACACCTAAAGAAATAGTTGAAATAATTAAAGTCATGAACATTGCATTATCTACGAATCCTAGCCATACGAATAGTAATGATAGGGCATAAGATAAGATGAAAATAAATAAGAAGATAATGCTTGCTGCTTGAAATGTATTTGGCTCGTTTGTCGTATTTTTTTTCCCTTTTTGTTTAAAGATAGAAAAATCAATTTCTAAACCGCTTAAGAACATGAGGAAGATAAATCCTAATGTTGATAAAACTTGAAGCCATATATCTGGCTCAATAATATTAAACCCACTTTTACCTACAAAGATTCCTGCAATAATTTCTGCAACGACAACAGGAAGTGCTTTTAATTTAAAGCGTTGTAACAAAAGGGGAACGAAAAACGCGATTGCAACGATAACCATAAGTGATAGAACAGAAGTATGATGTTCCATTGCGTTCTCTCCCTTCAAATAAATATAGTACCTATTTAGCCATATAATAGGTAGAAAAGCAACGCATATGGATTCGATTTCATAAAGAAAGACTTTTCTTAACATTTGTCATAATAAGTATATTTTTCATGATTCTGTTGTTAATTCCGTAATGTGGATGTAATAGGGGAGGGGATAAAAAAAGACTGCTGAGGAATCTCAGCAGTCTTTTTCATGTACATTACATTGAGAAGAAGATCCATACAGTTAAACCAACTGTTGCAGTTGCAACGAAGAAACTGTATATCATTGTAAGAATTTGAACTCTTCCTTCTCCTTCTTTTAAATGCATGAACATAATTAATTGTAACAATGCTTGCGCAACAGCCATGATGATAATAGTTGTTAAGACTGTTGAAAGTGGCAATGTTGTGTAAAGTGCCACGTATAACGCTAGAAACGTTAATGCAAGCGATAAAATAAATCCGAAAACGTGTGACCAAGGGAATCCGCTATGCGCATGCCCATTTGCTTGATTGTTGTTTTGAGCCATTTACGCCACCATCCCGTTCAAGTAAACTAGTGTGTAAATGAAGACCCAAACAAGGTCAAGGAAATGCCAGTATAAGCTGATAATGAATACTTTACGAGCTGTAACTGGTGTTAGACCTCGTTTTAAAATTTGGATAATAACACAAATTGCCCAAATGATACCGCCTGTTACGTGGGCTCCATGCGTTCCAAGAAGAACGAAGAATGCAGATAGGAAAGCACTTGTTTGAATTGTTGCGCCTTCACCAATATACATAATGAACTCTTCAATCTCGAAGAATAGGAAACCTGCACCTAAAAGTAATGTAAGGACGAACCATCCAAGCATCGCTTTTTGGTTGTGCTTACGCATTTCGTGAATTACGATACCACATGTGAAACTACTTGTTAAAAGTAGTAATGTTTGAATTAAAAGCGTTTTAAGTTCAAACAGTTGCGCTGGAGTTGGGCCATCTGCCGTACGACCAGCAAGGACTAGATAAGAGGCGAAAAGTGTTGCGAACAGCATAATTTCAGCCCCAAGAAAAATCCAGAATCCTAGGATATTCAATCTGCTTTGTTCGGATTGATATTCCAAAGGTAAGCTTTTATCTAAAGCCGCCATGTCATTTCACCTCTCATGCTATATGTTCTGTTTCTTTAATTTCATCAACACTTACGTAGTAACCATCGTCATAATCGAATGAACGATAGATTAAGCAAGCTAAAATACCAATACCACCGATTGCTGCAAGCCAGAACCAGCTAAATACTAATGCGAAACCTGCAAGACCGAAGAATAAAGACGCAATAATAGGCACACCAGAGTTACTTGGCATGTGAATTGGTTTGATATCTTCTGCTGCTGGTGTAACTGTTTCTCCGCGTTTTTTCATGTACCAGAAAGCATCAGCTTCTTTAATTTCAGGAAGCTTTGCGAAGTTGTAATGTTGTACAGGAGATTGAGTTGCCCATTCAAGTGTACGACCATCCCATGGATCTCCAGTTGTGTCACGTTCACCGTGACGTGCACTCCAAATTACGTTGTAGCAAAGAAGTAGGAAGCCAATACCCATCATTACCGCACCAACAGATGCGATTTGGTTTAGCCATCCCCATCCAAGACTTTCAGAGTAAGTGTACATACGACGAGTCATACCGTCTAAACCTAAGAAGTACATTGGGAAGAAACAGATGTTAAATCCGCTCATAAAGATCCAGAATGTCCATTTACCTAGGCGTTCATTTAACATATGACCAGTCATTTTTGGATACCAGAATGTGAATCCAGCAAGCATAGCGAATACTGTACCTGCGATTAATACGTAGTGGAAGTGAGCAATTAGGAAGTAGCTGTTATGGTATTGATAATCAGCTGCTGCCATTCCAAGCATAACCCCTGTAACCCCACCGACTACGAAGTTTGGAATAAATGCCAATGACCAAAGCATTGGAACTGTAAAACGAATACGTCCTTTATACAGTGTAAACAACCAGTTAAAGATCTTAACCCCGGTTGGAATCGAAATCGCCATTGTCGAAATCGAGAAGAATGAGTTAACCGCTGGACCTGCACCCATCGTGAAGAAGTGGTGAAGCCATACGACGAAACTTAGTAAAGAAATTGCAACCATTGAGTATACCATCGCACTGTAACCGAATAGACGCTTACGTGAGAATGTACTAATGATTTCAGAGAAAATACCGAATGCCGGTAAAATAACGATATATACTTCAGGGTGACCCCATACCCAGAACAGGTTGGCCCATAACATCGGCATACCGCCGCTCGCCATCGTAAAGAAGTGAGCATCGAATAGACGGTCAAATGTCATTAATGCAAGAGCAACTGTTAATACTGGGAAAGCGAAAATAATGATAATTGTTGTAATTAAGATTGACCAAGTAAACATTGGCATTCTCATTAAAGTCATACCAGGTGTACGCATTTTTAAGATAGTAACAAGGAAGTTAATACCGGTCATTAGCGTACCGAGACCTGAAATCTGTAATGCAATTGCGTAGTAGTTATTTCCTACGCCTGAAGTAAACTCTGTACCTGCCATTGGGAAGTAAGAAGTCCACCCAGCGTCTGGAGAACCACCGATTACGAAAGCGATGTTGAATAACATTGCTCCGACAAAGAATAACCAGAAACTTAAAGCATTTAAGAACGGATATGCAACGTCACGAGCACCAATTTGTAATGGTACTACAAGGTTCATTAATCCCATAACGAATGGCATTGCCATGAAAAGAATCATTACTGTACCATGCGTTGTAAAGATTCCGTTATAGTGTTCAGCGTTTAAATAAGTTGTTTCTGGGAATGTTAACTGTGCACGGATCATTAAACCATCCATACCACCACGGAATAACATGATAACCGCAGAAATAATATACATGGCTCCGATTTTTTTATGGTCAACAGTTGTCAACCATTCGTCCCAAAGCCATTTCCATTTTTTATACTTTGTTAGTACGAAAATGATTGCTAATGTCACAAGAACGATAGAAGCGTCTGCACCGTAAATAATCGGGTCACCTGTGACAAAGAATTCATCAAGCTTCACTGTGTTCACTCCAATCTGTTGGAATAATAGCTATTATTTTTTGTTTTTGTAGTAGTTGTAATCACAATATTCAAGTGATTTTGGATCTACATAACTTAAGTGGTGACTAGAGAACGTCATGCGTCCAACTACACCAGGTTTAATAATTTCGTTGTACTTCTCTTCGGTTAACTTATCAGCCTTTTCTTGTACTTCTTTAACCCACTTGTCATATTTCTCTTTAGTTTTTGCTTCAACTTCGAACTCCATGTGTGTGAATCCTTCACCAGAGAAGTTCGCACTACGGCCTAGGTAAGAACCTGGCTTATCAGCTTGTAAATAAAGATCCATAATCATGCCATCCATTGTGTACTTCATACCACCAAGTTCTGGTACCCAGAAAGCATTCATTGGGCCGACAGAAGTCAGTTTGAATTGAATTGGTACACCAGCTGGGATATTTAAATAGTTAACGGTTTCAATTTTTTCCTCTGGGTAACTGAATAACCATTTCCAGTTTGCAGATGTAACATAAATTTCAACTGGTTTAATATGTTTGGACTCTTTCGGAACCTCTTCCGAAGCATAAGTTGCTTTTACTGTTGGAATCGATAATGCGATAACGATAATAACAGGAACAAGCGTCCAAATAATTTCTAGTAATGTGTTACCGTGTTGTTCAGGTGGCTCATAGTCCATATTCTCTGGTTTTTCACGATAACGAATCAAGATGACTGTAAACAGAATGAATACAATTGCGATAATTAATGACATAAGCAAGAATGACCAAACAATTAAATCATACTGTGCTTTTGCAACAGGTCCTTGCGGATTTAATACTGCGAGTTTTTTATCACAGCCACCGAGGAACAGAAGTAATGATAACGGAAGAAGCGAAGCCAACTTCCAAAACGCTTTCTTTAGTTGCACGATTGAAAATCTCCTTTCTCCTTGGATTGAAACTATGCCAATAAAACAATATAAACCTATTAATTTATAGAAGGCAATAGTTTTTGATATATTGTTAAAAAATAGACACAAATGCACACTTTTTAAGGTGAATATCATTTGTAACTTGATTACATTGTAAACTATTTTCCAGAGAAAAACGTGATTGTGAAAATTTTAAGATAAATAAAGTTATACCAGGATATCCAAGAAATAGAAAAAAGCTATCTTATCATAAGAAATATAACTGAATATTTTGTATATTTAGTTTATTTTTTGTATATTTAGTTTATTTTTTGTGTGATAGTTCGTGGCTGTTCAAGTGTGACAATTTTTTTATATTTAACTTGGTATAAAATGTAACAAATAATCATAAATGGAATGCCACAATAAAGAGCAATTCTTTGATCTGGAATGAAAGCCAAACTAACAAATGTAATGAAATTGAGTAAGAACGCCACGATTGGAACTAGCGGATAGAGCGGTGTACGATATTTTAAATCATTTATGTCGCCACCATTTTTCACGAAATTTCTACGGAAGAAAAACTGTGAAGCGGCAATTGACATCCAAACGACAACGGCAGCCATTGCTGCAATAGATGTTAAAACTAGAAAGACAGTATCTGCCGCAAATACACTTGTTAATAAGGAAAGGCTAGCAAAAATCAGACTGAAAATTAATGCATTTAGCGGTACACCTTTTTTAGTTAATTTCGTAAATGCTGGGCTTGCCATTCCTTGTTTTGCCATCGCCCACAGCATACGAGAATTTGCGTATAGACCAGAGTTAGCAACGGATAATACAGCTGTAATAATAACAAAGTTCATAATGTCTGCTGCATATGGGACCCCGGCTACATCAAAAACAAGTACAAACGGACTTTCGACTAGATTAGCCTCTTGCCATGGGAGTAAACCTACAACAACTGATATCGCTAAGACGAAGAAGAAGAGAGTTCGCCAAATTGTATTTTTGATCGCTTTTGGAATTGTTTTTTCAGGATTTTCACTTTCTCCTGAAGCGATTCCGATTAATTCTGTTCCTTGGAAGGAGTAATTTACTGTAATCATCGTAAGAAGAACAGCTAATGCACCGTTTGGAAATAGCCCGCCATTTTCAGTGAAATTATGAAGCATCGGAGCTGGCTTTCCATTAAAGTCTAGTAAACCGAACATAACAGCGCCACCAAGTACGATGAAAATAACGATTGTTGCAACTTTTACACTTGCGAACCAAAACTCTGCTTCTGCATATGCTTTTGCTGATAAAGCGTTTACGAGGAAGAGCGCTGCTGCAAATGTAACGCACCAAATCCATGAAGAAACGTCTGGAAACCAGCGTTTCATTAAAATACTTACAGTTGTTAACTCTACGCCAACTGTAACAGCCCAATTTAACCAATACATCCAACCGACAACAAATCCAAAACCAGGTGAAATGAATTTGCTTGCATAGCTTTGGAATGAACCTGCTTCTGGCATAGCAACAGATAATTCACCAAGACATAACATCGTTAAATACATAACAAATCCACCGACTAAAAATGCAAGAATAGCGCCACCAGGTCCGGCATTATGGACGATTTGACCAGATCCCATAAATAGCCCGGTTCCGATAACACCACCGAGTGCAATCATAAATAGGTGTCTACTTTTCATTGTTCGTTTTAAATTTGTTTGTTCAATTTGTTGATTCATATGCCCCTCACCTCGTATTTTCTTGAATGTGTGAACTTCATTTTATTCTGAGTTTTTAATCATTAGTGGGGGATGCAACACACACTCGGTTTATTTGCTATGAAATGAATGGAGTATGTAAAAAATGAACTATGACTAAATACTCTAAGAATGTTTGTTAACATGGTGATATCTTCACCATGTTAACAATTTTGATTTTAGCAAAATATTCTGGAAATGTATATTTATTTTTCTTTTTATTAAAAATAATTAGAATTTTTATAATTAATTCTATGAGCGATAATTCACATGATCTTTCTAGCAAACTAGTAAGAAGAAGGGTACAATGATAAGAGTTGTGTCTGTAAAATAATAATTAATGGAGTTTTGTTTATAATGAAAAAGTTAAAATATCTTTTTGTTTTTGGTATTATACTTGCTGCTGCATTTTTTATAGGGAAAGATAAAATCATGCAAAAGGCGCAAGTTTTACGCTTAGAGTTTCTATCTGAAATGAAAGAAGCAGCTATGATTGAAGATGTTCCGTTTATTAAACAATTACCAGAATTACCTCGAGGATGTGAAGTGACAAGTTTAGCTATGTTGCTGCAATATAAAGGTGTACAAGTAGATAAGATGCAACTTGCTAGCGAAATTTATCGTGTTCCATTTGAACAAAATGGTTTGCGTGGAAATCCTTACGAGGGGTTTGTAGGAAATATTTATACAAAGGCAAAGCCTGGATATGGTGTATACAATAAACCAATCTTTGATTTAGCAGAAAAATATGTTCCTGAAAAAGTAATTAATTTAACAGGTAGAGACATGCAAGATATATATAAAGTAATTAGTTCTGGCTCCCCGGTATGGGTCATTATTAATACGACGTTTAAGCCGCTAGCTGAAAGTAGTTTTGAAACATGGAATACGAGTTCAGGCGAAGTGAAAATTACATATTATGAGCATAGTGCAGTAGTAATTGGATATGATCAAAACTTTGTATATGTAAATGATCCTCTGAAAAATAATCCACGTTTGGCTGTTCCACGAGCAGAATTTGAGAAAGCTTGGGAGCAAATGGGAAAACAAGCGATTACTATTTTATAATAAAGAAAAAGTCATCTTTTGGATGGCTTTTTCTTTTTGGTTTATCATAATTGAAAATTCAGAAGATTCTTTTAAAAGTTAACAATTCGCGTTATAATAACATTTAACTTGGTGAAGAAGGAGTGAAGGGGTATGGATGTTGCAAAGGAACTTGTTTTGTCAAAAAATCAGTTAGTTGAGTGGAGAAGGCATTTTCATAAGTATCCAGAGTTATCTTTTCAAGAAGAAAAAACATCGCAGTTTGTGTTCGATATACTTCGGAAATGCCCATATTTAGAAGTGTCACGGCCGACTAAATATAGTGTGATGGCAAAGTTAGTAGGTAAACAGCCGGGCAAAACAGTTGCGGTTCGAGCCGATATGGATGCTCTTCCTATTCATGAAGAAAATGAGTTTGATTTTATTTCTACATATAAAGGTGTGATGCATGCGTGTGGTCATGATGGACATATAGCGATATTACTTGGGGTTGTATATAAGTTAGTAGAAGCAAGAGAGAAGATTAAAGGGGAGATTCGTTTTCTATTCCAACATGCTGAAGAAAATTTTCCTGGTGGTGCAGAGGAGATGATTGCGGCAGGTGTAATGGAAGGTGTGGATTATATCATTGGTGCTCACCTTTGGGCGTCGTTAGAGGTTGGGAAAATAGGCGTTATTTATGGTCCTGCAATGGCTGCACCGGATGTTTTTAAAATTAGGATAGAGGGAAAAGGTGGACATGCTGGAATCCCTCATGAAACGGTGGATAGTATCGCAATCGGTACACAAGTCGTTTCGCAACTTCAGCAAATTGTATCTCGCCTCACGAATCCATTAGATTCTCTCGTAATATCCGTTACTCAATTTCATGCGGGGACAACTCATAATGTAATACCAGAGCAAGCGGAGATTGAAGGGACAGTGCGAAGTTTAAGACATGAGTTACGAGGTGAAACAGAGAAGAAGATTGAGCGGATTGTGAAGCATATTACGGAATCTTACGGAGCGAAATATACGTTTTCTTATGAATATGGATATCGACCAGTTGTAAATAATTATGAAGTTACAGAGCTTATTGAACAAACGGCATTACAACTTTATGGAAGAGATAGAGTTGTTCGTTTGCAGCCGACGATGGCTGGAGAAGATTTTTCGGCGTTTTTACAAAAGGTACCAGGGACATTCTTTTTTATCGGAGCGGGAAATAAAGAGAAAGGTATTATATATCCTCATCATCATCCTCGTTTTACAATTGATGAAGATGCATTACCGATTGGAGTGGAAGTCTTTGTATCAGCCATTATGAATTTTATAAGTAAAGGAGAATGAGATGAAGAAAATATACATCCTAGCGCTTATTCCATTTCTTTGTTTAGTAGTTGGGCCAATATTTGCGAATTCAGTTACTCCTTACGTATTAGGGATGCCATTTTTATTATTTTGGGTATTATTATCAGTGTTTATTACATCTCTTTGTATGGGGCTTGTGTACGTGTTTGATCCCGCTAATAAGGAGGATGTAAAATGACTGCATTACTTATCATTATTTTATTTTTGTTTCTCGCACTATTTTTAGGGATTCGGGCACAACATGGAAAAGATATGAATTTAGAGCAATGGTCAGTTGGGGGAAGAGGATTTGGCACTATTTTTGTTTTTCTCCTGATGGCAGGTGAGATTTATACGACGTTTACATTTTTAGGGGGAAGCGGCTGGGCGTATAGTAAAGGAGCACCTACCTTTTATATTTTGGGATATGGTGCTTTAGCTTATCTTTTATCGTATTTTTTATTACCACCAATTTGGAAGTATGCGAAAGAGCATAACCTTGTTTCGCAGTCGGATTTTTTTGCGAAGAAATATAGAAGTAAAGCGCTTGGACTTATTGTTTCAGTTGTTGGTGTTGTTTCCATCATCCCATATCTTGTTTTACAGTTAAAGGGACTGGGGATTATCGTTTCAGAAGCTTCTTACGGAAGGGTGTCACCTGTTGTTGCAGTATGGATTGGTGCTATTGTTATAACTATATATGTAATGGTTTCAGGTATACACGGTTCGGCTTGGACGGCTGCTTTGAAGGATATTATGATACTGTTTATCGTTATGTTTTTAGGTATATATTTACCGTATCATTATTATGGAGGATTTCAGCCTATGTTTGAGGCTGTAGAAGCAGCAAAGCCGGGATTTTTATCTTTACCTGAAGAAGGAATGAGTATTTCTTGGTTTGTTTCTACTATTATATTAACGGCCCTAGGTTTTTATATGTGGCCTCATACATTTGCTTCTGCTTTTTCTGCAAAAAATGAAAAAGTATTTCGTAAAAATGCAGCAATTATGCCATTGTATTCTTTAGTGTTACTTTTCGTATTTTTTGCAGGGTTTGCTGCTATATTGCAAGTTCCTGGGTTAAAGGGAGCGGATGTGGATCTTTCGTTATTCCGTCTTGCTTTACAAACTTTTGATCCTTGGTTTATTGGAATTATTGGTAGTGCGGGAGTATTAACGGCGTTAGTTCCAGGCTCTATGCTTGTTATGGCGGCTTCTACACTGTTAGCGAAAAATATTTATCGAACGATGGTTCCATCTGCTTCAGATAGACAAGTTGCTAAAGCTGCAAAGTTATTTGTACCTGTAGTAACGCTCGTAGCAGTTTTATTTACATTTAAAGGAGGAGAAACAATAGGAGCCCTTCTATTAATGGGGTACAGTATTGTTACACAACTTTTCCCTGCACTTGTATGTAGCTTGTTTCCACGTCAGGTTATTACAAAGCAAGGAGCGATTGCAGGAATGGGAATGGGGTTATTAGTTGTTGCATATATCACTTTATCGGGCTCTAATATAGCTACGATGTTTCCGAGTTTTCCGCAGTCTATAAAAGATTTAAATGTAGGTATAGTCGCATTGTTAATTAATATGATTGTGATGTTTGTAGTTAGTGGATTTACAAAAAGTGTATCTATAAAGAAAAACAGCATAATAGTAGAAAAGTAATTCGTTTATTAGAGCTATCTTTGAAAAGAGATAGCTCTTTTTTGTATATATTTTCTTCTATTAGCGGAATCTAACTAAAAACTTGTTGAAAAGGAAGTTAGGTGGGGAAATTGTTAGAGCTTGAAGGTAACTTATTTGAAGTTATGAAAGAAATTAGGGATGAGTTAGGTTCACCTAATGATTTAACAATTAGAGAAGTTGCTCTTGCTGGGAGTTTTACACGTTGTGCGGTTGTGTTTTTATGTGGATTAACAGACAAGGATAATGTTTATAAATATGTCGTTCGTACGCTGCAATACGAAGAAATTCCAAGTGAGGAAGCCGTTGTTCAAACGTTATTGGATCGTTTTATTTCTATCGCAGAAGTGGGTGTAAAGACGAAGTTTCCAGACATTATGAATGCGATTTTAGCGGGAGATACGGTTATATTAATTGATAATATTCAAACGGCTATCGTGATTAATAGTAGAGCTTGGGAAAAAAGAAGTTTAGAACCACCAGTAACTGAAGATTTAATACGTGGACCGAGGATCGGATTAAATGAAGATATTAATGTGAATAAAATGTTAATCCGACGTAGTTTACGTGATCCAAAGTTGAGGTTCCAATCTTATATTATGGGGAAGCGATCGCAGAAAGAAGTAACCCTAGTATATATAGAAGATATTATTAATCCTCACATTGTAAAAGAGTTGGATCGCCGTCTTCAATCAATAGTGACAGATGTCGTTTTGGAAACAGGTACGATTGAACAATTAATTCAGGATAATAATTTATCCCCATTTCCACAGTTTTTGAATACAGAGAGGCCTGATAATATTATAGCCTCATTAGCGAAAGGAAAGGCAGCCATTTTGGTAGACGGATCCCCATTTGCTCTTATTGCGCCACTCGTATTTGTTGATATTTTTCAATCTGTAGAAGATCATTACGAGCGCTGGGTGATTGGAACGTTATTACGATTTTTACGTATGGGTTCAGGTATAATTGCGGTTTTGTTACCAGCTATGTATGTAGCACTTGTATCTTACCATCAAGGACTTATTCCTTCTAAACTGGCTTATTCAATTGCAGGTGCTAGGGAAGGTGTTCCGTTTCCAGCGTATATTGAAACGTTAATGATGGCCTTGACTATGGAATTAATACGAGAAGCTGGAATCCGATTGCCGAAACCGATGGGACAAACGATAGGGATTGTAGGAGGTCTTGTAATTGGAGAAGCTGCGGTAAATGCAGGGATTGTAAATCCATTTTTAGTTATTATTATTGCAGTTACTGCGATTGCTACATTTTCGCTTCCTGTATATAGCATTACAATTACGTTCCGAATTTTACTTTTCGTCTTTGTATTAGCTGCAACGGCTTTTGGTTTGTATGGGATTATTCTAGCTCTGATCGCACTTGCTATTCATATTACAAATTTAACAAGCGTTGGTATACCGTATACAACTCCAATTGCTCCTGCATTTTATAAAGATTGGAAAGAAGAATTTATTCGCATGCCAAAATCGATGTTGAAAGATAGACCAGAGTACTTACAAACAAAAGATTCTACAATACGTCCAAAGGAGCGAAAATAATTGAAACCATTTGAGTATGGCGATGAAGAGATTGGATCTCGGGAAATTGGGTTTGCGGTATCATCGACCATTATTGGTATAGGAGCATTGTCTATGCCAAGAGATATCGCTAACCAAACTTTATTTTCGGACGGTTGGATTATTTTGCTTTTGGGTGGATTGATCTGTACAGTTTTAGGTTGGTTTGTGACGAGGGTGGCGATCTTATTTCCGAAACAAAATTTTGTTCAATATACGAGTGCGCATTTGACGAAGCCTGTTGCATACACAATTAGTAGTATTTTAGTATTAACGTTTGCTGCTTTGACAGCATATGAATCGCGAATGATTTCAATTATTTCTCAAACGTATTTATTTAGTGATACACCGATACAACTACTGTCTTTCTTCTTCTTGCTAGTTGTTATTTATGGAATAGCAGGATCAAGAGCAGCCTTATTAAGGTTAAATGTTTTATTCTTACCTATTGTTTTAATTGCGATAGTACTTCTTTCTTTATTGAATATAAATTTAATGGAAATAAATAATTTACTACCAGCTTTTCAAACGAAAGTAAGTCAATATGCTGTTGGAGTTAAAAATTCTATTTTTACGTTTATTGGATTTGAAGTAGCTTTATTTTATGCGGTGTTGCTGAATGATAAGTCAGCGAAAAAAGCGCCAATGGCAGTCGCGAAAGCGGTGATGGTAAACGTGTTGTCATACATTTTAATTTATGTAACTTGTATTAGTGTTTTTACGTATATGACCACACGTGGATTGACATATCCAACAATTGAATTAGGGAAAGAAATTGAAATTGGCGGAGGGTTTTTAGAAAGGTTCGATGCGATTTTTTTTACGACTTGGATTATTACTATTTATAACACTACAGCAATGTATTATGACGTCGCATCTTTATTGTTTTGTGCTATGTTTCCGAAAGTGAAGAAACATATTTTTATTTTCGTAAGTGCCCCTATTATTTTTATGGCGAATATGATACCTAGTAGTTTGAATGCTTTATCAAGTTATGGGACTTATTTAGCTTGGATAGATATGGGGTTTGTTGTGTTAGCGCCTTTGCTCGTTTTAATTGTATATAAAATAAAAAGAAGGAATGGTGGAAATGAAACACCTTCTTAAAATTATAATGGTTATGACTTTAACTGGATTTATGAGTGGGTGTTCTGAGTTAGAAGAGATAGAAGAAAGAGGATTTGTAGTAGGAGCGGCTTATGATATCGTGAAGGAGAAGAAAGCGAATCCAATTATGAAAGGGACGTATCAAATGGTACTTCCTAGTAAGTTAGCGCAGCAAGGTGGACAAGGTGATGGAGATGGCGAAAATTATATTAATGTTAGTGCGAAAGCAGATAGTGTGTTTGAACAAATAAGAATAATCGCTAAAAAAATTAGTCGTACATTATTTTTCCCTCATATACAAGTGATTATTTTCTCTGAAGAATTACTTTCACATCCATACATTTTACAAAATACGTTAGATGTATATATTCGCGATCATGAAATGAGAAGAAATATTCGTTTGTTTGTTTCAAAGAAAAATGCAGAATCTATTTTAAAACAGAGTGCAAAACCTGAAAATTTACCGGCGCAGTATATTGATATGTTAGCTGAACACCCTCCGAAAAATGCCCAAATGATTGAGGCTGCAAGAATTGGTGAGGTACAGGAAAAGATGATCTCTAACCGGAGTTTTGTATTACCTATTCTTGAACTAACAAAACAAGGGGTGCAAATGGACGGTGCAGCATTGTTTCGTGGAAAGGATAATAAGTGTGTAGGCAACTTGAGTGGGGAAGAAACATTAGGGATGAATTATATAATAGGTAAAAAAATTGGAGGTTTTTTTACCATTCGTAAAAAGGATCAACTTATTACATATGAAATTCATAAGTTGCGTCGAAAAATTAAAGTATCTACAACGAATGCTACAAAACCAAAGTTTAATATTCATTTATCTCTGGAAGGTACAATAGCTGAGTTGCATTTTAGTGATCATAAAAAGGTTTTGAATGAAAAGCGTTTAGAGAAGGATATATCGGAAGAAATGGAGAAGCGTATTCAAAAATCAATTAAACTTGTTCAAAAAAAATATAAGGTAGATGTATTAGAGTTAGGGGAAGTGTATAAGCGACATAATTATAAAGAGTGGAAAAAGGTAAGTAAGAATTGGGATCAAGGCGAAAATTACTTTAGTAAAGCTGAAATTACTGTTCATGTTCACCCGACGATTGAGCATTCAGGCTCGGCTTTACCTAAAAGAGTGAAATAAGGTGATGTAAGTTGTTTACGGGTTTAGGGATTAGTTGCACGATATTAATGGCAGTTCTTCCAGGAGCTATATATTTTATTCATAAAAAACTCACAACGTATGGAGCACAGCCGTGGAATACTGATGTACAAAAAAAGAAACCTGAATGATTTTCAGGTTTCTTTCGTGCAAAGCAAACGTGAAGGGGGATACCTTCTATGTATGCTTTGCTTTATACAAGCCCTAACCAATGTACCAATTGTGTAGAGAGGAATGTAACAACAATGGCGATAACGGTAGGGATTGCAAACGATAAGAATGTCCATTTTGCACTTTTTGTTTCTTTATATATGTTAACCAATGTTGTTCCACACGGGAAATGAAGAAGTGAGAACAACATTGTGTTTAACGCTGTTAACCAAGTCCAACCATTTTCTAGGAATAGATTTTTAATTTGATTAAAATCATCTATTTCAGTTAAAGCCCCAGTTGATAAGTAAGACATTAATAAAATTGGGATTACAATTTCATTAGCGGGTAGTCCAAGAATGAATGCAGCTAGAATAAACCCGTCAAGTCCTAACATTTTAGCAAATGGATCTAGGAAGTTTACAAAATACATAAGTAAGCTTGTGTCACCGATAAAAATGTTAGCAAGTAACCAAGTTAATGCAGCTGCAGGGGCAGCAACAACTATAGCTCGTTTTAAAACATAGATTGATTTATCGAGTGTTGCGCGAACAATTGTATTCCAAACTTTTGGCTTGCGGTACGGAGGTAACTCAAGTGTGTAGTGAGTTGGAACCCCTTTTAAGGCTGTTTTTGATAGTACCCAAGAAACAGTTAATGTCATAATAACACCAATTACAACCATTCCAACTACAACGCCAGCAGTAACCAATGTTTGCATACTGCCTGTATAACCAGCAGCCATAAATAGTGAAGCCATTAAAATTAACATAGGCCAGCGACCGTTACAAGGAACGAAGTTGTTCGTTAAAATTGCTAGCATACGTTCACGTGGTGATTCAATGATACGTGTTGACATAATGGCTGCTGCATTACAACCAAATCCCATTGCCATTGTTAAAGATTGTTTCCCGTGTGCGCCGGATCGTTTGAATAAGCGGTCCATATTAAACGCGACACGTGGTAAGTATCCGTAGTTTTCTAGTAGCGCGAACATAGGGAAAAAGATTGCCATAGGTGGTAACATAACGCTAATAACAGCTCCGATACCACGGAATAAACCAAGTATTAAAATGCCATGTAACCATTCAGGTGCATGCGCTGCTTGGAACCAAGATGTTAAATATCCTTCGGCCCATCCGAAGAATTCGGCAATCATATCAGATGGTACGTTAGCGCCTGCGATTGTAAGATAAAAAATAATAGATAAAATACCGAGCATAATTGGGAATCCCCAGATTGGAGATGTGAAAATTTTATCTAGTTTTTCGGAACGATATAATTTATCAGTATTTGTATATTGGACGGATTCTTTACATATGCTTGCAGATGTTCGGTAAATATCTCCGACTATATCATCTCGTATATCTTCATTTGAAAGTGTTTGTGCATGTTGAATAATATAGTCTAATGGAAGAGCTTTACTGGCTGAGTGAGATTCCATTAATTATGACCTCCCTTACAAGTGGTTCATTATGGTGTTTTTGAAGTGTAGTTAAGAAATTTTTATCTCCATCCAATATACGTAACGCAATCCAACGTGCTGGATACGTATCACCGAACACCTTATAAATTTGTGGTTCTAATTCTTGAATCATATTTTCGACTTTTTCGCTGTAAGTAATTTTAATTGGTGTTGGAATTAGTTTTTTATTTGATACTTTTGCAATAACATTTAGTAAATGACCAATGCCTACTCGGTTACGTGCTGAAATTTTAACTACAGGTACACCAAGTGATTTTGCTAATTTTTTTTCATCAATAACAATACCTTTTTTCTCGGCTTCATCAATTAAGTTAATGCAAATGACTACGTTGTTTGTCATTTCCATCACTTGGAGTGCTAAATTTAAATTTCTTTCCATAGCAGTTGCGTCTAGGACAACTACAGTTACTTCTGGTTTTTCAAATATAATATAATCCCTCGCCACTTCTTCGTCCGCGGAATTTGAGTATAATGAGTAAGTTCCAGGTAAATCTATTAATGTATAAGTACTTCCGTTATGTTCATATTCTCCTTCAGCTTTTAAAACAGTTTTTCCTGTCCAATTTCCAGTATGTTGTTTTAAACCTGTCAAAGTATTAAATAATGTACTTTTCCCGGTATTCGGGTTGCCAGCTAAAGCAATACGATGTTTGCTCATCTGAAATCATCTCCTATTAATACCCCGAAAATAAGGGAACTTTCTTCTTTTCGCAGTGCAATAGTTGTGTTGCTCACTTGATAGGCGACCGGATCTCCAAGTGGACTGCGTTGCAATACTTTAATCGTTGCCCCAGGGATAAATCCCAAATCTAATAAACGTCGTTTCATAGTTCCTTCTAATTGTATCTTCTCAATTTGTACAAATTCCCCTGTTTTAAAATCGGAAAGGGGTTTAGTATTAGCCGATACCATAAAAGTTACCTCTTCTCTATATTGTTAGTGTTAGTTCAAAAAGTTTCCTTAGGTAAACTTTTTGTTAGTAATATAGTAGACTACATTGGATGATGCTGTCAATTAGTACTTTAAAAATATTCATTTAATTTTAGAATTGTTCCAATTTATTTAGTTGTACTAAAAAATATTACTGAAATTCTTTTTAATGTGCATAAATTAGGCGTGTAAAAGTTACAAAATACAGCGGAATTGTAAATATAACTTTAACTAAAAGGGAAAAAGAGAGAAAAACATTTACATTGAATTTACATTGTTAAGAATAAATTTACATTACAGCATAGTTAGTGTGGTTTTTGTTGGATTCTTTAACTGTAAATGTTGGGATTCATAGATTTTAAGGGTTATTATCGTCATTTACTTAAAATTAAAAATTGCTTAACACTCACATAATATTGTTGTCCTACAATGAATTTGTGTTCGAAAGAAAATGAATTCGAAAAGTGATAATCCAAATGGGGGTACAAGACATGGTTATGAAAAAAGGTATTAAATTCTCTTTAGCAGCTTTAGTGGTAGCAGGAGCATTAGTTGGGTGTGGAAAAGCAGAAGATACAACTAGTAAAGAAACTGCTAAAGGAAGCGATAATACAAAACAAGAATTATCGGGTACGATTGCAGCAGCTGGTTCTACAGCTCTTCTACCTCTTGCGGAGGAAGCTGGAAAGAAATTCATGGAGAAAAATTCAAAAGTTTCTATTCAAGTTCAAGGTGGCGGTAGTGGAACTGGGATTAACCAAGTAGCATCTGGTGCAGTGCAAATTGGTAATTCAGATGTTCCGTCCGGAGATAAAATAAAAGATGCTGAAAAGGCGAAAGAATTAGTAGATAACAAGGTAGCGGGTATTGCATTCGCTCTTGTTGTAAATAAAGATGTAAAAGTTGATAACTTAACAGTGCAACAAGTACAAGATATCTTCACTGGAAAAGTAACAAACTGGAAAGAAGTAGGCGGAAAAGATGAAAAAATCAACGTAATTAATCGTCCAGCTTCATCTGGTACACGTGCTACATTCGAAAAAACAATTATGAAAGACGCAAAAATCAATGATGGAACTGGAACAACACAAGATTCTAACGGTGCAGTAGAGCAAGCTATCAATTCTACTCCAGGTTCAGTAAGCTATTTAGCAATGTCTTACATGGTGGGTGATAAAAAAGGTGCACTGCAAACAGTGAAAATTGATGGTGCTGATCCAAAAGTTGAAAACATTGCGTCTGGTAAATATCCATTCTGGTCTTACGAGTATATGGTAACAAAAGGTGAAGCGAAAGAAGCAACAAAAGCTTACATCGATTATGTAAAAGGTAAAGACTTTGAAAAGCAAGTAGAAGATATGGGCTACATTCCAATGTCTAAATTAAATAAGTAATCAAATTTATGGGGCTGGCTGCAAGGCCAGTCCTGTTCATTTCAATCTGTGAAGTGGGGTCTGTCCTGTGATGAAGGGGAAAAAACAAATTAATTACGTGAAAAGTGAATATATAGGAAGATCACTTGTTACGTTTTGTGGTATTTTTATTGTTTTAATTACATTAGCTATTATTGCGTTTATTTGTGGCAAAGGAATTCAATCTTTTACACAAAGTGGTATCTCGTTTACTGAGATGTTAACATCGACAAAATGGAATCCAAATGCTGATCAAGGATCTTTTGGGGCTTTAATTTTTATTGTAGGTTCAACAGTGGTTTCGTTAGGTGCGGTTATTATTAGTGCACCAATTGCTATAGCTCTGGCTATATTCATGAATTTAATTTCGCCGAAGTTTGGAAATAAAGTATTGAAGCCTGTTTTAGAATTATTAGTCGGTATTCCGTCAGTAGTATACGGATTATTAGGGGTTACGATTTTAGTTCCGTTATTACGTGATTCGTTCGGGGGAGTGGGCTTTAGTTTAATTGCGGGTATCGTTGTATTAAGTATTATGATTTTACCTACTATTGCTAGTATCGCTTCTGATGCAATACGCTCTGTTCCATTTGATTATTTAGAAGCTTCTTATGGCCTAGGATCAACGAAATGGCAAGCAATTAGCCGAGTGATTGTTCCTGCTGCGAAAAAAGGAATTTTAACAGGTGTTGTTTTAGGTTTAGCGCGAGCTTTTGGTGAAGCGCTAGCCGTTCAAATGGTAATCGGGAATACGATTAAATTACCAGAAGGAATATATAGTCCGACAGCAACGTTAACTGGTATTTTGACAATGGACATGACAAATACATTGAATGGAACTGCTTGGAATAATGCGCTATGGACTTTAGCGATGATTTTACTTGTTATTTCATTCCTGTTTATTTTAGTAATTCGAGCGATTGGGCAAAGAGGTGAGCGATAATAATGAATGCAAGAACGGTAAATAAAGTTTGGACGGGTATCTTTTATGCGGTTGCGGCTTTGGTCGTAGCTATGCTAGTGTTCTTAGTGTTTGAAATTTTACAAAAGGGATGGGGTTTTTGGGATCCTAATTTCTTGTTTGGAGAACCAAGTAATACAAGAGCTGGTGGTGGGATTGGTCCGCAGTTATTCAATTCATTCTACATGCTTGTTATAACGCTTATTATATCTATTCCTCTTGGACTAGGTGCTGGAATATATTTAGCAGAGTATGCAAAACAAGGGCGCTTTTTAAATTTTGTTCGTTTATGCATTGAGACAATGGCGTCTTTACCATCTATTGTTGTTGGTTTATTTGGTTTGTTAGTGTTCGTTACAATGACAGGCTGGGGATACACAGTAATGGGTGGTGCTCTTGCTTTAACTATTTTAAACTTACCAGGTTTAACACGTGTTTGTGAAAATGCTATTTCAGAAGTGCCTCATAATGTAAAAGAGGCAAGTCTTGGATTAGGTGCAACAAAGTGGCAAACAATCGTTCGTATTATTATCCCATCGTCATTACCGCAAATTATTACAGGGATTATTTTAGCGGCGGGTCGTATATTTGGGGAAGCGGCAGCATTAATTTACACAGCGGGTTTAACATCTCCGATTTTAAATTCAGCAGCGGACTTCTCGAGTCCTGCGCATCCTTTAAATCCGTTTAGACCAGCTGAAACGTTAGCAGTCCATATTTGGAAGTTAAATTCTGAAGGGTTTATTCCAGATGCGAAGTTGATTGCGACAAAATCTGCAGCTGTATTAATTATTATGGTATTACTATTCAATGTCATTTCACGCTTGATAGCATCTGTATTGCATAAGCGCTTTACAGGAACGAAAAGAAAAAGTAAAACGACGAAGAAGATAAAAGCGGCATAAGTTACAAAGGAGAACTCTCTATTTATAAGTGGAGGGTTCTTTTTGCATTTTAATATAGAAGGAAAAGGTATAGCGATTGTTGAATTTGTAATTCGTTATATAGATAAAGAGGTGAAAATGAGGGAGTGGATTTAATTTGTTTTTTCTGCAAATGTCAGGTTTTCCAGGGGCGGGAAAATCCACAGTTTCTAAGTATATAGCGAAGTTAACAGGTGCTATAATTGTAGATCATGACGTTTTGAAATCAGCATTGTTAAAATCACTAGAAGTGAAAGGTATTGAATCAACGATAGTTGGTGGACTTGCATATGATGCTGAATGGGCATTGATTGATTCTTATTTAGAACAAGGGCATAGTGTTATATTGGATAGTCCATGTTTATATGAGGGAATGGTTGAAAAAGGGATTAAATTATCAAATAAACATGGTGTGAAATATAAATATATTGAGTGTTATCTTAATGATATGGAAGAGATTAATGCGAGACTGCAAACACGTAAGCGTATGATTAGTCAAATTGAAAAAGTGAGGTCGGAAGTAGGTTTTAAAAAGTGGTTAAATGGTAGTAAGAAACCTTTAAATAGTGAATATCTTATTGTGGATTCTAGTGAACCTCTAGAGCGGTATGCGGAAAACATGATAGATTATATGAGTAGATAGAGAAAAGGCGTTATCTTCATTCGTGAAGATAACGCCTTTTGGTTTTAAATATCGGGTGTTTCTGTAGAAGTGCTTATTTTTCTACGGGAGCGCCTTTTTTTTCCGATTTTATCTAATAGTTCATACATAACTGGAACGACTACTAATGTAAGAACAGTTGAGACTGTTAAACCACCGATGACAACTACGGCTAAACTTTTTGATACCATACTTCCTGCTTGCGATTGACCGAATAAGAGTGGTAGCATAGCGACGATTGTTGTTATAGCCGTCATAATAATTGGACGTAGTCTAGTAGAACCTGCTTCCAGTAAGGCTTCTCTCGTTTCCAGTCCGTGTTCCCGATTTTGTTGGACCCTTTCTATTAATACAATAGCGTTTGTAACGACAATCCCAATTAACATTAATGCACCGATCAAGGAATTTACATCAACAGGTGTTCGTGAAATGATTAATCCTAAAATACCACCGACAGCAGCTAACGGCAAGGAGAATAGGATTGCAAAAGGAGCACGTGCTTGCCCGAAGGTGATAACCATAATTAAATATACAATCCCGATTGCGATCCCCATAATTTTGAATAAATCTGTAAAATTCTCTTGCATAGATTCAGTAGCTCCTGCGATATTTACTTTTGAACCGCTAGGTAAATCTAAGTCAGTTATCGCTTTATTTACTGCTTTGTTTACTTTACTCAAATCTTCATTTGAAGCTTCGGCGGTAATTTGAATTGTTTCTTTTCCGTCTTTATGGAAAATTTCTGTTTGCGTTTGTTTTTCTGAAATAGTTGCGATGTCTTTTAAAGGAATTGGTCCATTAATAGGTGATAGTATGTTTGTATTTAAAATATCTTCTTGTTTAGTAATGTTTTCCTTTTTATGTTCTATCATAATAGTAGTTTTTTCATTATTAATTGTAATTTCGCCAATAGGTGACTTCTTCATAAGGAATGCTACTTGTTGCGCAGCTATTTCTGGTGTTAAACCTAGTTGTTCAGCCTTTGTTTGATCAATATGAATTTGCCATTCTTTCTTAGAGTCTTCTAAATTCGTTTTTACTTTAGAAAGATCATCCATGCTTTTTAGTTTTGTTTCAACGATAGTAGCCGCCTCTTTTAAATCTGCTTCGTTAGTAGCTGTTACGTTAAATTGTAAGTTGTTGCCGCCACCAGAGCTTGAATAACTTGTTTTTATATAATCAAGTTCAGCAGGTTCAAAAGTTTTATTTTCCTTTTTTAACTCTTTAATATATTGATCAATATCAGAACCTTTTTTAAAGACTACAAATATACTAGCAAGGTTATTTTTAGTTGTTTGCCCCCATTGTGCATCTTCTGCGCTAGATCCCATTCGTAAAATAACGTCTGTTACATCTGAATTAGAAAGTAATTTCTTTTCGAAATCGAATGCTTTTTGTTTTTGAGCTTCAGCATTATAATCGGCTGGAAATGTCATGTTAATAGATAACATTGTGTCGTCCTCAGATTTTATGTTTGCTTTCGGTAGTAATATATAGGCTGCAATTGATCCTGCAAATAATAAAAATGCAGTAAGTAGAATAATGAATTTATGAGAAAGAGACCACTTTAAGGTAGCAACATATCGTGATGAAGAACTTGGCTTTCGATGCTTTGTTTTTTTGAGTAGTAAAAAAGCCATAAGTGGAACAACTGTTAGTGCAACGATTAAGGATGATAGAATAGAATATACAACTGCTAATACCATAGGTAACATTAATTTTCCGATTGCTCCTGATACGAGGCCGATAGGTAAAAAAACAGCGACCGTTGTTAAAGTAGAAGAAGTAATTGCGACGGCGACCTCTTTCGTTGCATCAAGAATAATATTTTTAGAGAAAGAATCTTTTTGTAAACGGCGGAAAATATTCTCGATGACAACGATACTATCATCGACGAGACGTCCAACCGCAACAGCTAAACCACCAAGGGTTAAAATGTTAAGTGTGATGTTAGATTGATGTAGTAAAAAGAGTGTTAATAAAATAGATAATGGAATACTGACAACAGCGATGAGTGTTGTTCGGAAGTTACGTAAAAAGATTAAGATAATTAGAGTTGCAGCGATTGCTCCAAGTATTACTTCTTTTCCCATGCTAGTAACAGCATTTTCAACTTGTTCATGGGTTGAAGCCAAAAGTTTAATAGAAAATTGATCTTTATATTCCTTATTTATCTCTTTAACTTTTTTATCAATCTCTTTTCCGATGGCAACTGCATTTTTACTCGGTTCTTTCATGATGATTAACCCTGTGCCTTCTTCGCCGTTTATATGTGAGATTGTATCGTAGTGTTGTTTGATTTTGATTTGAGCAATGTCTTGTAATTTCACTTGGGGTGCCACAGTGATGTTTTTAATGTCATTTACATTTTTTATGTCCCCGATGACGCGGAGGTTGTATTCTTCCTGATTAACAGTAATTGCCCCGGCTGGAGTAGAAGTTTCTTTTCCTTGTAAAACAGTTAGTACCTGCTGTGATGTTACGTTTTTGTTTTTTAATTGGTTCGGATCAAGTACGATAGATAATTCAGAGGTTGATTTTCCGAAAAACATAACGTTGGCAACACCATCAATGTTTTCGAGTTGTGGTACGATTTCTTTTTCAATTTGTTTTTCATCTGCTTTTGAAAAACCGTTTTGTTTCTGGATAGTAATTTGGGCGAGTGGAATCATAGAAGTGTTTAATTGACTAACTACGGGCTTGGTTACATCTTTAGGTAATTTAATTGTATTGACGGCTTTTTCGACTTCGCGTGCTGCATCTTTCATGTTTGCTTTTGATGTATATGCAATGTCGATACGTGATAATCCCTCGTGCGTAGAAGAAGTGATGGTATCGATATGTTCCAAATTACGAAATTGTTTTTCGAGAGGGTCAGTTACGTCTTTTGTCATCGTTTCAGCGTCAAGTCCCTGAGATAAGGTTGTGACGGTGATTGCTGGATTATCGATACTTGGCAAAAATTCCATAGGTAATTTAGAGCCGGAATAAACACCGAGTATGGAAATGAGAAAAACCATGATGATAATGGCGGAGCGGTTTTTTAATGAAAACTTTGTTAACCTATCCATAAAATAATTCCTCCATTGCTTTATTTATAGTTGAATACGTCCTTTCTTACTATATAACAAAAAATGGATATCTTTCATTAATTAAATGTAAAAAAATTCTAATAATATTCTTAAGTTTATATTTGCGTTGGAATGTTGTTATTTGTAGGGAATTAAATTTTTGAATGGGAAGGAAGGGATTAATGCGTTTGGTTGGCTATTTAATTGGGATGTAATTTTTTCTTACGACTAATTTATATCGCTATTCTATAGAAGGATAATTATTATAAATTTTTATATAGAAGAGAATGAAAATCTGGGAAGGTATTGTGAAATGCAATTTGGTTGAATGAAGTGTAGTAGTATACAATCAGAATAACTATTTTTAGTAGAAAGGATAACAGTTCTTTTTATAGAAAAAGTAGGATAGATAATTTTTTTGTGTTTTTTATAAAAAACACTTGTTATTTAAAAAACATGATGGTATATTAATAAACGTCGCTGATGCGGAAACGCAGAAAAACGACAAAAAATAAATTTTAAAACTTAGTTGACATCGAAAAATGAAGATGTTAATATGATGAAGTCGCTTCTGAAGCGGTGGACAAGTTCTTTGAAAACTGAACGAAACAAACAACGTGAAACGTCAATTTTTATTTTTAGATGCTAGACAAACTAACTTTATTGGAGAGTTTGATCCTGG